>CANHBJ010000001.1 GCA_947459075.1 Bacteroidota bacterium
AAAAGTATAACCTAGAGGAACGTTTGTTTTTACTTGCGGTATCAATACTTTTATTGAAAATTGCAGCCAACTCGTTTGATTCGGCAAATGCTTTTTCTGCTAGGACTAAATTTTTCATAACTGGTTTTCTAATAATAATTTTCAAACAAATACCCGTTTCCCTTAACTCCTTTAAACATATTTTCATCTTATGAATAAAATCGTTTCGAGACTCTACACTTTGCGCCTCTCCTTAGTTTAAAGCGGGAGATGTCCCACTTCTCAGTAATTGTCCACCCAAGTGATTTCCAATTTTATCGTTAGGTAATTGCTCAATTACATCTAATATCAATATTGAAAAATCAATCAAACGTTCCTCTAGGTTATACTTTTTTGATGACTCCATATTATACTTTTATTAGGAAGTAATTACTCAGTTTTGAATAGTAACATTCAACTTCGACATTCGAAATTCAACATTCATTATTCATTATTCATTATTTACCTAACAATCAATACAAGTTCCCAATCTCCGCCTTTCGAAACTCAGTTCAGCGTAGCTAATTTCGAATTTTCCTCGTTACTTTCTCTTCTTAAACATTTCCAGCATTCTATCGGTAACAACAAAACCACCAACAACATTTAGTGTTCCAAGTACAACTGCTAAAAAACCAAGTGATAAAGACAACACATGTTCAGCTTGTCCCATTACAATGATAGATCCGATAATAACAACGCCATGTATGGCGTTAGCACCACTCATTAATGGTGTGTGTAAAACAGAGGGCACATGGCCAATGATTTCAATTCCCACAAAAATCATCAGGATAATAAGGTAGATGAGTTCCATGTTTTCTGTTAAAATAGATAATATTTTTTCCATAAAAATTTGTGTTTAAGCTACTGCTGTTATTAATGAAGGATGAATAATTTTACCTTGATGTGTAATTAATGTTCCTTTGGTTATTTCTTCTTCAAATTCCCATTTCATGCCATCTTTAGATGATAAATGCATGAGTAAATTATAAATATTTTTTGCATAAAGCTCACTGGCATTTTGTGCAAGTGTGCTTGGTAAATTACTTTGACCCACAATGGTAATTCCATGCTTAACTACTGTTTTGTCTAATTCACTCAGTTCACAATTTCCTCCTTGCTCAACGGCCATATCAACAATAACACTACCCAACTTCATTAACTTAACCTGCTCTTCTGTAATTAAAACAGGCGCTTTTTTACCGGCTACTAGGGCTGTAGTAATAACTAAATCAGCCTGAGATAATCTATTATTTACAGCCTCTTTTTGCTTTTGTAAATAATCGGCACTAACTTCTTTTGCGTATCCACCTTCTACTTTTACCCCTTCACTTTTTACTTCAATAAATTTACCACCAAGAGATTCTACTTGTTCTTTAGTTTCAGGTCGTACATCAGTTACCTCAACCACAGCACCCAATCGTTTGGCTGTTGCCACGGCTTGAAGACCAGCAACACCAGCGCCAAATATCAATACTTTTGATGGAGTTAATGTTCCTGCTGCGGTCATCATCAATGGAAATATTTTACCCATTACATCCGCCCCTAAAATAACGGCTTTATATCCTGCTAAATTATTTTGAGAACTCAATGCGTCCATACTTTGAGCTCTAGAAATGCGAGGTATCGCATCCATACTAAAAGCACTTATTTGGCCAGCAACAAACTGATTAACCAATTCAGGATTAAACAAATGATATATGTATGAAATGAGAATACTGCCTATTTTCATAGCAGCAACTTCATCTGTATTTGGTGCATTTACTTTAATAACAATATCAGCCTGTTGTAAACCATCAATTTTATTTACAATTATACAGCCTGCATTTTTGTATGCATCATCATCAAAACTTGAATCATATCCAGCATTGCTTTCAACCAAACAAACATAACCCTGTTTAACATATTGAGATGCAACTGCAGGTGTTAGTGCAACACGTTTTTCGTTTGGCTTACTTTCTTTAAGAACAAGTATTTTCATATATTAATCCCGTTTTTGACAAAATAAAAGTAATTAAAACCAATCGATATAACAAAGCTATTTATTTTGCATCCCAAATCATGTTAAAAATAGCATACGCAAGCATATACCAACATTCACTTCCCGATGGGCATCGTTTTCCTATGTTAAAATATGAGCTCATTCCTAAACAGCTATTACATCATGGTATTATAACTACTGATAACCTATTTGAGCCAGGGTTGTGCGAAGAAAAAATAATTCAACTTACCCACGATTATGAATATTGGCAGGCGCTAAAAAATTGCACATTAGATGCAAGTCATATTCGCAGAATAGGTTTTCCGTTAACACCAGAATTGGTAAAACGTGAAATATGTATTGCGCAAGGCACCATTGATTGTGCGCTGTTTGCTATACAATATGGCGTTTCATTAAACGTAGCTGGTGGCACACACCATGCTTTTACCAATAAAGGCGAAGGCTTTTGTTTATTAAACGATTTGGCTATTGCTAGTAATTATTTGTTACATCATCAATTAATTAAAAGAATACTAATTGTAGATTTAGATGTGCACCAAGGAAATGGTACAGCACAAATATTTGAACAAAACCCAGCTGTATTTACTTTTAGCATGCATGGTAAAAACAACTATCCTTTCTTTAAAGAAAAGAGTGATTTGGATATAGAATTACCTGATGGAATCTGCGGAGCAGATTATTTATTACTTTTAAAAACACATTTGCCAAAAATAATAGACCAACATAACCCAGATTTTGTGTTTTATTTAAGTGGGGTTGACGTATTATCAACTGATAAGTTTGGAAAACTTAACCTAACTCCTGCAGATTGTAAACAAAGAGATGAAGTAGTTTTTGAAATTTGTAAAAACCTTGAAATACCAATAGTAGCAGCTATGGGAGGCGGATATTCACCACTGATTGCAGACATTGTAAACGCACATTGCAATACCTTTATAGCAGCTAACGAAATCTTTTTTTAAATAATTTACCAAACTTTTTTGCATTTTAATATTCGGTTTCATTAATTCACGCCACGAAAAGCATATTAAATATTATTTAACTTTGCTTGACAATAAACAAAAACAATTAAATTTGTGCTACCGCAAACCTTTTTAAAGTTAAGATGACTAAGCCCAAAAAAAGTACACCAATTAAAAGCACTCCAGCAAAAAAAGGAGCCAAAACAGCAGCAAAGTCTGCAACCAAAAAAATCGCGCCCAAAAAAGTGCACGATGATGATGACGAGGATGAAGATGAAATTATTGACGATGTAGAGACTACAGAAGCTGATGAAGATGTTGATCTTGACATCGATACTATGGACGTAGATTACGAAAAAGGATTTGGTTTTGAAGACGATGATGATGATGATGATTTTTAATTCATCACATCAATCAACTATTTCATAATAATAATATCTTCTGATTCCGCGGCATTGCTAAAGTGCAATGCCCGGTCTATCAGTAGAAATCGTAATTTAACAGTATCACCATCATTTAAAAGCACACTTGGCTCCAGTGTAACTTCTATTGTTCCTCTAATAGCCTTATATTTACCTTCTGGTGTAAGTGGCATAACACGCAAATCAGCACGAAGTGTGTCGCCCGAGAAATCGGCAATAACATAATTATAATTATCCCCTTCTTTTCTCAAAAACTCTACATATAAATTATTGTAGTAAATGTTGGTATTTTTACCCGTTAAGGGATTTTTTATATTGTTATACGGAGGCAATGTATCACCGTCCTCAAGTCCAATATCTCCATCTCCATCTTTAAATTTAATAGAAAAAACCAACAGATTAGTAGAATCACGATTAATGTAAGAACTCTTTTCAAACTCTATTGATGGAATTATAGGATATATTTCACCACCTTTGCAGGCATACAGCAAAATGGCAGATAAAAATAGTACTATGCTTTTTAACAAAGTTGACTTCATACAACGATCTATTGATTCAAAATTAATACATTTTGATGAATTAGCCTTACAGTTATATTCTTATCAGCTTAAGCATAACCCACTCCTACATCAATTTGTTAAATTAACCAACGATAAAACCATAGTAAAAAGTTTAAATGATTGCCGTTTTTTACCCGTTAGCTTTTTTAAAAAACACGAAGTTAAAACAGGTAATTTCCAACCTCAAACTATTTTCACCAGCAGCACCACAAGCGGGGGCGTTCCATCCAAACATTATGTTGCTGATAATGCTATTTACCAATTAAGTTACCTTACAGGCTTTCAAAAATTTTATGGTTCGCCCAAACAATATGTTTTTTTGTGCTTGTTACCTAATTATTTAGAGCGTACCGGAAGCAGCTTAATAGATATGGCACAAGGCCTTATTGATGCAAGTGAACATCCAAAAAGTGGATTTTATTTGTATGATTTCAAAAAATTAGCCCAAACCATACAGCAACTTTTAAAAGAGAATAAACAGATTTTTTTATTGGGAGTAACTTTTGCACTACTTGATTTTGCCGAGCAGTTTGCCATAGATTTAAAAAATACGATAGTTATGGAAACAGGCGGAATGAAAGGCCGCAGAGAGGAGCAAACCCGTATTGAAATTCATGATTTTTTGAAGGAAAATTTTAAGGTAAAACAAATTCATTCGGAATATGGAATGACAGAATTACTCTCTCAAGCATACGCCAAGTGTGATGGAATATTTAATTGTGCACCTTGGATGAAAATAGTAATTACTGACCTAAATGATCCGTTTACATTAATGCCAACCGGTAAGGCAGGCATTATAAATGTAATTGACTTGGCAAACGTAGACAGTTGTGCGTTTATTCAAACACAAGACATAGGGCGATTGCTTGATGACGGAACCTTTGAAGTATTAGGAAGAATGGACAACAGCGAGGTTCGCGGTTGTAATTTAATGTATGTTTAAGGTATTATTTTATCAAAGAAACATTAACCGCATTTAGTCCTTTATGACCACTTTCTACGTTAAACGTAACTTTATCATTTTCTTTAACGGCTTCTTTTAAGCTGTTGATGTGAACAAAAACGCTATCATTATTTACTGAATCTTTAATAAAGCCAAAACCTTTCGACTCGTTAAAGAAAGTTACAATACCAGTGCGCAATGTATCTTGAGGTTCTTCTGCAGCGCGTTTAAAAACACCTATCTGCATATCTTCCTCTTTAAATACTTTTTTCTTCTTAGGATCGGGAGGAGTAGTTGTTAAGTTACCGTTCTCATCTACGTAAGCTAACATATCTTCAAACGATTTTCCTTTATCTGAGTTGGCTTTACGTTCTTCGCGCTTTTCGGCTTTATCTTTCCTTTTCTTTTGTTTTTTTCTCTCGTTTTCTTTTTTACTGAATGTTTCTTGTGATCTACCCATTATTATTTATTTAGTGTGCTTAATTATGCAACGTGCATTGTACGAAGGTAGACTATTAAACCCGAAACTTTTTGCTTTATGTTAATAATCATTAAACTAACCCACTAAGCATCAGCAGAACAAGTAATAAAAGTCAATAAAAAAACCTCGAGAAATTCCCGAGGTTTTATTTTTAATGCGTAAATATGAATTAAATAGTACCACTCACCGCTTTTTGTACTAAGTCGGCTGCTTCTTTTAAAACAATAGCTGAGTATACTTTTAATCCTGATTCGTCAATTAATTTTTTAGCTTGCTCTGCATTGGTTCCTTGTAAACGAACAATGATTGGCACTGGAATATTACCGATTGATTTGTAAGCATCAACAACACCTTGTGCAACACGGTCGCAACGAACAATTCCCCCAAAAATATTAATCAAAATAGCTTTTACATTTGGATCTTGTAAAATTATACGGAAACCTGCCTCAACAGTTGTAGCGTTTGCGCTTCCCCCAACATCAAGAAAATTGGCAGGCTCACCACCCGATAATTTAATGATATCCATAGTAGCCATTGCTAAACCAGCACCGTTAACCATACAACCTACATTGCCGTCTAATTTAACAAAATTTAGGTTGTGCTTACCTGCTTCAACTTCAGTTGGATCTTCTTCTGCTAAATCGCGCATTGCTGCATAATCTGGATGACGGTATAATGCGCTATCATCAAAACTTACTTTACCATCAACTGCAATTATTTTATCATCAGCTGTTTTTAAAACTGGGTTAATTTCAAACATAGCCGAATCACTGCTATCATAAGCGGTGTATAGTGCAGTAACAAATTTTACCATTTGTTTGTGCGCCTCACCTGATAGTCCAAGATTAAACGCAATTTTGCGTGCTTGGAATCCTTGCAAACCCACTTTAGGATCAATCGTTTCTTTATGGATTAATTCAGGAGTATGTTCTGCAACGTGTTCGATATCCATACCACCTTCAGTACTGTATACAATAATATTTTTTGATTGAGAACGATCAAGCATTACACTCATGTAATATTCTTTAGGTTCATTTGCTCCTGGGTAGTATACATCTTGGGCAACCAATACTTTACTAACAAACTTACCTTTAGGGCCTGTTTGAATAGTAACTAAAGTACCTCCTAAAATATTCCCTGCAATTTCTTTTGCTTTGTCAGCGTTTTTTGCCACGGCAACACCACGTTGCTCTTTACCTACAATTGTTCCTTTACCACGGCCACCTGCGTGTATTTGAGCCTTAACTACAACAAAATCACTACCATATTGCTCTTTTAGTTTAAGAGCAGCAGCGTGCGCCTCGTCAGCAGTTTCAGCCACTATGCCTTCTTGCACAGCAACACCAAATGATTTTAATACTTGTTTAGCTTGATATTCGTGAATGTTCATTTTCGGAAATTTTGGTGCGAAAATAGCATTTAAAATTAGAATCAGAAATTTTAAAAATTGCATGAATCAGTCATAGTTAAATCTATTATTGTTATTATTGCCATTGATGAACATTATACATCGCTCAAACGGTTTATTTTATTGGCTATTGCTGCTGCTAATCAGCTACTTTTCGTTATTCCACAAATTGGATAGCGCTCCATTTTACATGTGGGACGAATCGTGGTATGCATTAAACGCACAAGAAATGTTAGAAAAGGGGAATTTTTTAGAAGTGTTTTTATTAGGCAAACCTGATTTTGGGAACACCAAACCCCCTTTTGCATTATGGTGTATGCTGCCTTTTATCAAACTGTTTGGATTTAATGAATTAGGAGTAAGATTGGCTTCAGCCATATTTGCATTATTTAGCACAATATTGCTTTACCTTGTTGGATTAAAAGTTTTAAAAGACAAACTATACGCATTAGCATTACCTCTTGTTTTACTAAGTTCAACGGGATTTGTTAGCCAACATATTGCCCGCAGCGGTGATACCGATAGTATACTGGCCTTTTTAATATTGGCACAATCGTTATCCTTTTACATATTTACAACAAGAGCTCATCAACCACAAGCACAATGGTATTTAGTTGCCACAGCCCTTTTATTAAGTTTAGGTTGCTTAACCAAAGGTATTGCAGGGTTATTGGTTTTACCTGGTTTAATTGCATGGGCAATATATACACGCCATTTTATTCCAATATTAAAAGGCTGGGGCTTTTATGCGGGGGTACTTATTTTTATTTTATTAGTTCCGGGATATTATTGGTACAGAAATTTGCTAACACCTGGCTATATAGATGCTGTAATAAAATTTGAATTAGGGGGCAGACTTGAACAACAAACTTATTTAAACCAAGATAAACTCCCATTCTATTATTATTACAAAGCATTTATAACCGAAAACAGGTTGATGAATTGGATTTATGCTTTGCCTATAGCCATTATTTACCTTATAAAAAGTGAACAAAGTAGTGTGAAAAAACTCGGTATATTTATGCTATTTGCATTGGCAGGTACGAGCACATTATTGTGTCTATCATCTACAAAATTATATTGGTATGATGCTTCATTATACCCAATCATTGCATGTATTATTGGCCTAGCTGCGGCTTTGTTTATAGCCAATAATAAACCCTCTTTCAGCTTGCTTTTCATCCTTTTGTTTCTGCCAGCTTATCAATACATTATTAAAAATAATGTATACACCAATATGCACACATCTTTGGGCAATATTTTAAAAGAAATAAGGCAAGGAGATCATAAAAATGATAGTATCTATATTCTTCATTCGGATGTTACCTTTATTGTAAATTGCTATGCTAAAAAAGACGCGCTCTTGGGTTTTAACAACACCATTACAAACCATGAAGACAGTAATTTAACATCAGGTAAATACATCCTAACAACAAAAAAAGAACGTGATATTGATGTAAATAATTTATTTGTTTTAGAAACTATTGCACGTAAAGAGGATTGTGCCTACTATAAAATTATTGCAAAAAAATGATTACAGCTAAAAACATTACCAAGGCTTACAACCAACTAAAAGTTTTAAAAGGAACCTCTTTAACCATTAACGAAGGAGAAGTGGTTGCCATTGTTGGTGCTAGTGGTGCAGGTAAAACCACACTTTTGCAAATATTAGGCACATTAGATAAACCCGACTCTGGAGAAGTTATTATAAATAATATTGACGTAACACATCTTTCGGCAAAAAAATTAGCAGCGTTCAGAAACAGTAAAATTGGATTTATTTTTCAATTTCATCAACTATTACCAGAATTTACTGCTTTAGAAAATGTATGCTTCCCCGCTTGGATTGGCAATAAAAATAAAACGGAAACAGAGGCCAGAGCAAAAGAACTTTTAAACTACCTAAATTTAGGCGAACGATTAAACCATAAACCAGGTCAACTCTCAGGTGGAGAGCAGCAACGCGTGGCAGTGGCAAGGGCACTTATAAATAAACCTGCGGTAGTTTTTGCCGATGAGCCTAGTGGAAACCTTGATTCGAAAAACGCAGAAGAACTGCACGATTTATTTTTTAAGCTAAAACAAGAGTTTAACCAAACCTTTGTAATTGTAACACATAATGAAGCATTAGCAAATAGGGCCGATAGAAAATTGGTGATGAAAGATGGCGTTATAGTTTAACAATGAAACTTTCAATTCACGAAATATTAAAACAATATTGGGGCTACGATAATTTCAGGCCATTACAGGAAGATATCATCAACTCTGCTTTGGCCGGAAACGATACACTGGCCTTATTGCCAACAGGTGGCGGAAAGTCTATTTGCTTTCAAGTGCCTGCAATGGCAAAAGATGGTTTGTGTTTGGTTATTAGTCCGCTTATTGCTTTAATGAAAGACCAAGTAGAACAACTCCAAAAACGAGATATACCAGCAGCTGCATTATACAGTGGTATGAGTATGAGAGAACAGCTACTTACCATAGAGAATGCACAAAATGGAGCCTACAAGTTTTTATACCTATCACCCGAAAGATTAAAAACACAAGCTTTTAGAGAACGATTGCCTTATTTAAATTGCACATTATTGGCCATTGATGAAGCACATTGTATTAGCCAATGGGGTTACGATTTTAGGCCTGAATATTTAATGATAGCTGAAGCCAGAGAATTGCTTAAAAATGTACCAGTGTTGGCATTAACTGCATCTGCAACAGAAAAAGTAATTGGTGATATTCAAGATAAACTTGGCTTTAAAAAACGTAATGTTTTTAACAAGAGTTTTACACGCAGCAACTTAAGTTATGTGGTGAACTACACCGAACAAAAATTAGAGCGCATGATACATATATTAAACCGAGTAAAAGGTAGTGGTTTAGTATATGTACGCAACCGCAGGCAAACACAAGAATTAGCTATGTATTTGCGAAAAAATAGAATATCTGCTGATTATTACCACGCTGGTTTACCGCATTTGATGCGTACAAAAAAACAAGAAGATTGGATTGAGAATCGAACAAGAATTATAGTATGTACCAATGCTTTTGGTATGGGAATTGATAAACCTGATGTGCGTGTAGTGGTTCATTATGAAATGCCAGAATCTTTAGAGAGTTATTACCAAGAAGCTGGTCGTGCGGGCAGAGATGGCAATAGAGCATATTGTGTGTTACTTCACCACGAAGGAGATGAACAAACGGCACAACATAAATTGGCGTTGTCATTTCCGCAAGAACAAGAAATTAAACGTGTTTATCAGGCATTATGTAATTATTACAGTTTGCCGGTAGGGGCTTTACTTGACAGAAGTTTTGATTTTGATTTAGCAGAGTTTGTACAACGTTTTAACTTAAATGCACAAGTAGTTTATCCTGCACTAAAATTATTACAACAATGTAATTTAATTGCATTAAACGAATCGTTTTTTGAACCTTCTAAATTCAAGTTTACGGTTAATCATGCTGATTTGTATAAATTTCAGGTTGAAAATGAAAAGTATGATGAACTGATTAAATTACTTTTGCGCAGCCACGGTGGTATGTTTGATAGTTATGTGCAAATTAACGAACAACAATTGGCCAAACGTATTGGTAAAGATGCGAAGTTTTTGGTACAGTTTTTATACCAACTTAACAAACTTGAATTAGCCGATTACCAACCACAAAAAGACAAACCTCAAATAACCTTTACCACCCAACGTATAGCAGCCGAATTAATTGATTTACGCGCAGCACTAATACACCAACGCAAAGAGGTTGCTCATGAAAAATTACAGGCAATTATAAACTATGCCAACAACAAGAACCGTTGCCGCAGTAAATTAATTGTTGAGTACTTTAATGAGTTTGGTTCTGAAGATTGTGGTGTATGTGACGTTTGTTTAAACAAACTAAAAGGAGATTTTAAAACTACAGAAAGTGATGCCATTGAAGAAAAACTACAATTACTTTTACTACAAAAACCTTTACATGTTACAGATGCAGTAAAAGCCATTCCAGAATATCAACCAGAAAAAGTAACCACCATTATACGTTACTTGTTAGATAATGATAAATTGCGCTACAATAACGAACATCAATTGATTTGGAACAGCAGCAAATAATATTTACCGTAACCAACGATTTAACTACCGACCAAAGGATGCAGCGCATTTGTACTACATTGCAAAAAGCGGGTTATAAGGTAACTTTAGTTGGCAGGTTACGTCCACATTCAATTGCATTACCTAATTTATTATTTAACCAACACCGCATTAAATGCAGGTTTGAGCACGGACCATTATTTTACCTCGAATACAATTTAAAACTTTTCATTTTTTTATTGTTCGCTAAATGTACCATCATTAGTGCTGTTGATGCAGATACCATTTTACCCTGCACTTTGGCTGCAAAAATGCGAGGCAAAAAATTAGTATTTGATGCCCACGAATATTTTACAGAAGTACCTGAATTATACAATCGAATTTTCATTAAAAACATTTGGCAAACAATGCTTAAAACGTGTATTCCTATAATGGATTCCTGTTATACCGTTGGACCAAAACTTGCCGAAATTTTCACCAATTTGTATGGCAAAAAGTTTGATGTGATTTACAACATGCCCATCAAAAAAATGGCACAACAATCAGGTGATAAAAAGAATATTATCCTTTATCAAGGCGATTTAAATATTGGTCGTGGTATTGAACAAACCATATTGGCCATGCAAAACATACAAGCCGAATTATGGATTGTTGGCGATGGTTTATTAAAAGAACAAATTGAAATACTGATTGCCAAAAACAACTTAAGTAACAAAGTAAAAATGTTAGGCAAAGTAACACCCGATAAATTACACGAAATTACCCAACAAGCCAAAATTGGTATCAACCTATTAAGCAACTCAAGTTTAAGTTACCGTTACAGCATAGCCAATAAATTTTTTGATTATGTGCAAGCCGGTATACCTGTTGTTTGTGCAAATTTTGAAGAATATCAAAACCTGAATAAACAATATGAAGTTGCGGTTTTATGTGATGAAAACGTTGTTAACATACAAGCAGCCATTGAACATTTATTAACCGATGTTTTGTATTACCAAAATTTGGTTGATAATTGCAAACAAGCTGCCAACCAATGGCATTGGGAAACACAAGAAAAACTCCTCATATCAATATACAACAATGTAGTGCATGGTTAAACAATTGCATGTAATTAGTTTCGACAATCCGTTTCCTCCAAATTATGGAGGAGTAATTGATGTGTATTACAAACTAAAAGCATTGTTTGAAGCTGGTGTTGAAATTAACCTGCACGTTTTTGAATATGGTCGCGAACGCTCTGCCGAATTATCTAAAATTTGTAAAACAGTAAACTACTATCCACGCAGAACTTTTGTAAATCCATTTGTAGGATCTTTGCCCTACATTGTTTCTACCCGAAATGATGCTACCCTACTACAAAACTTATTAAAAGATAAGGCACCTATTTTGTTTGAAGGTTTACACTCGTGTTTCTTTTTAAATGAACCGCTTTTAGCCAATAGGTTAAAAATAGTGCGCATGCATAACATTGAGCACGATTATTACCGTAAATTAGAAGAAGTAGAAAGTAACTTTTTTAAGAAATACTTCTTTGCCAAAGAAGCAGATAGGTTAACACGATTTGAAGAAATTTTAAACCATGCCAACCACATTTTAGCTATATCTCCAAACGATGTAACAGCACTTAAATCGCGTTATAAAAATGTGAGTTTGTTACCCGCCTTTCATGCCAACCAAAACGTAACATCTAAAACAGGCAATGGAAAGTTTGTTTTTTATCATGGCAATTTAAGTGTAGGCGAAAACGATGAAGCTGCACGCTTTTTGGTTAATCAGGTATTTAACGATTTAACTATTCGATTTATCATTGCCGGTAATAATCCATCAGCTGCACTAAAAAAAGCAGTAGAAAATTATCCGCATATACAACTGTTGCAACACGCCACCACGGCAGAAATTACGCAACTTACACAAGATGCACAGGTAAATGTTTTACCTACATTTCAAAGTACTGGCATTAAACTAAAATTAATTAATGTGCTTTATCAGGGACGTTGGTGTGTGGTAAATAATTTAATGGTAGAAAACACCGGTTTAGCCAATTTATGCAGCGTTGCCAACACTGCGCAAAATATGAAGACGGAATTAAAAAGATTAATAGAATTACCTTTTGATGAAAATAATTTGTCAAACAGAAAGCAAGTATTAAAAACTGCTTTTTGTAACCAAACCAATGTAAAAATATTAATTGGGTTGATGTAAATATTAATACGAATGAAACATCGTTCCTGCCATTAGCATGGCATGGTTAAAGTGTTTGGTGTCTAACCCTAAATCAATATTGTTTCGGTTAAAATAGTCTAGCATTTTTTCGGTTGGCATGTTTCCGGTTAAATTATCTGCTGCCATTGGGCAACCTCCAAAACCTTTTATGGCACCATCAAAACGGTTACATCCACTGCTGTAAGCTGCATGTACTTTTTCTTCCCAAGTTTCGGGTGTGGTGTGTAAGTGTGCGCCAAACTCAATGTGTTTAAATGCAGGAATTAAATGGCTAAACATATAGCTAATACTCTCGGGGTTGGCAATGCCAATGGTATCACTTAAGGATAAAATTTTCACACCAATTTTGTCCATTTCGTTTACCCAATGCATGGCAATTTCTGCGTTCCAATCATCGCCATATGGGTTACCAAATCCCATAGAAATGTACACCACCAATGATTTGTTTTTTGATGTACACAATTCTTGCATTTGTTTAACGGTGTCTAACGATTGTGCTATGCTGCTGTTGGTATTACGTTGCTGAAACGTTTCGGAAATAGAAAACGGAAAACCAATGTAATGGATGGCATCATGAACCACGGCATCATTTGCACCACGCAAATTTGCCACAATGGCCAAAAGTTTTGATTGGGTTTCGCTTAAATTTAAACCTGCTAAAACTTCGGCTGTATCTCGCAATTGAGGTATGGCTTTTGGCGAAACAAAACTTCCAAAGTCAATGGTATCAAACCCAACTTTTAAAAGTGCATTGATGTAATCAATTTTGGTTTGGGTAGGTATAAAGTCATGGATCCCTTGCATGGCATCACGCGGACATTCAATAATTTTTACCGGCATATCATTATGTTGATTCAACAAAATTACATCATTCTAAATCAATAGCTAAATTTTAAGATTCAAAAGTCAATTGTAAACAATTTAGTTAAACAACTTATGCATAAACCCAAAGTTAAATGCACTAAAAAACAAGCATTTGCAAAAACTTACAGCGTAATGTTAACTATTTGTAGCGTAGTAGGTTTACTGTATTAGTAAATGGTAAAGAATTTAAAGTAATTTATTTACCTTTGACGTCCCTTTAAATTAAGGCAATGACAGAAGAAATGAACAACTTGGAAACAACCAATTTGGTTGAAACTACCCCGACCACGCCAACAGTGCAGCCATCTGAGGCGGAAATGAATGCATTGGCTGCTGAAAACGTTGAAACAGCAGACGTAACTCATGGCGACAAAGATTTAGAAGCTGTAGCAGAAATGCAGGCCGAAGAACAAAACTATGCACAATTAACCAAACAAGAATTGGTTGAATTGGCGCAAAACATTGTTAAGGAAAAAGACTTAACTGAAGCTTCACACATTTTTAAAGTGATTAAGCCCATTTTTGAACTATTACTTGCAGACGAACGCACATTGGCACTAAATGCTTTTGTGGAAGCAGGTGGAAACAAAGATGATTTTAGTTACAAGAGCGATGGAACACGCGAAACGTTTTACCATGCATACAAAGAATTAAAAGACAAGCGTGCAGCAGAACTTGCAAAACAAGAAGCTGAGCGCCAAAGCAACTTAGGTAAAAAAGAAAATTTACTTAAAGAGATACAAAAATTACTTGACGAGGAAGAAACACCTGAAAGTTTTAAACGCTTAAAAGATTTACAAAGCGAATGGAAACAGGTGAAAAACGTTCCTAAAGAACATATTGAACGTTTATGGGAAAGCTACCGTTTATTACTTGATAAATACTACGACAGACTTTCTATAAACAATGAGTTAAAAGAACTTGACCGTAGAAAAAACTTAGATCAAAAAATTGACCTAACTAAACGTGTTACTGAATTAGCACTTGAAACCAACATCAACAAAGCATTAATTATGTTGAAAAAGTTTCAGGAAGAATGGCGCACCATAGGACCTGTGCCAAAAGAAAGTAACGAAGACATTTGGAATAGATTTAAAACCGAGTGCGATAAAATATTTGAAATGATAAAGGCTTTACAAGCCGATCGTGAACGCAAACGTGAAGATAATTTAGTGGCTAAAAAAGAATTGTTAGCTAAAGCACTTCAGTTTTCGAACTTTAACAGCACACGTATAAAAGAGTGGATGGAAAACACCACTATTGTTAACCAATTAATGGATGATTGGCGCAAAATTGGTCAGGTGCCATTAAAAGTTAGCGATGAAATTTGGAATGAGTTTAGAGGTGCACGTAACCAATTTTTTAGCAACAAAAATGTGTTCTTTAAAACCTTACAGGCAGAGCGTGATACCAACTTAAAAGTAAAGAACGAACTTTGCGAGAAAGCTGAAGCCATTGCAGCAATGCCATTGGATTGGAATAAACAAACCGATGAACTAAAACGCATGCAAGAGCAATGGAAGAAAAGTGGCCCTGTGCCCGAAAAAATTTCTGATGTAATTTGGAAGCGTTTTAGGACAGCATGCGATAGTTTCTTCGAGAAAAAAGCACAACACTATGCTTCGCAAATTGAAGAGCAAAAACAAAATTTAGAAACTAAGAAAGAACTAGTTGGTAAATTAGAGGAATTACTAACCCGTGAAGAAGGTGCAAATATTTTAGCCGATTTAAAAGCGGTTCAAGATAGCTGGAATAATACTGGATTTGTGCCAATGGGCGAAAAAGAACGCATCAACAAACAATACCAAGAGTTAAACGATAAGGTGTTTAATAAGTTCCGCCAAGCCAACCAAGAGCTAAGAGACATGAAAGAAAAAGGTCACTTAGAAGCTATGGTAAATGCACCAAACGGAGCACAGAAAATTAAACGTGAAGAGAAATTTGTACTTGATAAAATTAGAGGTTTACGCAGCGATATTGATACTTGGGAAAACAACTTAGGTTTCTTTGCTAAAGCCAGCAATGATAATCCAATGGTTGTTCAAATTACTGATAAAATAAAAGGTGCACAACGCCAAATCCAACAATTAGAAGATAAGCTTAAAACCATTCGTGAGTTTTTAAAACAAAACCCACAAAACTAATTGACGGTGAACTGGCATTTTATTGCAAACTTTATTAAACATTACTGGAGTGCAACACGTATTGATGTGTTGCACTCTCCTTTTGTATTCGACCTATATAACAGTTGTATAGCACGCCAAAAAACTGCAATAGAGCTTTTACCGATTGAATCGATCAGAAAATCAGCCCAACAAAACCAAACCCAAATTACCCAACAAGATTTTGGTGCTTTGGGTAGCCTAAATAAACAACGTACCAAAAGCATTGCCTACTTTGCTAAAACGCATGCAAAACCAACCCGTTTAGCACACATTATTTATCGTATGGTTACCAAATACGATTATCTAAATTGTGTGGAATTGGGTACATCATTGGGTTTTACCAGCATGTGTATTGCAAAAGGATTGCCCAACAATGCAAAGCTAATTACCATTGAAGGTGCTAATGAAATTGCCCAAGCTGCTCAACAACATTTTACACAACTAAATCTAACTGATAAAATTGATTTGCGTGTAGGTAATTTTAACAATTTACTGCCTGCTGTATTAAATGAATTAACTCAGGTTGATTTAGCATTTATAGATGGAAATCATACCTACGAAGCCACCATCAATTACTTCAATTTATTGCTACAAAAAACACACAACAACAGTGTACTCATTTTTGATGACATATACTGGAGCAAAGGAATGACGAAAGCCTGGGAAGAAATTAAACATCACCCCAAAGTAACCGTAACTGTCGATTTGTTTTACATTGGTTTGGTATATTTCAGAACCCAGCAAGCAGAAGAGCATTTTAAATTGCGGGTGTTGTAGGTAATTTTTCACAGAAAACACAGAAACCGTCAGACGCAAAACGCGTAAGCAAGGTTGGGGATTTTTTATCACAGAAAACAAGTAAGGCTAAGAAATATAAATCGTAATAGCCAATTCGATAAAGGTTACAACATCAAGCAGAATATATTTTGCTATTATATTTTGATAAATCCAATACACTCCAAAACCACCACATTATATATAATTTAGCTTTTGTATATTGCAGTATAATTTACTTGCATGAAAAAAGCGATTTTAACTACCGTTGCGTTGTTTAGCTTAGTTGCAACCAACGCACAAGAACATACATATAAAACCACTAATCATAACTCTGCACCTGCTGTTGTAGTTAATATGAGTGATGATGTAGCAGACTATGATCCCAAATTGGTATTGATAAAAAGCGCTGCGCCTGCTCCTTTATCATCAACCAAATACCAAAAATTGTTGTTAGATGAACAGCGCAAATCGTTTATACCAACATCAAACAAAAACTTGTACAAAGCCACAGCGCCAGCACCTACTATGTTAAGAGGTTTTATTGGTAATAGTACAAACGGCACACCAAACGATAATGATGTTTGTATTGGAAACAACGGTATTATTATAAGCGTAGTAAATACCAATTTTATGATGTTCAATGATACGGGCAGATTTTTATTGAGTAAATCGTTATCAAACTTTGGTAAAGCTTTAGGTACCTTAAACAGAACTTATGATCCGCGTGCAATTTATGATCCAGTTGCAGATAGATTTATTGTTGTATTTTTACAAGGAACAACATCGGCAGATACGAGAATTATAACAGGTTTTAGTAAAACCAACGACCCCACAAAAGAATGGAATTTTTATGCCATACCCGGTAATACATTTGGCGATAGCTCGTGGAGCGATTACCCAATTATATCTTTATCAAATAACGAACTTTTTATAACTGTAAATCGTTTGCGTGATAACTCATCGTGGCAAGAAGGTTTTATTGAATCGTTAATATGGCAAGTGAATAAAAATGATGGTTACAATGGCGACAGTTTACGTAAAAAATTATACTACGATATTAAATACAACGATAAACCAATATGGAGTATTTGCCCTGTTAAAGGTAGCAACGAATTTTATGGACCTGGTCATTATTTTGTATCGGTTAGACCAAGTGCATTACAAAACGACACAGTATTTTTACATGAAATTACCGATAACTTAAACGGCAATCCTACGCTTACACTTAAAGTGTTAAAAACCGATGTAGCTTATGGTTTGCAACCAAATGCACCGCAACCAAGTGGCCAATATTTACAAACCAATGATGCCCGCGTTTTAAGTGCTACACAACATGGTGGTATTATTCATTATGTTGGCAACACCATCAACCCTAACCTATTTGCGCCATCTGTTTATTATGGTAAAATTGATTTACAAGATAAAGCAAACCCTATTTTAAAAGGTAAAATTATAAGCTACGACAGCATGGATATAGCCTACCCAAGTATTGCATATGCAGGAGGTGGATTTGGCGGTGACCAAAGTATGATGATTACCTTTTCGCATGTATCTCGCACAAAGTTCCCTGGTAATAGTGTGGTGTATGCCAATTGGAATGGAGAATTTTCTGCTCCCGTTCATTTACGCAAAGGCGATGGAAGCATTGATCGATTACTTGATACTATTGAACGTTGGGGTGATTACACCGGTATTCAACCAATATACAACAAGCTTGGAGAGTGCATTATTACCAACTCCTATGGAGTTTCATCAGGCGGACATAACACATGGGTATCTCGCATAAAAAGTAATGATGTAAGATTAGGTGTGAAACAAAACACTAAAGAAACTGCTCAACAAGTTTCAATATATCCTGTGCCAAGTAAAGATTATGCGCAAATAGAATTTGAGTTAAACCAAAGCATGATTTTAACTTTTAGTTTAGTTGATGTGCAAGGAAAATCGACCATTGAATTATTAAGAGATAAAGGTAAGCCGGGAATAAATAAATTTACTTTTAGTACCAGCGATTTACCATATGGAGTATACATTTTAAATGTAAACAATAATGAGAAAAACATCATCAGTAAACGTATTGTGGTTACTCATTAGTTTTGTTTTGATTGGTGTAATAGGTTGTAAATCGAGCACCAATAAAAGCAAGAATTTGCAGCAAATACAACAAGAAATGCCTAAACCTATTACCGATAATCAAATAGACTCATTAAAAAGAATTCAACAATTAAAACGCGATAGCATACAGAGGAACCGATAAGGTTCCTTTGTTTTTTACATCATAATACCAGCAATGGTAGCCGATAAATAAGAGGCCAATGTACCGCACATTAAAGCGCGAAAACCTAATCTAGCCAAATCGCTTCTACGACTAGGAGCCAATTCGCCAATACCACCAACTTGAATTGCAATTGAGCTAAAGTTGGCAAATCCACACAATGCAAAACTTGCAATAACTACTGATTTAGGATTTAAAGTTCCGCCACCAATCATAGGAGTAAGTTGTGAGTATGCAACAAATTCGTTAATCACCATTTTGGTTCCCATTAATGAACCTACCACTTGAACATCTTGCGCAGGTACACCCATTGTCCAGGCAAAAACAGAAAATACGGCACCAAATATTTTATTCAAACTCAATACTTCACTACCAACAATCATTGCTTCACCAGGTGCTTTAAAAAAGTTTGGAATCTCTACAATTTTAGCCAGTATAATATCTCCTAAAGCTATAAGTGCAATAAAACCAATAAGCATAGCCATTACATTTAGTGATACTTTTAAACCATCACTTGCACCATGTGAGATTGCATCTAGCAAATTAGCATGTGTTTTTTTTACTTCTAATTTTACAGACCCTTTAGTTGGAGATTCTTCCGTTTCTGGCCATACAATTTTAGAAATAACCAAAGCAGCGGGAGCAGCCATAATACTTGCCGCTAAAAGATATGCAGCAGGCACACCCATAGAAATATAAACAGCCATTACGCCACCTGCAATACAAGCCATACTTCCACTCATACTTGCCAAAAGCTCACTCATGGTCATGGTAGCCAAATACGGTTTAATCATAATTTGAGCTTCAACCTGCCCAACAAATGCACTTGAAATATTACTTAATGCTTCGCTACCACTAACACGCATTAACGAATGAACTAAGCGAGCAAAAAATGAAACAACAATTTGCATTAAGCCAATATGATAAGCTATATTAACAAGTACCGCCACAAAAATAATGGCAGGCATAATTTTGAAAATAAATACATAGCTATATGCATCCCCTAATAAAGGTTTTAATAAATCTGGACGAACTAGGCCACCAAAAACAAACTCTCCACCTTTATCAGCCATTTCTAATAATTTTTTTATAAAATTACCTAAAGATGCAAAAATATTTTGTCCTATACTGGTTTTAAGAATGAACAAAGCCAGCGCCAATTGAATACCCAAGCCACTAAAAACTAGTCGATAATTAATTGCTTTACGATTATTTGAAACCAAAAAAGCTAATCCAAGTATTACTACAACACCTATTAATCCGGTAAATTTTTCCATAATCTGAGGTTACTTTCGTTTATTTAGTTCATCGCGTAGAATAGCCGCGCGCTGGTAATCTTCTACTTGAAGGGCTTCAGTTAATTTTTGTTCCAACTCTTCATCACTCAAACGTCCAATTTCATTACTTCCACGTGACTCGTTATTAAACTCATCCATTTCAATCATATCATCTTCAGTCATGTCTTCGGTAAATATCATTGCAGCCTCGGCCATAATATGCTCATGAGTATAAATAGGGCATTTAAAACGAACAGCCAGTGCAATAGAATCACTAGTTCGGGCGTCTATTTCGCGAGTCTCACCATCAACCTCACAAATAAGTTTGGCATGAAACACACCATCAACTAAATTATATATTTCAACTTCAATAATATTTACACCAAATGTTCTAGCAAAATTTAAAAATAAATCATGCGTCATAGGCCTAAAAGGTACTATTTTTTCGATTTCAATAGCTATTGCTTGTGCTTCAAAACTACCAATAATTATAGGTAATTTTCTTTTACCATGCTCCTCGCCTAAAATCAATGTATAGGAACCGTTACTTTGTCCTGAACTTAACCCTACAATATTTAATTTTACTTTACTCATGCAGCCTTAAAATGAGTTATTTATTACTAAGATTTCAAACGTAAGGTAAAATCCCTACTTTTCAAATATTTTGATGTGATATTACAAACATATAAGCTTGTTTATATTCCTAAAATAAAAGTTAATAACCATAGAAAACAAATAAATACATCTTTCTGATAAATTTAGTCAATAATGCGATATTGGTTGAATTAAAAATTTCAATAAATGGCCGAACCGTTAAAAAATCTTTTTAGCAAAGAATTTGTAAACTCGCTTGCAAACCATATAAAACAACATCATAAAAATTTTAATACCAATGCTTTTATTAATGATGTGTTTGATACTATTTGGAGTAATAAGGAATTGAAACAACGTATGCGTCACATCACCGAGTGCATAAACAAACACATAAAAATTCCTTACCAAAAACAGGTTGAAATACTAACTGAGGTTGCTACTCAATTTAAGGGCTTTACAGCCATGATTTTTCCTGATTTTATTGAAGTATACGGACTAGATAATTTAACAACCTCTATTAAAGCGTTAGAACTTTTTACTCAATACAGCAGCAGCGAATTTGCAGTAAGGCCTTTTATTATTAAATATCCTAAAGAGATGTTGAAACAACATATTAAATGGGCACAACATAAAAATTACCATGTACGTAGATTGGCCAGTGAAGGCATAAGACCAAGATTGCCATGGGCATTGGGTTTAACATCATTTAAAAAAGACCCTACTCCTATTTTACCTGTTTTAGAATTATTGAAAAACGATGAGAGCGAATATGTGAGAAAAAGCGTTGCTAATTGTTTAAATGATATATCAAAAGACCACCCCAACCTAGCCCTTAAAATAGTTAATAATTGGAAGGGTAAAACCAAAGAAACTGATTGGATAGTAAAACATGCCAGCAGAGGATTACTTAAACAAGGGAATATTGGTGCTTTAAAAACTTTCGGATTAAACAACCAAGTAAATGCTAAGGTTACGCAATTAAAACTATCGAAAAACATATTAAAAATTGGAGATGAATTTTCATTTGAAACTAGTATACAATTATTGGATAAAATAGCACACCAAATCAGGGTAGAGTACAACATCTATTTCATGAAATCTAATGGAAAAAAATCACCCAAAATATTCCAGATTGGTACTTATTTCATAAAACCAAAGCAAGAAATTATAATAAAACGCAAACATAAGTTTGCCGATTTGACTACACGAAAACATTATATGGGAGAACACGTTTTAGCTATTGTAATAAATGGAAAGGAAATGGCAAAACACTTTTTTACAATTCAATAACTACTCGTAAAAGTAAACGCGTTTTACACGTTGAGAGATACCTGTTAATACCTCGTATGATATGGTTCCAATTTTAGATGCCATTTCATTAATGTCAACTTCTTTACCCAAAACAATCACCTGATCACCTTCCCTGCAATTTATTCCGGTTACATCAATCATGGTCATATCCATACAAATACTACCCACTATTGGTGCTTTTTGCCCGTTAACCATCATATAACCCTTTCCATTACCAAGCTTACGATTCAACCCATCAGCATAACCAATTGCCACAACAGCAATTTGCGAATCTCGTTGAACAATCCCTTTACGACTGTAACCAACAGTTTCATGTGATTTAACTTCACGTATTTGCGATATAACAGTTTTAAGTGTCCCAACCACCTGAAGCTGCTTTTGTAATTTTTCAGCAGGATCAATTCCATATAAACCAATTCCCAAACGAACCATTTCAAATTGGGCATCAGTAAAACGAGCTATGCCACTACTATTTAAAATATGTCGTAAAATTGGATAATGAAAAGAAGCTATTAATTTATCACTAATACGTTCAAATTTTTGAATTTGCTCATGGGTAAATAAATCATGTTTCTTATCATCACTAGCAGCCAAATGCGAAAATACAGTCTTAATTCGTAAGTTAGGATTATGATGTAGTAAAGTAATAAGTTCATCAATTTCAAACTCGTCAAAGCCCAATCGTTTCATGCCTGTATCCACTTCAATATGTATACTCATTTCTTGCCCGTTACAGGCCTTAATAAGTTGCTCGAGCATAAAAAAATTGTATACTTCAGGCTCTAAATTATGTTGTATGATGCTATCAAAAGCAACAGGCTCTGGATTCATAACCATAATAGGCGTTTTAATTCCTGCTTTACGTAATGTTACTCCCTCATCAGCATATGCTACTGCCAGGTAATCAACCCTATTATACTCCATTATTTTAGCAATCTCATAGCTACCCGATCCGTAACTAAAAGCCTTTACCATACCCATCAATTTCACTCCTTTATTTAGCTTGTTGCGATACACATTTAAGTTGTGCACCATGGCATTGAGGTTAATTTCAAAAACTGTTTCGTGAACCTTTTTTTCTAATAACGATGTAATGCGTTCGAAAGTGAATTTACGTGCTCCTTTAACCAATATAATTTGGTGGCTAAAATCTAAACTTCTAAACTTATTAATAAATGAAGAGGTATCATCAAAAAACAAACTTCCAATTGGGAAAAGTGATTTATATTTTTGCATACATGCACCAATACCTATAAAACGATTGACATTTCGTTGCTTTATTAATGATGCAATATTGGTATACAATTGATGCTCTGCCAGTCCGCTTTGCAACATATCACTTAGTATAACCGTTTTAGTATATCCAGCACTTTGCTGTTCCATAAAATCTAATGCAATTTGTAATGCATTTATATCAGCATTATAACTGTCGTTTATGATTACGCAATTATTAAATCCCTCTTTTAATTGCATACGCATTTCTATAGGCTGAAGTTCTTCAAAACGTTTCAACACATCTGTGCTTACTCTGTTTATAGCCATTAAAAATGCAAAACAAGAGCAAACATTCATAATACTTGCTTCATCCACAAAAGGAATATTTACACTTAATGTTTGCGAACCCTTACGGGTAGTAATAACAGTATATTGATAACGATGTTCTACCTCAAATTTATAGGTTGCATTTTGCTTACCACGGCTCCAACTTACAACATTTAAAGAAGGATTATGATTTAATAATAAGCGTGTAACACCCTGGGTTACCTCGGGTTGATCGGCACAAAAAACCAACATTTGAGCATCATGAAACAACTTAAGTTTTTCGTCTAATTTTTCTGTTTCATTATTAAAACCTTCTGCATGTGCAGAGCCCAAATATGTAAAAACTCCAATATCGGGTTTAATAATTTGTTGCAACTTTTCCATTTCATTTGTTTTGGATATGCCTGCCTCAAATAAACCTAACTGATGTTGCTCGTTCATTCCCCAAACACTTAAAGGCACACCCACTTGCGAATTGAAACTTTTAGGGTTACGAATGATTGCAACATCATCCTTTAACAAATGAAATAACCATTCTTTAACAATGGTTTTTCCGTTACTACCAGTAATACCTACAACAGGACATTTAAATTGCGAACGATGAAAAGCTGCCAACTCCTGTAAAGCCACTAAACTGTTACTTACTTGAATAACGCAGCAATCACTGGGCAATATATTAGAAGGTAATTCTTCAACAATAAAATGACGAACACCTGCATCATAGGCATCTTTTAAGTAATGATGACCGTTGTTTCGCTCACCACTTATGGCTATAAAAACAGACGATTCTGGGTAAATTACTTTGCGTGAATCAATTAATAAATGCGCTATTGCACTAGGGTTTATGGCTTCGTTAAACTGAACAAAGTTACCCGACACAATCTGTGCGATGTCTTTAATGAAATATTGCATCATTTTTCAATAGATTGTTTTGTGTTGAACATCAATACGAAAGCTGAAAGAAGTAAAAATAAAGACATAATTAAGAATGCCCAAATAATTTGGTTATCAAAATTAAAGAATGGAAAAGAAAACAGAAAAATAAATAATGAACGAACCAGAATATTTAGCATATTGAAAATACTGTTTACCCTGCCCATCAACTGGTTGGGGATTTGCTTAAATAAAAAAGTTAACCTTAAAACCCTAATACCTGCATTGGTAAAGCCCAATATTAAACTAACTATATATATGACTAATACGCTTTTAGCCGCAAATGCCCATATAAATATAGCAGCAGTAATTGCTGTTAAAATAATTACTGCCCTTTGAGTTGATGTGGCAGTAAATACCTTGTTTACAAACAATCCAGCACATAAAGCCCCTAAAGCATATATACCATCGGCAATGGCAAAAACACTTCCCTTTTCATGTAAATGTTTATCAACATAGGCTGGAAGTACTGCATGAATTTCGACCAATAACATAGCAAATACACTATAACTAAATATGCCAAAAATTAGTAGTTTGGGATGTTGCCTTAGGTAAGTGAACCCAACTTTTATACGGTCAAATATTTTAGGATGTTGCGCATGTTTTTGTATGGGTTGATATTTAATAAATAATATGAGTGATGCTGCTAGAAAATAAGTACCTGCATTTAAAAGAAAAATCTCCCAAATGTTCCATGAATTGATTATAATAGAATAATCAATAATTGGTAAGTTTATTGTAACACCTTCTAACATAACTGCAGCAATACCGCCTGATAATATACTGGTACTTTGACCAACAATTTCAATATTTGAGTTCACTTTGGCATAATCCTCTACCGCACTTATCTCTTGTCCGAAAGCATACAAAGTTGGATAGTGAATGTTGTAATTAAACATGGTAATTCCAAACACAGCAACAACTAAAATATCATTTAAACCATTTTGATAAAACCCAACAACAGCAATAGCAAGTAGTAAAAAACCACAAACTAAACTATTACCTAAAAAATTCGCTTTTCGGCTATACTTATCAACCAAAGTACCTGCATATAAGCCAAAGAATAAAACACCAATGGTAATTAAACCATAGGCCTTGTTGAAGTATGGAGTATTATTTGCAAAGTACCAAGGAATTGCCAACATACTAATGCCTTGGGCAAAACCGCTAATTCCATTTGCGGTAAATAATAAATTTAGTGCTAATTTGTTTTTCACTTGTTAACGCAAATGTAACGGCAAGTATGTTGTATAATGTATTTATTACCGATTAAAGTTATTTTTTTTATTTAGCCAATACATATTACTTCCTTTTTATTAATTAATGATAGCAAATAGTATAATTTCGAACATTATTTGAAAAACAATAAATACATAAAACTAACCCCATCTCAGGCTTTATTAAAAGCTGCAAACTATTGTGCTTACCAAGAGCGATGCCATAATGAGGTACTTGAAAAATTAAGCGAATGGGGTATTTGGGGTATTGATGCGCAAGAAATTTTACTCACCTTAATTGAGCAAAATTACCTGAATGAAGAACGATTTGCCATTGCTTTTGCAGGAGGTAAATTTAGGGTGAAACATTGGGGGAAAGTAAAAATTAAATTAGAACTCAAACAAAGGGACATTTCAGAATTTTGCCTTAATAAGGCGCTCAATGAAATTAGCGACCAAGATTATTTGCATACTTTGAACGAACAAATTGATAAAAAATGGGCTGAAACTAAGGATAAAAACCTTTTGAGTAAACGTGCAAAAGTGGCAAGGTATGTTATTGGTAAGGGGTTTGAACAAGACCTGATTTGGAACATACTACGTAATAAAAGTGATTAGCTAAAAACAACATCCGATCATTAACATAATCAAAACTAATAGCCACATATAAAAACTTGCTTACCTTTGCAGGTATAAATTTAAATTTATGACTGATATAAAAGATTTTTTAGACGTATACAGTGAGTCCACACCAAATCCAGAAACAATGAAGTTCGTGTTTAATCGCATGATTTTTCCAGACCAAACTGCCGACTTTCCAACTGTAGCATCAACAACTTACTCTCCACTTGCGAAAAACTTGTTTGAGTTTAGTTTCGTTAATGGCGTATTTATTATGAATAATTTTGTTACCATTACCCGAGTTCAGGGAGTTGAGTGGGAAGAAATTATTCCAATTATGAAAGAGTTCCTAAAATCATACGTGGCAGCTGGCGAACCCATTGCGTTAGAAGCACCAGTAGAGAACATCAAGGATTACGGCAACGACAATGTAATAGTAGAACAAATTAAAGAAATTTTAGATATGTACATTAAACCTGCAGTAGAAGTAGATGGCGGTCAAATTTCATTCAGAGATTTTGAAAACGGAATCGTAACCGTTGAGTTGAGAGGTTCATGTAGTGGATGCCCATCATCTACGGTAACTTTAAAACGTGGCATTGAAGGTATGTTAACGCGAATGGTTCCTGCAGTTAAAGAAGTTGTTGCACACGCTTTATAGCAACATTAGAAATCCCGTTAAATAAAAAACGCCTCGCAATGCGAGGCGTTTTTATTTATAAATATTGCTGAGTTAATTATTTAGCAATAACTAATTTTTGTGTAGAAGTTTGACCGTTGTTAGTGATTTCAACATAGTAAACACCATTGTTTAAGAAAGAGCACTCAACAACTGATTCCATTCCGCTGATAGCTTGTGTATGAACTACACGGCCATCAATGCCATAAATTTTAACATCAGCACCATTCATTGCTTTTTCTGCTTTTACAGTAAAGTTGGTTACAGCAGGATTTGGGAATACAGTTAAACCTAAATCAGCCATTTTAACTTCGTTAGTTGAAGCAACCCAATTTGGAGTTGTCCAAGCTGATTGTATAACAGTTTTATTCGTTTCATTTTGAATAAACACAACACCCATTAAATCATTAAATTCTTCAACAGAGTGCTCTGTAACTAAATTAATACCATTGTATGCACCAGCAGATGTAACTGCACTTGAAGGTAAACGATAAGAGCCTGGGAATGTATAGCTTTGAACAATTTGTTGCTCTGAAGTATTAGTTAATGTTATAGGTGTACCGTTTGCATCTGGCAACATTTTCTTCATTACCCAGTAAAAATCAGTTTCGCCATTTGACTTTTTATTTTTTGCAGTGTAGCGTTCTACAACTGCGAAATGAATTTTATAGTTACCACCAATCGCTCCTGTTGGAGTTACTTTGGCAGTTAGGGTAATTTTTTGAGTTGCTACATCAACAGTTTGTGTTGCCTTGATATCAACAAAACCTTCTTCAACGAAATCGTCATAAATTGAAGTTGTGTAACTGTTCGGATTACTGTTCCATTGTCCGTCAACCATTAATCTTGGCACACTATTGATACCACCATAATATGCACCTCTTGACTGAACTTCTGTAGTATAGTATGGATCTCCTGTACCTGGGAAATTATATTGATACTTAATTACAGTGTAACCATGTCTTTGTTGGAATACACCTTGTAAAACCTCATTGCCAGGTTTACATGGAGGACAAGTAGAAGAAGTGAACACTTCATGTAAAATATTTTTTGGCACTGAAGATCCCATAACATTAGTTGATGCTGATAAAGTATCATTGCTGATTAATTGGTCGTTATTAGTTCCATTTAATTGGTCAGCCCATACTTTCACAACTTTTGCGCCAGTTGAAGCGAATGATAATCCTTCGCTGTGAATACTACTATATTCACCTCCACTGTTCTCAACATTAACACCAGTTACATTTTGGCTTTTTAAAACTCCATCTGTAGCTAAAAAGTTAATTCTGAAAGAAGTAATATTTGTAGAACCATTGTTTTTTAGCGTGTATTCTAAATTGTAAATGGTATTTGTCTTAATAAAGCTTGGTATGTTAACCTCAGTAGCTTGCATGTCGTAAGCAAGTTGTACGCCATATTTAAAAGGATAAACATCGCTCAATTTAGCGTCATAACTTCCATTAGGTCCACCAAAATTACGATTTGGACTTCCGCTTAATTGTTTACCAACTGTGCCATTAGCGTTTTGGCAACCAACTGTTGCTGTAAATGTACCAAAACCGTAATCATGTATTACTTCAAACTCATTTGAACCTTCTAATAAGCGTAATGAGAAATAAGTTACATTAGTAGCACCAACAGTGCCACCTTGAGCTAAACGCCAAGAAATTACGAATTTCCTATTTGGCGCAGTACCGATGGTATAAGAACGCACATCTGAGGGGAATGTTGAACTTCCAGAAACTAAATTTTTGAAATTATGATTATCCCAAAAAGCAAAAATTGCTGCTTTTGGTGCACTTGCACTTGGTATTACAATGTTTGTATTTTGATTAACAGTTTGAGTTGTATCAAATGTAATGTACCCACTGCTACTCACCTTAAAATGAGTGTATTGAACATCATAAAAAGTAAAGGTAAAAGGTAAAACAAGTGCTTTTGATAATGAGTCGCTAACTGTGGCTGTTGTACCTGGAGCCATAATTGAAGTAACGCTAGTAGAATAATTCAAGCTGTAATCAGCAGGGGCACCTACTTGCCTAACAGCATAGTAATTTTGTGCCATTGCACCTAGGCCTGTTAAGGCTAATGATGCTAATGTTAGTAATTGTTTTTTCATAATATGTATTTAAGTAATTGAGTTTTTTAGTATGCATATTTAATGAATTATTTATCAAAAGGCAATAAATAATTTCATCAACCCACAAAAAGAGAGAAATAAGTTTAAATAGTTTGATTAAGTGGCATTAAAATTGTTACTTCGTAAAAAAAATTACCATGAAGAAATTTATACACTTAACCATAGCCATGATATTTTTTGTAAATGTTAATGCACAATTATCCTTTAACAACAAAGTAGTTAGTGTAAGTGGTTGGGGTAGCGATACAGAACCAAAGAATGCACAATGTGTTTTAACAAACAATTCTGCTGCGCAAGCCGACTCTATGATTAGCTGGTCAATTGTTACATTTGAAATACCAACTGGCTGGCAGTTTGATTTCTGTGACCCATACGATTGCATTGTAAATCTTGGTGCAAATTCTTCAAGTACCTTTAAACTTAAAAAAGGTGTTTCTGGACCATTAAAAGGCCAATTTTTCACTAAAGGAATTCCTGGTTACGCAACTGTTAAAATTCGTTTAGCTTATGCTAACGGTGCACATAATGCAGACACCATAACACTATTGGCACAAGGTTGGGCTACAGGATTAAATACTGTTAAAAAACAAAGTGTAGTTAGTTTCTTCCCTAATCCAGCAAAGGATGCAATAACACTAAAGTATGAAACAACTAATGCAATAGATGTTACTGTTTACAATGTATTAGGCGCAAAAGTAAAATCATTTACACACAGCAGCAATGAGACAACTCTAAACATTAGTGATTTGGAAAAAGGACTTTACTTTATTAGATTTTCTGACAATGGAAACGTGATTTCAAAATCATTTACTAAAGTTGAATAATTCACTTATTAAAAAAATTAAAGCCGCCTTGAGCGGCTTTTTTTATGCCCTTTTATTAGGCAGCAAGCAAAAAAAAGCCCTTCAAGTAGGAAGGGCTTTGGAGGTATTGAGCGGATTTCAAGACGCTACGGTCTCGACTTTCGCTGCTTTTGCTGAGCTTATATGAAATGAAAAAAGCTGCTCTAATGAGCAGCTTTTAAGTGGAGGTATTGAGCGGATTTCAAGACGCTTCGGTCTCGACTTTCGCTGCTTTTACTGAGCTTACATGAAATGAAAAAAGCTGCTCTAATGAGCAGCTTTTAAGTGGAGGTATTGAGCGGATTCGAACCGCTGTAGCAGCTTTTGCAGAGCTGAGCCTAGCCTCTCGGCCACAATACCATTTACTGGAGGCAAATATACACAATATTATAACTACACAAATTATTAGCTCAAACAATTTATCTAATTTAAGTTTAAATTATGACTATAAAGGAATTACTTTGCATACATTAATTTAAATTCTTATAAAGAAATGAAAAAAGTACTTTATGTAACATTAGCCACACTTGTATTTTCGTGCGGCCAAAGCAACAACCAAACTAGTTCTCAAACAGATAGCACATCGACAGAACAAGCTGCGGCTAAATCAGAAAACTTTGGTGATCCAATAACCGCTGATAGCGCAATTACAATAGAAGAAATGAAAATAGCAATGGGCGACAAAAAGGAACTTGCTGTAAAAGTTACTGCTCCTGTTGAAGCTGTTTGCCAGAAAAAAGGATGTTGGATGGAATTGAAAGCTGCTGATGGAACAAGCTTACGCGTTACGTTTAAAGACTATGGCTTTTTTGTACCAAAAGATTGTAATGGTAAAACAGCAATTGTATTGGGCTTAGCTAAGGTTGAAGAAACATCTATTGCAGATCTTAAAGAATATGCAAAAGATGATGGAAAAGGCGAGTCGGAAATTGCTGCTATTACAGCACCTAAAAAAGAGTTAGTATTTGAAGCAAGTGGAGTTATTTTAAAATAACCTTAGGGTATGACTTACAAAATTGGAATAAGTGTTGTATTGGGAATTTACCTAGGTTTAGTTGCATGTAATCAAAATACAAATCAGAACTCAAAACCCGGAGTTGATAGTATAAAAATAGAAGCAGAAGCTGGAAAATATAGAAATATAGATACTGCTGAAGATTGCGCTAAACCAACTAAATATCCTAATCAAGATAAGCCAATGGCTTTAATGATGAGACAGATGGCGGATAATGCTCAAAAAATGAAAGATAAAGTGGAGTCAGGCGAAAAAATTGATGCTAATGAGTTTCCATTGATACGCTTTCATTTGGTAGAACCAACAGATCCTAATATATTACAACCGCAGTTTTATGAAAATGCTCGTTTATTCCAACAAGCTCACAAAGCACTGATGAGTGCACCTGCAAACAAGCAAAAAGAAATGTACACTGCATACATCAATCAGTGTATTAACTGTCACCAAACTTATTGCAGTGGCCCCCTAAAGAGAATTAGAAAATTAGTATTAAACTAATTACCAATACATGATTTAACAAAAATCCCCGCTAACAGAATTGCTAGCGGGGATTTTTTTATTTATTGTAATTACTTTTACCTGTACAATACAGATTTAACAGCTTTTACCACCTTATCTACACTAGGTAAAAACGCCTGAACAAATGTTGGGGCATATCCTAATGGGGTGTCTTCTGTTGTTACACGTCTAATTGGCGCATCTAGGTAATCGAAAGCATTTTTTTGTACCATATAGGTAATTTCACTGCTTATGCTTGCCAATGGCCAAGCTTCTTCTACTATTACCAAACGATTGGTTTTCTTCACCGATTCAATAATGGTATCATAATCTATAGGACGAACAGTGCGTAAATCTATCACTTCCACACTAATTCCGTCTTTGGCTAATTCTTCGGCTGCTTGATAAACAACTTTGATAATTTTACCAAAACTTACAATTGTTACATCTGTTCCTTCGTTTTTAATTACCGCTTTACCAATTGGCAAATAATATTCTTCTTCAGGCACCTCACCTTTGTCACCATACATCTGTTCGCTTTCCATAAAAATAACAGGATCATTATCTAATATGGCAGATTTTAATAAACCTTTTGCATCATATGGATTTGAAGGAACCACAACTTTTAAACCCGGACAGTTAGCGTACCAATTTTCGAAAGCTTGTGAGTGTTGCGCACCCAATTGACCAGCAGATCCAGTTGGACCACGAAATACCATTGGAATATTAAATTGTCCACCACTCATTTGGTAAATTTTAGCAGCTGCATTAATCACTTGATCTATTGCTACCAAACTAAAATTAAAGGTCATGAACTCAACAATAGGACGTAGGCCATTCATTGCAGCACCAACACCAATACCCGCAAAACCTAATTCTGCGATTGGAGTATCTATAATTCTTTTGGCTCCAAATTCATCAAGCATACCTTGACTTACTTTATAGGCACCGTTGTACTCTGCTACTTCTTCACCCAATAAAAAAATATTAGGGTCTTTGCGCATTTCTTCGCTCAAAGCTTCGCGCAAAGCTTCTCTAAATTGAATTGATCTCATTGCGTTTTATTTACTGCAAAAATATAAGGTTTATTAAGCTTTCAAAACGTTTAAATTTTATAATAGCTGTTTATTTAGTTTGTTTTGATTGAGTATATAAACAACTGATTACTTGGCCAAAAGCAATTAACATGAATTGGTAAATCTTAACTAATTAACAATTAAAAGATAGTTTTACTTCAAGTAGATTGGAATTTAGTGACATGAAGATTGGAATTTCCATATGTGCACAAAGCGTTCTTATTGTCCATAACCCAGGCTGATTTTGCATAGAATAAACATCTGGAACACTTTTGCTATTCACAAAATTTAAAATTTCCTTTGATAGGATTTCTGAGCAAACATTTTGCATGATAAGTTGCAGTGCAACCTCATTTTTTTTTGAAAGGCTAATGATTACGTTTTCTTCAGTGGGTGAATATTCGATTATATTTAGTAATAAATTTTTAATTACACTTTGAAGCATAACTTTATCTGCGTTAACCATATTGGCATTATTAAGCGCAAGTATTAAGTCGAACTTATGATGTTGCAATTCGTTATTAAAATAACTTAACTCGTCATTAATTAATTCTGCAAGATCAACCTTTTGCATAATTGGAGTTATATTTTCTGAATAAACCTTAAGCCACCATGATAGGTTTTCGCTTCGCAAAAGTGCCTTTTTAGAAAGTTGATTAACAATTTGAATATAATTCCTTTTGTCACCATCTTCAAGTTTTTCGAATTGATTAACTAATAGGTCGGAAAAACCGATGATTCCGTTAAAAGGACTACGTAAATGGTGTGTTAATACTGATAGCAAGTGGTTTTCTATAGCAGCCATCGGATTAAACTAAAGCGTAGACGTTAGCTTGAATTTATTTTTAATTATTGAAAAATAGTTACGACTAACCTCTATTGGTTGTTCTACACCTCTCAAATATAAAACGCCTGTATCATAATTACCACGCTCTATTTTTAACACATTATGCAGGTTAACAATTGTCGACCTGTGCACGCGGAAAAAGTCATCTTGAGGTAATTTATCTTCCCAAAGTTTAATTAAACCATAAGTGGTGAAGGATATACCATCATTTAGTGCCACAAAAGTATAATTACCTTTGGCTTCAATAAAATTTATGTCCTTAATTTTAATAAATTTTAACTCATCATCAATATTCATTAAAACCATATTATCATAACCAAATTTAGATGTATGCTTTGTCGGTTTTGCTTTGTTATCGTTTTCGTCAAAATTTTCGAATGTAGCTATGCGGGAAGTTGCTTTTTTTAGTCTATCTCGGCTAATTGGCTTAACAATGTAGTCTATAGTATTGTATTCAAATGCATTCACTGCAAAATCTGGATACGCTGTAATAAATATAATTCTCGTTTTGTGATGAATCAATTTCATCAGATCTAATGCGTTGGTACCATTTAAATCAATATCCATAAACACAAGATCTACCTGTGGATTATTCTTAATTAAAAATTCTGCATCTTTAATATTGGTTGCTTCACCTAAAAGCTTGATGTAGGTAAAATCTTTTAAATACTCTTTTAAAAGTGCTACCGATGAGGAATCGTCTTCAATGATTATTGCATCAACAGTTTTTACCATAAACTATAACATTTAATTATTCGTGAAGAAAGTGATATTTGTTGTACTAACAAAACATAAAAACCAAAACATTAAAATAAACATGCATTTTTTACAAATAAATAACACTTTATTCCCTTAAGTTTGCGTTTTATATCCTTAATAAATGAACCTATTTACTGCCGAAAATTGGAAAGATTACGAGTTACTTGATTGTGGCGACTTAGAGAAATTAGAGCGCTTTGGAAATATTGTTTTGCGTAGACCCGAGCCTCAGGCACTTTGGCAAAAAGAATACAGTGAACAGGAATGGAATAAACTTGCCGATGTTAAATTTATACAAAAGGGAAGTCATGCAGGAGAATGGAAAAAAAACAAACCGGTTTCTGATAAATGGCAGCTTGGATATAAGCATGGAGATTTGTCTATCAAATTTAACTTGTCATTAACTTCGTTTAAGCATGTTGGTATTTTCCCTGAGCAAGCATTAAACTGGGACTTTATATTTAACACAATTAAAAAACTTGAAGTTGAGCAACCACGTGTGCTCAACTTATTTGCATACACAGGTGGTGCATCACTAGCAGCAAAAGCAGCAGGAGCTGATGTAACTCATGTTGATAGTATAAAACAAGTTATCAATTGGAGCAGAGAGAATATGGAATCTTCTAACCTTAAAGATATACGCTGGGTGGTTGAAGATGCATTAAAATTTGTAAAACGTGAGGTAAAACGCGGAAAAAAATACCATGGCATTGTTTTAGACCCACCTGCTTATGGTATAGGCGCAAATGGCGAACGCTGGAAGCTAGAAGATTCCATTAATGAAATTTTAGCTGATATATCAAACCTACTAGAAGAAAAACACTTTTTAGTACTAAATGTATACTCATTAGGATTAAGTCCATTGATATTAGAAAACTTGATAAAAACCAACTTCCAACATGTAGAAAATTTAGACCTAGGAGAGGTTTATTTAAATGCAAAAAGTGGAATTAAGTTACCTCTTGGTATTTTAGCTCGATTTAATAATATTAACCTTTAAAAAATCTGATGATTACAAGGGTTACTTTTTAAATTTTATACTTTTTTTTAATTTGAAAAAAGAAGTTTCTGCTTATCTCAAAAGGTTTGATAATCCCATTTAGATATATTCTTCCCGTGTCGTTTACACACTTTTCTATTTTAGCAATATTGCTTATGTTTACAATGGTTGAACGGTGAATTTGAATAAATAGCTCTTCTGGCAAGGTGGTTTGCCAATTTTTTATAGAGTTGTAGGTTATACTTAGTTTACCATCATTTAAATTAACTTTTGTATAATTTCCGTATGCCTCAATGTAATTAATATCTTTAACACGCACAAAACTCATTTTATCATCAAAACTTAACAAAATAATGTGCTCGGCTGATAACTTACTGATTACATCTTCTTCAATAGAAAAATGTTTCCACTTATTGACTACTTTGTCTATTGCTTTTTTCATGCGTTCTAAACTAAAAGGCTTAAGCAGGTAATCAACTGCATTTAACTCAAAAGCATTTATTGCAAAATCGATATTTGAAGCAATGAAAATAACCATTGGCTGATAGCCAACACTTTTAATTAAATTTAGTTCTGATAGTCCATTTAAATTAATATCCAAAAACAAAAGGTCAGGTCTTTGTTTATCAATAATACTTGTAGCCTCCTCAATATCTGTAGCTTCTCCAACTAATTGAATTTGATCAAACTTGCTCAATAACTTTTTAAGCTGGATGCGCATATTGTCAATATCATCAACAATTACTGCTTTGATTTTATCTTTCATTTAAAATGTTTATTGGTTAAGTGGGGAGATAAACATCTAATAACAATTTGAAGTAATTTCTAATTGTTTATACATTAAGTAATTACAATATGCAATATATCATTATTTACAAATAAAAACCACCCTATTTTAACATGTGATTTTTAAAAAATAAGATTGGTTAAGCATTTAATTAATGTTCGGCCTCATTGCTACCTTCATTCCTTTCAGGTCGTAATTGAGGGAAAAACAACACGTCTTGAATAGATAGATTGTTAGTCATAATCATTACCAATCTGTCAATACCAATTCCTATACCTGCAGTTGGTGGCATACCATATTCCAATGCACGTAAAAAATCGTGATCAATAAACATAGCCTCATCATCGCCTCTTTCCATTAAAGCAACTTGCTCTTCAAAGCGCTCACGTTGATCAATGGGATCATTTAACTCTGAATAAGCATTAGCAAGTTCTTTACCGTTTACCATTAATTCAAAACGCTCTACTAAACCAGCTTTTGTTCTGTGCTTTTTTGTAAGCGGGCTCATCTCAACAGGGTAATCCGTAATAAATGTAGGCTGAATATAGTTACCTTCACATTTAGCACCAAAAATCTCATCAATTAATTTACCTTTTCCAACATTAGCGTCAACCTCAATATGTAATTGCTTACATACATCTCTTAGTTTAGTTTCATCCATTTCACTTATATCAATTCCGGTAAATTCTTTAATGGAATCGAACATGGTTACGCGTTTAAACGGTCGTTTAAAATCAATTATTTTATCACCAACTTGTACTTCTGTTTTACCATGAAGTTGAATAGCAATTTTTTCAATTAATTCCTCGGTTAAATCCATCATCCAATAGTAGTCTTTATAGGCTACATATAGTTCAAGTACCGTAAATTCAGGATTATGGGTTCTATCCATTCCTTCGTTACGAAAATTACGAGAAAACTCATAAACACCATCAAATCCACCTACAATTAATCTTTTTAAATATAGCTCATTTGCAATGCGCAAATACATAGGTATATCTAACGTATTGTGGTGTGTAACAAAAGGACGGGCTGCGGCACCTCCTGGTATGGCTTGAAGCACTGGTGTATCTACTTCTAAGTATCCTTTTTCGTTATAAAAATCTCTGATGGTGTTAACCAATTGAGTACGTTTAACAAAAGTATCTTTTACAGCAGGATTAATAATTAAATCGACATAACGTTGACGATAGCGAAACTCAGGATCAGTAACGGCATCAAACACTTCACCATCTTTTTCTTTTACAATTGGAAGCGGTTTAAGTGCTTTAGCTAATAATTTAAACTCTTGAGCATGTATGGTAGTTTCGCCTGTTTTGGTGGTAAATACATAGCCTTTAATGCCAATAATATCACCTATATCAATCAACTTTTTAAATACAACTGCATAAAGCGACTTGTCATCGCCTGGGCAAATATCATCACCCCTTAAATAAACTTGAATTTTAGTTGTATCATCTTGTATCACCAAAAAACAAGCCTTGCCCATATCTCTCACACTCATTAAACGACCAGCAATACTCACATTTTTATATTCTATCTTTTGATTTTCGTAGTTTTCTAATATTTCTTTAGCCGAAACATTAACATCAAAAAGTTCGGCTGGATAAGGGTTAATTCCCAATTTCTCTAACTCTACCAATTTGTTTCTACGTAAGATCTCTTGTTCGCTTAAATGCTGTGTATGACTCATATAATTTGGAGCAATGTTTTATTGAAGCGCAAAAATAATAAAAGCAACGGCATTAATGCACGAGAACCTTAATAATCTTAATTTATGGTTTATCTTTGCTTTGATGATGCAAGCACCTCAAGGTAAAATAGATATACGCTCCCTTAGTTTAGCCGAACTAAAAGATACCTTTACCCAAATGGATGAGAAGCCTTTTAGAGGAGGCCAAGTATATGAGTGGTTATGGAAAAAAAGCGCACATACTTTTGATGAAATGAGTAACTTGAGTAAAGAGTTGCGCGAAAAACTAAAAGAACATTTTGTAATACATGCTATTACGGTAGTGGATAAACAAGTGAGTAACGATCGTACTATTAAAAGTAGTTTTCGTTTACATGATGGGCATTTAATAGAGGGAGTATTAATACCTACCGAAGATAGGATGACTGCATGTGTATCGAGCCAAGTTGGATGTAGCTTAACATGTAAGTTTTGCGCAACTGGTAAAATGGAAAGAATACGTAATTTAACTCCTGCAGAAATTTATGACCAAGTGATACACATTCGTGAGTGGGCACAAAAACATTACGGTATAACGCTTACTAACATCGTATTCATGGGCATGGGCGAACCACTATTGAATTACAACAATGTGCTTGCTGCTATAGATAAAATAACTGGAGAGGATGGATTGAATATGGCGAGCGACCGCATAACAGTTAGTACCGCGGGCATTGCCAAGATGATTAAAAAACTAGCAGATGATAAGGTTAAATTTAATTTAGCTCTTTCTTTACATGCAGCCAACGATACCAAAAGAAATGTAATTATGCCTATTAACGAAAGTAATAGTTTAGAAAGCGTAATTGAAGCACTTGCTTATTTTAGGGCAAATGCAAAAGGTAAGCTAACATTTGAGTATATCGCATTTAAAGACTTTAATGAGAGTATACAGGATGCTAAAGAGTTAATTGCAATTTGCAAAAAGGTTCCAGCCAAAGTAAATATTATAGAATACAACCCTATTGGAGATGGAATTTTTAGTAAAGCTGATTCTTTAAAGGTAGATCAATTTCAGCGTTACTTGGAACGAAACGGAGTGATTGCAACAGTAAGAAGAAGTAGAGGTAAGGATATTGATGCAGCATGCGGGCAACTAGCCAATAAAAAGCACGAGAAAGCATTGATGGATAAATAATTTTCCTGATTATTCTCAATTTAATAATTTTTAAACATTAGAAGATTAACTTTGGTTAAACAAATATATCCATTATGATAAACGCTATTTTACTCCCAACCGATTTCTCAGATGTAGCCAACAATGCATTGCGCTATGCTGTTAAGTTAGCTGAAAAATGTGGTGCTGAATTACACATTTTACACATCAAACAAATACCTATTGCTGACCCTTCTTTTCCAGCTGAAGCTTATCAAATTTATGTTGATGAGATTGAAAAAGTAGAACAAGAAGGAGTTAACAAATTAAAATCTAGTTTTATTAAAGAGAGCTCAGCGGTTTGCCATTTTTATTCTGCAACAGGATTTGTTGCTGATGAAATCATGACGTTTTGCAAGTCACAGCCAATTGATTTAGTGGTAATGGGCACAACTGGAGCTAGTGGATTAGCAGAATTATTGGTTGGAAGTAATGCAGCCTCTGTAATTGGAAAATCAGAAGTACCAGTATTGGTTATTCCTCCTAATCATAATTACAAACCCATAAAGCATGTGATGTATGCAACAGATTTTAATGAGCCTGAATTACCAGCGGCCACACGTTTGCTTTATTTTGCAGAATTGTACGATGCTAAAATAACAGTATTACATGTTAAAAATGATTACGACAGGTATTTTAATGCTGATAATAACTACTTCTTAAAAAACAAGGAAAGTTTATCTAAACACAATATTACTTTGATACATGAAGAAAGTGATGATGTAATAAGCACAATAGATAAGTATATTGATGAACATCATGTTGATTTGTTAGTAATGGCAAAACACAAAAGAGGTTTTTTCGATAGATTATTTCACCGTAGTTTGAGCAAAAGAATGGCTTACCATACCAAAACGCCACTGTTAGTTTTAAATAAAGAGCAATAATTTTACACAATTTAAAGCCCCCTTAAGTTTAACTTAAGGGGGCTTTTATATTTATAAATAATTTTACATTATTAACGTTCAAGTAATTTATTACAAACAAATTTATCAATAGGAAACGTCATTAGGTCAAGTTTTAATTTATTTAATTCAATCCACTCAAATCTGAGTAGCTCTGTCCTATTTCCATTGTTCAATACTTGATTTTCTAACGTTACTGTTCTCCAATCATTTTTTGCTGCTACTTTATAGTAAACAGATATCAACTGATCATTAGGTTTGAATGCACTAGACTGAAAAAAATCTGTGGTGTAAAAGTGCTCAACAACATGAATATCTAATCCTGTTTCTTCATCAAATTCTCTTATCAAGCAATCTAATATACCTTCTCCGTACTCAAGTCCACCTCCAGGAAATTTTGTAAATTTAAAATCATTGATTTGCTCATGAACCACCAAAATTTGGTTTATATCATTCATCAATAACCCATATACCCTTATATTAAAACGGCTTATAATAGACACTAGTCTTTAAATTTGTTTAAATCAAACACTAACCCAGCATGCACCATTACACTATAAGGCATTACATTAATTTGACCGCTAGTAACACTCATTGGATGAATAGTGTATATAGGTTGAACAATAATGGTAGTTTCTTTATCAAGTTTATGAATCACCTTGAAGCCGAGATTTAATTGCATTGAAAAAGCTCGGGCTTCATAACCAGTATTATTGATTTGAAATTTTTCTTTTCCATCGATGCTAAAATTATCTAACCGAGCTGTGAGTTGATGCTTTATTAAAACATTAGCGGCAACTCCCCCAGTAAATTGATACATGGTTTTATAATCTTTACTTTTATACAACTCATAATTGAACCAAACCGGAATGTCAAGGTAATGAAATCTGTAGTCGTAATTTATATTTTTTTCTACGTTTGTTTTATCTAAAATCTTGCCTTCACCAATTTCCTTGTGTATATATTCTCCATCCTGTAAATTATTTTGTTCTCTTCTAAAACCCATATCTAAGTAACCTAAACCGGCTTGCATAGTCCAGTTAAAACCTAACGTTTTATTATACCAAGCATGCGCACTTAAGTTTAAACGCATTGTTTGGTTATTTTTAGCGTCATTATTAAATTGTTCGTATGTTATTGGTTTTTGGCGGTCATCATAAATTAATTGAGAACTTGAAGTTGTTGTTGCACCTGTAAATCCACCTCCTAAAGTTATACTGTAATAGGAATCGTCCATACTCTGACCAAGAGCGGATAAAGAAATAAAAGTTAGGGCACCAAGTAAAAAATTACGCATATTTATTTATTTGGTAGCGAAAATAATAAATTAGGTTTGTATGGAGAATTTAATTTTGACGGTTAATACTCAACCTTAAAGAAATGATATTAGATAACGGCAAAGTACCCGATCCTTTACCAACATCAGCTAGGGCATAATCAACACATAGATTATTTAATTTAATTCCGATTCCTAATGTTGGCAATACAGAATAGGTTTCTGTTCCATCTATATTTTTCTTAGTTTGAAATTGACTTATGCCTCCACGTAAAAAAACAAATTCTTTGTATCCCACCTCTATACCCATTTTGGTATCAATGCTTGTAAAATCAGAACCAATTAATGTATTTCTTTTACCATCAAATGTGAACTCTGCATTTAGCTCAGGTTGTATAGAAAACATATCTTTATACACATTAAATTTTCGGTTAAAACCCAATCCTAATTTTGGTACAGTAAGCTCTAAATTATTTGAAGGAAGTTGATTATTAGTGGCTACAAAAACTTGTTTATCTTGCTCGCTAAAGGTGTATTGCCAAGCATTAAAAGTAGACGTTGCATCGCGTAATACGGCACCTAAATTCCATTTCTTATATTTATACTTCACACCTAAATCAAAACCAAATCCCCAAGCATTAGCAAAATCACCAACTACCCTCCTGATTACTTTCACACTTCCACCTGCTGTTAAACCCTCAAGAGGTAATACCCTTGCATAAGAACCAATAAAAGCATAATCAACTGCCGAAAAATTTACAATACGTGAGTAATCAGCAACACCATTTTGAAATAAATTTAATGTATTAGGTATATCATCTATTCCATATCTAACAAGACTAAAAGCCATAACACTTTTGTCATTTATTTTAAAAGATCCTGCACCATAATCGTGTTTAGCAATTCCAGCAAACTGTTCATTATGCATAAAGCTTAGCTGGATATTATCTTTTATTTCAACTAAACCTGCAGGATTCCAGTAACCAGCAGTCACATCATTAACAGATGAAACAACTGCACCACCCATACCATAAGCTCTAGCTCCTATGCCTAAAGATAAAAATTCATTACTGTATTTATACACCTGACCATGAACCAATGGGGTAAGGCCTAAAAATAATATTAATGCTGTAACTACTTTACACAGCTTTACCATTTTATACTTTGTTTTAAATTTATAATCAAACTACTTATATTTTCTGATAGTTTTTCCTCTAATAAAAGTGTTGCATCACACAAAACTTCTTGGTTAAAATCGCTAATAGGTTTAACCCCTGCCTTTATCATAATTCTATTTAACGAATACACAAATTTATTATTATCTGTATAATAATATATGTATTGCACTTTGCGAAAATGGTTAAAAAACTCGAAAAACTCTTCAATATCTTTCATTCCGTACAAAGTTAAGAAGGTAGCCAAGTCATCATCGTTAATTGAATTTAATGACTTGTAGAACTTATCAAGCGTATCTGGGTATAATCTCACCAAAATCCTATCTAACATTAACTCGACTAAAATGTGTGCAAGAAACCACTTCCTATTTAAATCATGATTAAACTTAGCATTATTTATAATTGAGGAAGATTGATTTAGAATATCATTGAAAAACTCCGAGGCATGAAATTTTTTATCAGCATGATAATGGGCTGCACAACCATCAAAAAAATTTTGATTTGAAGCGGTATCAAAAAATTGAATTTGTCGAAATGATTTTATTTTACCACGAGTAATATCAGGTAATAATAACCCCGTATTAAACTCATGTTGATTATCTATTCCATCAACAAAAAAATGTGAAAAGTAGTTCAATGGTTTAATTACGCTTTCTTACCAAGCCATTCTTTTTATATTCAACACGGTTTCCTCCTTTAGCACCATCAAAGGTAGGACACTTTTTTGCTTTACATCCCCCAAAAGGTATAAGCAGTGCTACACATAAAAATATAACCAAAGTTTTTAAGTACATGTTTAGATGAATTATGATACATGCAATATAAAAAAAAATCCCGTGCCTAGGCAACGGGATTTTTTTTGAAAAGAGTTATTCCTAATATTATTTCTTAGGTGCAGCTTTCTTAGCAGCAGCTTTCTTAGGAGCAGCTTTCTTAGGAGCAGCTTTCTTAGGAGCAGCTTTCTTAGGAGCGGCTTTCTTAGGAGCAGCTTTTTTAGGAGCGGCTTTCTTAGCTGCAGCTTTTTTAGGTGCTGCTTTTTTAGGTGCTGCTTTTTTAGGAGCGGCTTTCTTAGCTGCAGCTTTTTTAGGTGCTGCTTTTTTAGGTGCTGCTTTTTTAGGAGCGGCTTTCTTTGGAGCAGCAGATTTTGCTGGTGCTGCTTTTTTAGTTTTCTTAGTTGCCATGTTTTAAAAATTTATTTGATTGATTACATGAACAAATTTATACGAGTGTTTATACATTTCAAATACATGCACACAATCAGCTACTAAAAATAGTCACGTTGTTTTGTTGATAACCATAATTTTCTTCATCAAAGTATTGGTTTATCAGGCATTTTCAAGAGATATTAGTTACATGAATCACACATAAAATTGTTAGTCACAACATATTCACAAACAATTTTAATAATCATTACTTCAAATAAAATATTAAAAATATAATGTGCTTTAATCCCTGTTAAATGCTGTAAATATAAGCATCTTCATGCATTACATGAATTATATAATATCACATTAAACAAATAACATATCACATAATGCAACAACAACTACATCAATACAAAAATACTTTTCGTGTATATTTTTTTTTACACTTGATTCAGATTGTTTATATATCGACTTCAAAAACACAAACTTTAAAAGGGATATATTTTTCATTAGTTACAAACCAATTTATATTTTAATATTTTTAAAAAAAAGATACCAAATATTCAATGTGGTTATTCACACTTTTTTTTATTTAATAAAAAAAATATTTTACCTATTAACCAAAAAACACAAACAGTAACTATTATTGAAACACTAATTGAAAAACAATATGCGTGCAGAAATCATCACAATTGGAGATGAGATTTTAATAGGGCAAATAATAGATACGAACTCGAGTTGGCTAGGCCAAGAACTAAGTAAAATGGGCATACAAGTTGTACATCGCACTTCAGTATCTGATAACGCGCAGGCCATCATAAATGCATTAAACAGTGCCAAACTTAGAGCAGATGTTATTATTACTACAGGTGGATTAGGTCCAACTAAAGATGACATTACTAAACATACTTTTGCTAATTACTTTAATACTGAACTTATTTTAAACCAAGAAGTATTAACATGGGTACGAGATATTTTTAAACGCAGAAACTTACCTATGGTTGATAGTAATAATGCGCAAGCAATGGTACCCAAAAATTGTGAGGTACTTTTTAACAGAAGTGGAACAGCTCCTGGAATGTGGTTTGATGAAGAAGGGAAAATTTTCATTAGCATGCCAGGGGTACCTTTTGAAATGAAAGTAATTTTTGAAGAGCAATGTATACCTCGCTTGCACAAACGTTTTTCTTTACCTGTAATTATTCATCGTACTATTTTAACTTGTAACATAGGCGAGAGTTTTTTAGCACAAAAAATAGAAACAATTGAAAATAATTTACCTCCACATATTAAATTAGCATACCTACCTTCTGTTGGTATGGTAAGGTTGCGACTTAGCGGTACACATTCTCATTATGCAACTTTAAAAGAAGAAATAGATGAAATTATAACCACATTATATAGTACTATAAGTGAACATATTTATGGCGAAGAAAATGATTCGTTAGAACATGTTGTTGGTGTATTATTAAAATCATTAAACACAACTTTATCAACTGCAGAAAGTTGTACTGGTGGATATATATCACACCTTATTACTTCTATACCCGGAAGCTCATCATATTATATGGGAAGCATAATTAGCTACTCAAACGAAGTGAAGATAAATGAACTTGGCGTATCATCACAAATATTAAATACCAATGGTGCAGTTAGCGAAGCTTGTATAATACAAATGGCAGAAGGGGTAAGAAAAAAATTAAATACTGATTATGCTATTGCCACAAGTGGCATTGCAGGACCAGATGGAGGCACCCCTGATAAACCAGTTGGAACTGTTTGGATAGCAGTAAGCGGAAAAAAGGGAACCATTGCAAAACAATTTAACATGGGAGATCATCGCGAAAGAACTATTCATAGAAGTGCCATACAAGGATTGGATATGTTACGAAAAATGTTGCTTGAAGAAATTTAAGTAAAAAAGTTAGTTAGCAGAATATAACAAAGGTATTCCACTAATTAGCCTTACCTTTGTATAAAGTAAGATTACATATTAATATTACTTTGTATATAACATGACATTTGACGAATTAAATTTAATTGATCCCATTTTAAAAGCACTTAAAGAAGAAGGCTATACCAATCCAACTCCTATACAAGCGCAAGCTATTCCATCATTATTACAAGGAAAAGATTTATTAGGTTGTGCCCAAACTGGTACAGGTAAAACAGCAGCATTTGCAATTCCTATTTTACAATTATTGTATAACGATCGTGAACAAGAACGTAAACGCAAACTAATATCGACACTAGTACTTACCCCAACAAGAGAGTTGGCAATACAAATTGGTGATAGTTTTGAATCTTATGGCAAATACACTGGACTTAAACACACCGTAATATTTGGTGGTGTTTCTCAACATAGCCAAACCAATGCATTAAAACACGGTTTTGATATTCTAATTGCAACTCCTGGTAGGTTATTGGATTTAATGCAGCAAGGATTTGTAGACCTAAACCATATTAAGTTATTTGTTTTAGATGAAGCAGATCGTATGCTTGATATGGGTTTTGTTCATGATGTAAAACGAGTACTTGCTAAACTACCCAAACAAAAACAATCATTGTTTTTTTCGGCAACTATGCCACCCGAAATTGTTAAGTTGGCTAACACCATTTTACACAATCCTATAAAAGTTGAAGTAACACCAGTATCATCAACAGCAGAAAAAGTAACGCAACAATTGTACTATATTGACAAGACGAATAAAAAATCTTTGTTAATTGATTTACTCAAAAAGAAAGACATGCATAGTGTTTTGATTTTTGCACGCACCAAACATGGCGCAGATAGGATTGCAAAAGATTTAACCAAACAAGGTTTTAAAACTGCTGCTATACATGGAGACAAATCTCAAAATGCTCGTCAAAATGCATTGAACGATTTTAAAAATGGAGTAATCAGAAGTTTGGTTGCAACAGATATTGCTGCACGAGGAATTGATATTGATAATTTAAGCCACGTGATAAATTATGAAGTACCAAATCAAGCAGAAACATATGTGCATCGTATTGGGCGAACAGGGCGTGCTGCAGCAAGTGGAATTGCAATTAGTTTTTGTGATGCTGAAGAGCGAGAATACATCCGAGATATTGAAAAATTAATTGGGCAAAAAATACCTGTAATTGAAAAACATCCTTACCCGATGCAAAATTTCACTCCTGCCCCAAAAAACACAAATGACAGAAGGCATCAAAAAAAGGGTGAACACCAAACAAAAGCGAAAGCCACCAATAACAATAATGGTGGGCGAAAATTTAAAGGTGATGTTTCTAAAAGCGAAAACAGACCGCAAGGCGATAAAAAGTTTAGCGGCAAACCTAAGTTTAACTCCAATAAATATTAAATAACTAATTGGAATTTAAAGTCGGGCATTTTAAAGCATAAAGTCTTATGCAATAAACGGCTTCATAAAATATATTTGATTAGTTTAATAATCATTGGCATAAGTCGGGCAAAAAATTAAATTTGCCCAAACATTTATTGGTGTAAAATTAGCAAACAGCACATTTTCAAAGAAATAGTACTATGTTAATTTTCGCTTATGCATAAACTGACTAAATATTATGTCTGAATTTCAATTGGTGATGCCCAAAATGGGCGAAAGTATTGCGGAAGCAACTATTATCCGCTGGGTTAAAAACGAAGGCGAGATGATCGCTGCAGATGAAACCGTATTAGAAATAGCTACCGATAAAGTAGATTCTGAAGTACCTTCACCTAAGGGTGGTAAACTAATAAAACGTTTATATAATGAAGGAGATGTTGTACCTGTTGGCGCTACTATTGCAATTATAGCATTAGAAGGTGGAGCAACAGCAACTCCATTAGCCCCTGCAACTGAAGTAAAAACTGCAGTGGCAGAGGTTGAAAAAACCATTGTTGCTGCCATTGATACCACAAGTACACCCAAACCAAATAATGCCGGAGGTGCACGCTTTTATAGTCCTTTAGTTTTAAACATTGCTAAAGAAGAAAATGTGAGCATGGCCGAATTGGAAAACATTGAAGGCACAGGAAATGAGGGTAGAGTTACAAAACGCGATATTTTAGCATATGTACAAAACCGCAGCAGTGGAACTGTATCAGCCCCGATAAACAATACCACAACAGCTACTACTCCTGCTGCACAACCAGCTACACAAGCTACATCGACACCTGCATTTAAGGCTCCAAAAGTAACTTTAATGCCAGGTGATGAAATTTTAGAGATGGATCGCATGCGCAAAATCATTGCCGAAAACATGGTAATGAGTAAGCATGTATCTCCACACGTAACTTCATTTGTTGAGGCCGATGTAACCAACATGGTTAAATGGAGAGATAAAGCCAAGAAAGTATACGAAAAACGAGAAGGCGAAAAAATTACTTTTACACCTATGTTTATTGAGTGTGTAGTTAAAGCCATCAAAGACTATCCGATGATTAACATTGCTGTTGATGGAACGAACATTGTAAAACGTAAACAAATTAATATTGGAATGGCAGCCGCTTTACCAAGTGGTAACTTGATAGTACCAGTTATTAAAAACTCTGACAACATGAACCTGATTGGATTAACCAAAACGGTTAATGATTTGGCTAATCGTGCACGTACAAATAAATTATCTCCAGATGAGATAACCGGAGGAACATTTACCTTAACTAATGTTGGTGGATTTGGAAACGTAATGGGAACTCCAATTATTAGTCAACCTCAAGTAGCTATTATGGCAACAGGTACCATCAAAAAGAAACCTGCTGTATTAGAAACTGAAATGGGTGATGTTATAGCCATTCGCCATATTATGTTCTTATCGTTAAGCTATGACCATCGTGTTGTAGATGGTTCACTCGGAGGCTCTTTCTTACGCAGGGTGGCAGACTATATGGAACAATGGGATATTAACAGAGAGATCTAAATAATAAAATACCATTTTATAAAAGAGCCACTTACCCAAAAGTAAGTGGCTCTTTTATAAGTATTTGTCTTAATCCCCGTATTTACAGCCTTAAACTTTCTTTAAAATTACCACATGATTATATAATATCTCAAGATTTAGACAATTATTAACTGTAGATTAGAACGAATTACACTATTTAATAAAAAAAATTACAGTTCAGCATATTTAATAATCTATACTAAGAAAGCAATGCAAAAAGTAAACTACATTATCATTCTATTTACTTAGCCTATATGTTAAAAATACGCAACAACTAATAAAAACAATTTACACTAAAAGTAACTCACAAAAACATAACCTTAAAAACTTACAGTTATTAGAAAGTAGCTATTGTTATTTTACGTTGCTATAAATGAAACTATTTTATAAGTAAATAAAAATGCTCCCAAAAAGTTTAACTTTTTGGGAGCATATAAAAGTGAGAAATATCTAATGTAAAATGTAAAAACTAATTATGCATTTTGTGTTGCCTTTGGTGCGGCATTTAAAATTTCTGCATCAACACCGGCAGCATATTGTTCGAAGTTTTTAACGAACATGTTTGCTAATTTATTTGCTTGTGCATCGTAAGCTGATTTATCAGCCCAAGTATTACGTGGGTTTAATAACTCAACAGGTACATTAGGACAAGCAGTTGGCATGGCATAACCAAATACTGCGTGGTTTTCGTATGCTACGTTGTTTAATTCACCATTTAAAGCAGCTGTAATCATAGCACGGGTATATGATAATTTCATACGAGAGCCTGTACCATAAGCACCACCTGTCCAACCGGTGTTAATTAACCAAACGTTTATATTGGGATTAGCTTTTAATTTCTCGCCTAACATTTTAGCGTATTTACCGGGATGTAATGGTAAAAATACACGACCAAAGCAAGCTGAGAAAGTAGCTTGTGGCTCGGTAACACCAGCCTCTGTACCTGCAACTTTAGCAGTATAACCACTAATAAAGCTATACATCGCTTGTCCAGCATTTAATTTAGATATTGGAGGTAATACACCAAACGCATCAGCTGTTAAGAAGAAAATATTTTCAGGTGTTTTGCCTACCGAAGGTACTGCAATATTATCAATTAAGTTTATTGGATATGCAGCACGGGTATTTTCAGTAACAGAAATGTTGGTATAATCAACCGTTGTAGTACCTGGATAAAAGCGGGTATTTTCTAATAACGAACCAAACTGAATGGCATCAAAAATTTGAGGCTCTTTTTCTTTCGTTAAATCAACACATTTAGCGTAGCAACCTCCTTCAAAGTTAAATACGCTGTTATCGGCCCAACCATGTTCATCATCTCCAATTAATTTACGCTCTGGATCGGCTGATAATGTTGTTTTACCTGTACCTGATAAACCAAAGAATACGGCAGTATCTCCGTTTTTACCAATGTTGGCTGAACAGTGCATTGACAACACGCCTTTTTCTTCAGGTAAAATATAATTCAACACTGTAAAGATCCCTTTTTTCATTTCGCCTGTGTAAGCACTACCACCAATTAAAATAATTTTACGGGTAAAATCAATCATGGTAAAGTTATGCTGACGAGTTCCGTCTTCAGTAGCAACAGCTTTGAAGCTAGGTGCATTGATGATTAACCACTCTGGAGCAAAATCTTTTAAATCTTCTGCCGTAGGGCGTAAAAACAAGTTGTTGCAAAATAAATTGTGATAAGCCGTTTCGTTAAAAACGCGAATATTTAAACGATACTTTGGATCAGCGCAAGCATAAGCATCGCGGGTGTAAATATTTTTTCCTTCAAAATGCTTAATTACTTTGTTTAATAAAGCATCAAATTTTGCAGGCTCAAACTTTTGGTTTACATCTCCCCACCAAACCGTATTTTCTGTTTTAGCATCAGCCACACAAAATTTATCTTTTGGTGAGCGTCCTGTAAATTCACCGGTGTCGGCCATTAATGCACCAGTATCAGTTAATACACCTTCACCATTTTTAATGGCGTGTTGCACCAATTGTGCAGGTGTTAAATTCTGGAAAGTTTGACCAGCATTGGCCAATATCTTTTCAACTATTGAATTGGTTGTCATATTTAAGGTTGTTCAATTGCGAAGTGGGGACAAAAATAACGTTTCCTATAAGAGGAAAAAATATAAATTTAATCAACTGTTATTCAGAGGCTAATCTTACATTACACCAGTTAATAATTGATTAAAATCATGTGGTAAAAATCAAAAACATCAAATTGCAAGCTAAGCCGCTAAAGCAGTAATGTCAAATAATATATATCCAATGACTTAATAAAGCAGCAGTTTAGATAATTTCCAGAACCTTTTTAATTGTATTTTCAATAACTAAATCTGGATTATGGCTAAAGGTGTGATTAACTCTATTGGCCAATATAGCATTAACAGAGATTGCTTGATGGCCTAGCAATGTGGCCATACCATATATAGCAGCGGTTTCCATCTCGAAATTTGTAACTCGTAGTCCGTTAACCTCAATATTTGATAAGCGTTTAATTAAATCTTCGTATTTAGCCTCTGCCCTAAGCATACGACCTTGTGGAGCATAAAAGCCGCAACAAGTAGCTGTAATACCTGAATTAAAATACTTGCCAAAATGTGAAAATAATTCACCGGGAGCCTTAAATAAATATGGATTTACAAATAATAGTTCCAATTGCTCATCAATGGTATTAAGCATGTTTGATATCTCATCATTTTCTTCATAATCATAAAACTGCATTAAACTGTCAAGACCAAGACCATATGAGGAAATAAGGGTATCATCTACTTTCAATTCATTTTGTAATGAGCCACTTGTTCCAATGCGAATAAGTTCTAATGAAATAGGCACAGCTTTAACCTCACGTGTATTTAAATTGATGTTGGCTAAGGCATCTAATTCGTTCAAAACGATATCTATATTATCTGTACCAATACCTGTTGATACAACAGAAATGCGTTTGCTACCAATGTAACCCGTATGTGTAATAAACTCACGCTTACTCTTTTTTACCTCAATTTTATCAAAGTGCTTTGATACCTCCGCAACCCGATTTTGATCGCCAACTAAAATTATGGTTTCAGCTAACTCTTCTGGTAGTAAGTGCAAATGGTATATACTACCATCATTATTTAATACTAATTCGCTTTCGGGTATTAATGTGCTCATGTATAAATATCATTTAATGATTTGACCTATATCATAATCTCAAATTAAATACGGGCCTACATTTCTAGTGCAATTTACACTTTAAACATTATGCAAACAACTCATAAAAATACAATTCTTGTTCCATTAGATTTTAGTGATGTAGCCATTTTCGCTTTGGACCATGCCAATCATATTGCTTAACATTTTAACAATAATTTAGCACTGTTATACGTAGTTGAAAAAGGTATTTTAAGCGGATTGCAGGATAAAAACGAAAAACAAGAAGAATTAATAAAAGAAGCCGCTATTGCAAGAATGGAAAAGCTATCAATCGATATAAAAACAAAACATGGTATTGATTGTAGTACAAATATTCTTTCTGGTAAAATTTACAAGTTAATTAAAGAAGTAGTAAAAGAACTAAAATGCAATAGTGTAATTATGGGATCACATGGTGCATCAGGTTTAGGTCAAATCATCGGAAGCAATTCTTCTCGTACTATTGTGCATAGTAATGTACCAATAATTGTGGTCAAATCAGCTCAATCTTCAAACATTTATAATAGCATTGTTTTCCCTGTTGATTTAGCAATTGAATCACGCCAAAAGGTTAAATGGGCTATTCACTTTGGTAAATCATATGGCTCAACCATTCGATTGTTCAGTTTTAAAAATAATGACGAATTACTGGATGCCAAAATTGAAGGTTCAATTCGCCAAATAGAAAACATGCTCAAAGAAAATGGTATTAATTATACCAAATATATTAAAGAACATTTAGAGGGGAACTTAGCTGATGAAACGCTTAAATATGCTGAAAGTATTGATGCAGATTTATTGATGATCATGACCCAATCTGAAGATAAAGACTTTAAAGAGTTGGTATTTGGTACATATGCCCAACAAATAGTAAACACATCACAACATATTCCGGTAATGTGTATAAACCCAAATAAAATAGGAGTAACAACAGGTTGGGGATATTAATAAATAAAACAAATTGAATAGATGTCTTACTTGATCTTTATTTTTTCTTTCATTTCTTTTTAATCAACCTCAGTAACTCATTAATTTTAGTATGTAATTCTCGTATTTCTTGCTCAGCTTTTAAATTAATGTTGTAATCATTTTTAGCCCTTAATCTATCTTTGGCTTCTTGTCTATTCTGACTCATCATAATAATTGGAGCTTGAACTGCTGCAATACAACTCAATATTAAATTTAATAAAATAAACGGATAGTTATCAAACCTTGCAGTAGTATAGGCAATTGTATTTAATACAACCCAAGCCAAAATAAATGCAAAGAAGGAAATTATAAAAGTCCAACTTCCTCCAAACTCGGCTATTTTATCGGCAATTCGTTCTCCTAATGTCAAACTGCTTTGGTAGTTATCCTCCAATTCATCAGCCGATAACTCAACCAAATATTCTGATTCTTGAGGTGGCTCTAATTGAAGTAAGTGATTGATAGCCTCCGCATCAACAAACCCTTTTCTATCCCATTTATGACCTTGCTTTTTTATAATTCTCACTACCTGAGGACTGATAGCCTTGGCGGGTAACATATTTTGTGCATTACCAGATCGACCACTTATTTGACAAACATATTCGTGATGCGTGTTCATAGCCATTTAAAATTATCAGTCTAAATTAAACTTTATTTCAAGTAAATACATCATTAGTTTTAAATTCGCACAATTATTAAGATTATGACAGACAACAAAATTATATTTTCAATGGCTGGGGTTAGCAAAACTTTCCCACCACAAAAACAAGTATTAAAAAACATTTACCTATCATTTTTTTATGGAGCCAAGATTGGTGTTTTAGGTTTGAATGGATCAGGTAAATCAAGCCTTTTAAAAATCATTGCTGGTATTGATAAAAGCTTTCAAGGTGAGGTAGTATTTGACAGTAAAAACTATAAAATAGGATTCTTAGAGCAAGAACCTAACCTTGATGAAACTAAAACAGTTATTGAAGTTGTTAAAGAAGGTGTGGCCGAAATAATGGCCCTACTTGATGAATACAATGCGGTGAATGAGTCTATGGGTGAACCGGAGAATTATGAAGACGCTGACAAAATGGAAAAGTTAATGAACCGTTCGGCTGAATTGCAAGACAAAATTGATGCAGCCAATGCATGGGAAATTGATACCACATTAGAAAAAGCCATGGATGCTTTACGTTGCCCTGATCCAGAAACTCCAGTTAATATTTTAAGTGGTGGGGAACGCAGACGTGTTGCTTTATGCCGTTTAATTTTAAGCAATCCTGATATCTTATTATTAGATGAGCCTACCAACCACTTAGATGCAGAATCGGTTGATTGGTTAGAGCAATTCTTGAAGAACTTCCCAGGTACTGTTATTGCCGTAACGCATGATCGTTATTTCTTAGATAATGTTGCTGGATGGATTTTAGAGCTTGACCGTGGCGAGGGAATTCCGTGGAAAGGTAATTACAGCAGCTGGTTAGATCAAAAAGCCAATCGATTAAAAGCAGAAGAGAAGGCAGATAGTAAACGAGCAAAAGCATTAGAGCGTGAATTAGATTGGGTACGCCAAGGTGCCAAAGGAAGACAAGCAAAACAAAAAGCCAGATTAGGTGCTTACGATAAATTATTAAACGAAGAAACAAAGGAAAAAGAACAGCAACTAGAGTTATTTATACCTGCTGGCCCACGTTTGGGTGATATGGTAATTGAAGCCAAAAACGTAAGTAAAGCTTATGGTGATAAATTACTGTACGATAACTTAAACTTTAATTTACCCCGTGGTGGTATTGTTGGTGTAATAGGACCTAATGGTGCAGGTAAAACTACATTATTTAAAATGATGATGGGACTTGAAGAACCTACTAGTGGTGATTTTAAAGTAGGCGAAACAGTGCAAGTTGCATATGTTGATCAGAGTCATAAAGATTTGTTACCTGAAAAAAGTGTGTTTGAAGTAATTAGTGGTGGAACTGAAACCATGATTGTTGGCGGCAAGCAAGTAAACGCTAGGGCATACATTAGCAAATTTAATTTTGGCGGTAACGATCAAAGTAAAAAAGTTGGTGTATTAAGTGGTGGAGAACGTAACCGTGTACATTTGGCCATGACATTAAAAGAGGGTGGCAACGTGTTATTATTGGATGAGCCAACAAATGATATTGACGTTAATACATTACGTGCTTTAGAAGAGGCGATTGAAAATTATGCAGGATGTGTAGTAGTGATATCCCATGATAGATGGTTTATTGATAGAATAGCCACACATATCTTAGCCTTTGAAGGCAATTCGCAAGTGGTGTTTTATGAGGGTGCATATAGCGACTATGAAGAGAATAAGCGCCAACGTATGGGTAATGTTCAACCAACTCGAGTTAGGTACAAGAAAATAATCTAACAATTAAATTAAGACTTAAAAAATATGCCACTGTACATTTTTGTATGGTGGCATTTTTTATGCTGTTTTTTTATTTCAAAACAAAACATATATTGGTATAATAATAGGCTAAACTAATGCTAAGTTTCTGGGAGTCGAATTCACTAGTAAACTACCAATACATTATTGTGGGTGCTGGTATTACAGGTTTAAGTACAGCTTGTGCCATAAAAGAAAAAAATCCAACAGCTAATGTTCTTGTTATTGAAAAAGGGATATTACCTACAGGTGCAAGTACAAAAAATGCAGGATTTGCATGCATTGGTTCTTATACCGAAAATTGGGCTGACTATTTACGACTTGGTGAAGAGAAATTTTTGCAACTAATTGAAGACCGATGGATCGGCTTGTCCCTCTTAAGAAAGCGATTGGGTGATGAACATATCGATTATATAAACCATGGTGGTTTTGAATTAATGATGAATGAAAACGCAGCAGAGGGAGATAAAGTAACCAAACTTAACGAGCTACTATTACCGCTATTTAAAAAACAAGTATTTTACATTGTACCACACTTTATTAATCAATTTGGGTTTAATGCGGATATGGTAAGCGATATGGTTTTTAATCCATTTGAAGGGCAAATTGACACAGGAAAAATGATGAACACCTTGTTAAATTACGCAGGAATTTTGCAAGTAAGGGTAATTACAGGTACTGATGTAAAACATATTGATGATACTCCAACCGGTGCTAAAGTATACTGCGAAAACAATGGTCAGCAAATAACTTTCCATGCAGAACAAGTGGCTATTTGTACCAATGCATTTACCAAACATTTTTTACCCGATGAAGAAATAACCCCAGGACGAGGTCAGGTATTGTGCACAGCACCTATTGATAACTTAAAGTTTACGGGTACTTTTCATTTTAATGAAGGTTATTACTACTTTAGAAACTATGGGAAAAGAGTGATTTTGGGTGGTGGCAGAAATATTGATTTTGAAACCGAAACAACAACGCAATTTGATATAAACCAACGCATACAAAACCAATTAAACTATTTTTTAGACGAGATGATATTACCCAATACACCATACACCATAGAGCAACAATGGAGTGGCATTATGGCCTTTAACGAACAAAAAACACCACTTATAAAACGCGTTAATCAACACGTGGTAGTAGGTGCAAGATTAAACGGAATGGGTGTGGCTCTTGCAAGTAAAATAGCCGATACTTTATCAAATTTAATGACAAAATAACAACCTAATTATGGCAAACAAATTAACCCTATTATTAGCCCTACAATTTATATTTGGCCTATCACTAATAGCACAAACCGTTGTATACAAAGCCGAATTAGAATTACATCCCGATGAAAAAAACCAAAGTGGATGTGCACTCTTTATTCATGATATACATCAAAATTTTGACATGAATAACAACATAAAATGGGAGTTTAACATACAAGAGTTTACACCTACAGTTGATGCTGAACAATACCTTGCCACAGTTATTAAAAAAGAATGGTCAATAACATTAATACACAAACAAAGCAACGAAAAATTACAAGCGCAAAGTTTAACTAATGAAGAGTCTATAATAAATGCGGAGTGTTTATTTAATGGTATTATTATGCCTATTGACATTTTTATTCATAAGCGAAAAAGTGCTCATTCATCTTTCCATAATGAACTTTCATTTTCCTTAACAGGACATCAAGTTGGAGCAAATTCTGATGATGTTTTTTTGTTTGTAATGAAGCTAACTCCTCAATAAATATTTACAATTTCATACAATGAAAAAGCCATCGAGAAAACACCCGATGGCTTTTTTATATCATTATAACAAAACTTAATTAGCTTAATTATCCTTATGTAATTTACTGTTTCGTTTACCATATCCAAAGTAAACCAACAAACCAAATACCATCCAAATTACAGCAACCTTAAGTGTTTGAAAATCTAACGCCACTATCATACCAGTGCAAACCAAAACACCTAAAATAGGAATTAAAGGGACTAATGGCGTTTTGAAAGGACGTTCAATATCAGGTGATTTGACCCGCATAATCCAAACACCCGCACTTACTAGTACAAATGCAAAGAGAGTACCAAAACTGGTTAAATCTCCTGCTACACTTCCAGGCACAAAAGCAGCAAATAGTCCAACAAAAATAAATAAGATAATATTGGCCTTGTATGGGGTTTTAAATTTAGGATGCAATTCGCTAAATGCCTTTGGCATTAAACCATCATTGCTCATACTAAAAAATACACGGCTTTGGCCCATTAACATTACCAATATAACCGAACTAAAACCAGCTAAAATAGCCACTGTTACACTTGTACCCAACCACTCATAACCAACCATGTAATTTTTAATGGTATAAGCAACAGAAGCCTCTTTACCACTTGTTTTAAACTCTTGCCAATTTGTAACACCCGTTAACACGTGGCCAAATAAAATATATAAAATGGTACAAATTACCAATGATCCTAATATACCAATTGGCATATCACGTTTCGGATTTTTAGCTTCTTGAGCTGCTGTACTAACTGCATCAAAACCAATAAAGGCAAAAAATACAATAGCTGCACCACCAACTACGCCACCCCAACCCCACTTGAAAAAACCTTCGTGACCAGGTGTACCTTCAGGTATAAGATATGGCATGTGATTTTCTGGCTTAATGAATTGCCAACCTATTGCTATAAATAATAATACTATAGCTACTTTAATAAACACGATAATAGCGTTGAACATGGCACTTTCCTGTGTACCTTTTATCAATACCAAGGTAATTATAAAAAGAATAGCCAATGCAGGTAGGTTTACATAACCATTAGTTATAGACACCAATCCAACTAAATTTTGGGGCAACATAGCAAACTGCTCATCACTTAAAATTAACGTGCCATTTTTAATCATTGATGCTAGCTCTGGTTTATAAGCTACAATTTGAGCAACGTTGTTAGAAGCAACTTGATGTATACTCTCGAAAGGGCTATGACACCATTCGTATGGTATTGCCCCTCCAAGCAGGTTATTTAAGTATTCACTCCAAGCAATACTAACAGTTGCTGCACCTAATGCATATTCCATCATTAAAGCCCAACCAATTATCCATGCTACCAGTTCGCCCATAGTTACATAACTGTATGCGTATGCACTACCTGCAATCGGAATCATGGCAGCAAACTCAGCATAACAAATGCCAGCAAATGCGCAACCAATTGCGGCAACAATAAAAGATAAAGTTACTGCCGGACCAGATGCTTCGGCAGCAGCGGCTGCTGTTCGCACAAATAATCCTGCACCAATAATTGCCCCTACACCTAAACCTATTAAATTACCAGCGCCTAAAGTGCGCTTCAATTGGTGCCCTTCAGACTCCTTCAATAAATGGTCAATATTTTTTCGAGAAAATGATCCCATACTGTTATTATTTACTTATTAAGAGACGGCTAATATAACTATGTTTTGCTCATTGCAAAACACAATTTATAACTTGTGAGGATAAAAAAGAATTGTTCGATTTTTTGTTAGGGATTTTTAAAGAATCCGGAGTAATACCTCCTTCAATAATTCATCATGAGAGGCCGAGGCATTATTTAAACCTTTACTTTTTAAGTCGTACTCATGAATGATTCTAATACAACGCTCCAGTTCATCTGTACTATATCTAGTTGCTGCATTCATGTAATCTTTTGCTTGATAGTAGTTTAAGCCAAATTTACGTTGTAATTGCGCTTGATCTTTAATATTACTTTGCTTCACCATATAGGTTTTACTAAAGAAACTATTCATGTTAATTAAAGCGGCAATGATGCTAAAATCTTTGTTTTTACCCATATGATGAGCAATGTGCATGGCCCTTCCACTGTTTTTGAGCGCCACTGCTCCCATTAACTCAAAAATATTAAACTCTTTACTTATCCCAATTTTTAATTCAACATCAGTATCAGTAATTTGGGTGTCGCCATCCTTATTAATCATTAATTTTTCTAACTCATTGGCAATTTTACCTAAATCACTTCCTAAGCTATCTGCAATTAAACCTGCACTACGCATACTGATACTAAACCCTTTTAATTTTAAATAGCGCTCTATCCATGCGGGTAATTCATTATCATATAGTTTTTTAGATTCGAAAACTACATGTTTACTAAGTGTTTTATATACACGTGTACGTTTATCTAACTTATCTTTTTTATAGCAAATAATTAAAATGGTACTTGGTACAGGCTTTTCAAAATAAGCTTCAAAATCTTCTAAACTTTTTAAGTTTTGCGCTTCTTTAACAATAATAACCTGGTAATCGGCCATCATTGGAAAACGTTTTGCATGATTAATAATGGTTGCAACGTCACTATCTTTACCGTATAAAACCACTTGATTAAAACCTTTCTCCCCTTCGTTTAAAATGTTTTGCTCTGCATAATGGCTTAATTCATCAATGTAATAGTGCTCTGCTCCAAACAAAAAATATACTGGTGCAAATTTTCTTGCTTTAAGTCCTGATAGTATTTTATTAAAATCTGAGCTATTTTCGGCAGCCATTTACTTAGTTTTGAATTATTAATGCAGCTAAACTTTCCTACATACAATTTTAAGGTTAAAAAGGTTGAAAACAGAAATTATATTTTCGACATTATTCGGAAAAAGTACGTACTGTTAACACCAGAAGAATGGGTAAGGCAACATTTGGTGCATTATTTAGTGGATCAATGCGGCTGTACAACCTCACTAATGGCTGTGGAAAAAGGTTTAACAGTAAATGGACTACAAAAAAGGTTTGATGTGTTGGTTTATGATAATACCGGTGAAGCCATTTTACTTGCAGAGTGTAAAGCTCCTGATATCCAACTATCTGAAAGCACATTTTTACAAGCTGCAGTTTATAACAAATCTTTGGGCGTAAGCAGGTTAGTTATTACCAATGGCTTGGAGTTAAGATATTGCCAATACAGCAAAAACTTTACAGACTACCAAATTACCAACGATATTCCAAAATATCCGTTTACGTAAAAAAAGATATGCCATAATAAATGCCCAATTATATTTACAAAATAAATTACATACACCATGATTAGCAATCACGAAATAGATTATCGCATTTTAGGTAACGAAATGCAATGCGTTGAAATTGAACTTGACCCGCAAGAAACGGTAGTTGCCGAGCCTGGCAGCTTTATGATGATGGATAACGGAATTGAAATGCAAACAATTTTTGGCGATGGAGCCCAACAACAAAGTGGCATTTTAGGAAAATTATTTTCGGCTGGTAAACGATTATTAACTGGCGAAAATTTATTTATGACAGCATACACCAATATTGGTCAGGGTAAAAAACAAGTGAGTTTTGCATCGCCCTATCCAGGTAGAATTATCCCATTAGATTTATACCACTTAGGGGGTAAAATTATTTGTCAAAAAGATTCGTTTTTATGCGCAGCAAAAGGTGTTAGCGTAGGAATTGAGTTTCAACGTAAATTAGGTACAGGCTTGTTTGGAGGGGAAGGTTTTATTATGCAAAAACTAGAAGGTGATGGATTGGCTTTTGTACATAGCGGAGGCCATGTAATTGAACGTAACCTACTACCAGGCGAATTGCTTAAAGTAGATACTGGATGTATTGTGGCGTTTACGCATGATATAAATTACGACATACAATTTGTGGGTGGAATTAAAAATACTTTATTTGGTGGAGAGGGCGTATTTTATGCATCTTTATCGGGCCCTGGAAAAGTTTGGATTCAAACATTACCAATAAGCCGCCTAGCTGGTAGATTAATGTCGTACGCCTCATATAATAGGAAAGAAGAAGGCAGTGTACTTGGTGGCTTAGGAAATATACTAGATGGTGATGGCCGATGGTAATTAGAATTTTAAAAAAATAAAAAGTGGTGTG
>CANHBJ010000002.1 GCA_947459075.1 Bacteroidota bacterium
CACGCTGTGCCAAGTAAGACAGTTTATACCAATTCTTCACCTGCAAGTGGAGTTCAAAATAGAGATATAGAATATGCGGAAGAAGTTTGGAACTTTTTTAAAGGAATTTAATAAAAACAGCACACAACAGCGGTTTGGCAAAATGGCGGGTTCAGTGCAAAATTGAACATTTGGTTTTCAAATGAACATTAGTGCTAAATTGAAAGTAAGTGCTTCTAAATCCGCCACTTCGCCAAGCTGCAAAACGTTAGCGGTCATTGCGACACCCAAACCGACAAAAGATAACAAAACCTCAAGACTATTTGAAAAATGAAAAAAATAATATTACTAACGCCAATATTTACTTTCCTGACAATTCTACTTTTGGGGACTGCCTGCAACAGCCCAGTTAAAAAAGACTTACCAAAAGAAAAGGAACTTCCAACTGTTTTTAAAAGCTTGGGGAATTGCAATGTTTCACGTTTTATGAAGGACAAATCAGGTAACCTTTGGTTCGGAACAACAGATAATGGACTTTATAAGTATGATGGAAAATCGTTTAACCAATTTACAATAAACGATGGACTGGATTGTAATAAAATTTATTGCATCTTGGAAGATAAAGATGGTAAAATTTGGGTGGGAACTGAAGTGGGACTTTGTCTTTACAATGGAAAGACATTTTCCAAAATCCAGATTCCTTTACCCAAAAATCTGCCTCCAAATAAGAACCCCTACTATCAAACCCATTGGGTGTACAATATGTTACAAGCAAAAGATGGAAAACTATGGTTTGTAACGATTGATGGTGTCTTTATTTACGATGGCAAATCCTTTACACATTTTCCAATGAATGAAGCCCCCAATGGCTTTTTGACCAGTAACGATAGGGTGGAACGCATATTAGAAGATAATAAAGGAAATATTTGGTTAGGTAGTCGAACCAATGAAGGTGTTTTTCGTTACGATGGAAAATCTGTAACCAACCTCAAACCTATGGATTTGTTTCAAGACGGACCAAAACCAAAAGCCCATAATTGGGGTTGGCCTCAATTGCAAGACAAAAACGGAAATATTTGGTTCAGTAATTGGGGTGGGGCCTATCGGTTTGATGGAAATACATTTACAAGTTTTACAACAAAAGATGGTTTGCCAAGCGAAGTCACCCGAATTATAGAAGACAAAAAGGGAAATCTTTGGTTTGGTGCTATTGATGGTCTTAGACGTTACGATGGTAAAACTTTCACCTTTTTTAAAGATGGGCTAATCAATCCTTGGATTTGGGAAATTTTGGAAGATAAAAACGGTAATATTTGGGTGGGGACTAGAGAAAGTGGTTTATACTTTTTCGATGGAAAAACATTTATTAATTACACAGAATATGAGCATAAGCTTGGAACAGAATAACAGAAAAAGCAACGAACCGCTAACACGGGTTTGGCAAAAGTGGCGTTTCAGTGCTCTGCTGACATATTTGGGGTGAATATCGCCACCTTCGCCAAGCCCGAAAACGTTAGCAGTAATGGTAATAAACATTTCGTTTCATTTTATATATTTGTGTTATGACAAGTCTATCTGACATTAAAGAAATACTGAAAAGCCATAAAGTGCAACTTTCTTCAAAGTATGGATTGAATAATATTGCCATTTTTGGCAGCTATGGTCGTGGACAGCAGACTGCTAACAGTGACGTAGATATTCTTGTAGACTTTAAACAGCCAATAGGAGTTGAATTTATCGACTTAGCTGACGAACTCGAAAGAATTCTTAAAATTAAGGTCGACTTAGTTTCAAAAAATGGAGTTAAACCGGACTATCTTAAATTAATAGAAACCGAACTGAATTATGTCTAAACGAGATCCTAAGCTACTTCTGTCAGACATACTCAATTCTGTAGAAAAAATAAAATCCTATACCGAGAGTCACACATTCGATACATTTATTTAAGACTCAAAAACCCTTGACGCAGTTATTCGGAATTTTGAAATAATTGGCGAGGCAGCCAATAGACTTCCAAAAGATTTTAAAGACTCACACGAAAATATTAATTGGTTCAGAATTCGTGGATTCAGGAACCGAATTGTTCATGATTACATGGGTATTGACTTTCAAATTGTATGGACAATCATCGATAAGGATCTTGACCAGCTTGCAAGTGACATCACAGCAATTGTTGAGACACTCTGATACCACTAACTATAACTTCTGCCTTGCATCATTGTCGTTAACCTAAATAAATTTCAGCATTTCATTTCGCATTTATATTTATCTTAGCAACACAATTTAACGTTACATTAGACAACAGCGCCAAGCACCAAAAAGTTAATCGCATTATAAATAGTTATCACATGAAAGTAAAATCAATATTTGTAAGCGTTCCAAAACCAGCACCGTCTTTAACAAGTTGATCAAATTGTAAAACTTGCCCTTGAAAACAGTGAAGTAAGATAACAACAAAGTGCAGACCACAGTTGGATGTATTACGATAGTTTTGAAGACCTTGACGGACACCAATGGGAAATCATGTATACAAATACCAATCAAATCAAATCAAATCAAATACAATAATAAAATAATGACACAAGATAAGATAACAGTTGGAGCTACAGTTGTAGGAGACAAGCAAAAGGTTTGGAACTATTACACTCAACCTGAACACATCACAAAATGGAATTTTGCCGACCCAAGCTGGCATTGTCCTAAAGCAACAAATGATTTAATAATTGGTGGACGATATGTAGCAAGAATGGAAGCTAAAGACGGAAGTTTTGGTTTTGACTTTGAAGCTGTTTATACAGACATCCGCCAAGGTGAAGGTTTTACCTATGAATTTGGCGGACGACAGGCAACTGTAGAGCTTAAAGAAACAAACGGACAAACAGAAGTAGCCATAACTTTTGACCCAGAAACAGAAAATCCAATTGAATTGCAAAGAAACGGCTGGCAAGCAATCTTAGATAATTTTAAAAAATACACAGAGTCAAACTGATAGACGTTAGAAAGTTGGCACTTAAATAATTTTAATACCAAAGATTAGAAAACTTTATTAACAAGAAAAATAAAGACAAAAAAAATCCTGTTGGTATTGCACCAACAGGATTTCAAGTTTTATATCACCACAAAAGCAAATAGTATTTAAACACCAAATTGGTTTAAATGGTGATTCAGGTGTTTGTACATCATGTTGTTCCATTCGGTTTTATTTAACACCCCAAACGAATGCGATTCTTTCCCTTCAAATGCAGATTCACCCATTTGCTGCACTTGATTGATGTAATTAATTAAGCGCATTTTTTCTTTTTCAAAATCACGTTCGTTGGTAATTAAAAATTGTGGTGAGGTAGGACCGCCTTGTTTATAAGGCTCCTCTCCTACAACCTTCCCTTTTATAAAAGTCCTAAGTACAAAACGCAATAAAAAATTGGGCTTAGCATGTTTGTTATCAAAAATCATTTCGTAAGTAATGCAACAGTGCGCCAACATTTGGCTCACATTCATTTTGCCCCATAGTGCTGGTGTATTTATGTTAAGCCTTTTTATTCTGCTTACCATATCTGCACAAACAGGTGCACTAAAAATATTGGGTAATGCCATGCTTAGTTTATGCTAAAGATGAAACCATGGCTTCTTTATGAATTTTATTAACTAACCCTTGTAATACTTTACCAGGCCCACACTCAATAAACTCGCTGGCACCATCGCTTACCATGGCTTGTACACTTTGTGTCCATTTTACAGGTGCAGTTAATTGTGCAATTAAATTCGCTTTAATAGCAGCCACATCACGCACAGCACTAGCCGTTACATTTTGGTATACAGCACAAATAGGTTCGCTAAAATGTGTTGCATGAATGGCAGCTTCCAATTCAACCCTGGCAGGTTCCATTAATGGAGAGTGAAATGCACCACCTACAGGTAAAACCAATGCACGTTTTGCTCCTGCAGCTTTTAATAATTCGCAAGCAATGCTAACACCTTCTATACTTCCAGAAATAACCAATTGGCCCGGGCAATTGTAGTTAGCAGCAACCACTACTTCATCAGTAATGCTTGCGCAAATTTCTTCTACTTTGGCATCATCCAAACCCAACACAGCGGCCATGGTACTTGGTTTAATTTCGCAAGCTTTTTGCATCGCTAATGCACGTTTGTAAACCAATGTTAAACCATCTTCAAAACTTAATGTTTTATTGGCTACTAGGGCACTAAATTCACCCAGCGAATGTCCTGCAACCATATCAGGTGTAAAGGCATCTCCTGCAACCAACGCTTTAATAACCGAGTGTAAAAAAATAGCAGGTTGCGTTACACGTGTTTGTTTTAATTCTTCATCGGTTCCGCTAAACATAATATCTGTAATGCGGAAGCCTAAAATATCATTGGCTTTTTCAAACAAGGCTTTTGCTTGCTCATTGTTATCGTATAAATCTTTACCCATGCCCACAAACTGCGAACCTTGTCCAGGAAATAAATATGCTTTCATAAAATTGAATTAATTAGTGCTGCAATTAATAAAAGAATTGGCAAAAAAATAACCTGAGTTGTTCACCTCAGGTTATTGATAATTACAAAAAATATATACTTTTAGTTAAATGCTTTAAGTGCTGTTAATGCTTTTGTTAAATCTATAATGCTAACCGTATGTTTACGTTTACCAATCCAAATATTACAATCTTTAGGTTGTTGGGTTAAACTTTTCTTTTCAAAACTTAATACAACATCTGTGGTAATGGCATAATCTATATAGGCAACCTCACCAATAGCTGGCTTTAATGCATTGTAATCATTTTTTAAAGTTGGCCAAACCGACAAGAAAGCCACAGCATTAGCGGCTGGTATATGAGTGAAAAATACATTTAAATCACCCATCTGACGAATGAAATCATTACCACGTACACGGCTGTATAAATCAGATACATCAAAATGATATAAACTGTCTTGTATATAAAATGATTTAGCCACTTTATGTGAACCTAAAACCAAATATTTTTCATTATTTGTTTTGTAGGCAATAAACTCAACCTGCGCTTTGTTTGTGCTTTCAAAACCACGAAGCAACAATTTACTTTTTGAAGTGGCCGACTTACCTGCTTCATGCTTTTCTATTACATTTTTTAGATAGTAATCATACACATTAGTTGTACTCGAGCAAGCGCTAAGTAAAGCGGCTATGGCTATTATTCCAAACTTTGAAATTGCTTTCATTTAGGTTTATAATTTAGTTAAAAATCAAATATACGTGTTTTACACTCAAGTACAAGAATGCATAAAAAATAGATTACTGTTATTTGGCTATTCACCATAGTATTCCACAAACTGACGTTCGGTTTCATACAACTTAATACAGTGCAATTTGCCATCTGTAATATGAGGTGCTAATTGTTCCCATATGGCTACCACCATGTTTTCTATAGAAGCCATTTGACCTGTCATAAAATCTACATCATGATTGATATTACGGTGATCAACTTTATCAACTACATAGGTATTGATGATATCGCGTAGCTTTTTAAGATCCATTACCATACCCGTATCTGGATTGGCAATACCTTTAATGGTTACATACATATCAAAATTATGCCCATGGTAATATTTGTTGGCACACTTGCCAAAAAAAGCCTCATTTTCAGCTTCAGACCAATTGGGATTATACAGCTTGTGCGCTGCATTAAAATGCACTTTACGAGTGATATAAACTGTTTTACTTTTTTGCATGGTGCCTTAAAGAGGAGCAAATATACAAACCACTATTAATGATTGAAAAACATTTAAGTTAAAACTGCGAAATACTTAGGTTTTAGGTGTATTATCTTTATTTTTGAGCAAAATACGTATAAATTTATGATAATTATAACGGGAGCGGAAGGGTTTATTGGCAGTTGTTTAGTTGCCGCCTTAAACCATGCTGGATATAACGATTTAGTTTTAGTTGACGATTTTGGAATGCCCATCAGGGAAGATAATTTAACTGGTAAAACATACACTACAAAAGTAAATCGTGCAGATTTGGGTGCATGGATTGATGAAAACCATAGTTTAATTCAGTTTATTTTTCATATTGGGGCACGCACAGACACTACCGAAACCAATAATGCCATTTTAAAGGAGCTTAATTTAGATTATTCCAAAATGTTGTGGGAAAAATGCGTAGCGTTTGGCTTACCAATTGTTTATGCTTCGTCAGCTGCTACTTATGGTGATGGTGAACATGGCTATGATGACGATGAATCCAAATTGGATTTATTGCAACCACTTAATTTATACGGACACTCAAAAAACGACTTTGATAAATGGGCTATTGCACAAGATAAAAAACCATACTTCTGGACTGGACTTAAGTTTTTTAATGTGTACGGACCTAATGAATACCATAAAGGAAGAATGGCAAGCGTGGTGCTGCATGCCTTTAATCAAATACATCAAACAGGAGAAGTAAAATTATTTAAATCGCATAACCCCAACTACCCGGATGGCGGACAGTTACGCGACTTCATATACGTAAAAGATGTTACTGATGTTTGTTTGTTTCTAATGACCCACAGAAAACATAGTGGTATCTATAATTTAGGCAGTGGCAAGGCACGCACATTTAATAATTTAGTTGAGGCTATTTTTTCAGCTCTAAATAAAACACCAAACATCTCCTTTATAGATACGCCAATTGATATTAGAGATAAATACCAATATTTTACGGAAGCCAATATGGCCAAACTAAAATCTATTGGATATACCACAAATTTCACCAGTATAGAAGAAGGTGTTACTGATTACGTGAAAAACTATTTGATTCCTAACACAAGGATTTAAACCCTATTGAAAAAAGGCATACGTTTATATTGGTTTTTATTTATTGCAGGCTGCTTAGCTCTTGTTGGGCTTGGCGTATATGAGCAGCTACAAATCAAAAATGTAGATAATCAAATACAACAAGGTTACGAGAAAACACAGCGTATTATACGTGCAAAAGAACTTGGTTTTGTTGAGCTTATTCAAAACGAGTTGGTTATGGACTCGTCTAACCTACAACGTAATTGGAGTAGCTTAAACAAGCTTTTAAAAAAAGAGCAGTGTAATTTGTTTATTACACAAAACGATACCCTAAAGTATTGGAGTGATAATGAAATAAATATTAAACAAGTTAAGTTTAAAGATAATAGTTACCACAACTTTATAAAAGCACCCAATGGTTGGTATTTGGTTTATAAACAAAATAGAGGAACATATACATACGTTTTTACCTATTTAGTAAAACATAACTTTGCATACAAAAACCAATACCTACAAAATAAATTTAGCGATGCGCTTAGTTTTTTAGAAGACGCCATTGTTATTAAAACAAAAATAAACGAAAAGTACACTGATATTTTTTCTATTGATGGTAAGTACTTGTTTTCGATACAAATATTTGCCGTAAGAGAATCAACTAGCACTTGGTTATTTATAACCATGTTGATATTACTGCTGTATTGCATTTCTCTTATTCATGTATTGGTGAGGTACTATATACGTATTTACCCGCTTTTAACTAGTGTGGTATTTTTTGGTGTATTTATATGGATACGTTCGGCAAGTACTTTATATAACATACCACATTTTATATACGACATCAAATTATTTAATGCGGGTATTTATGCTTCTTCTGTTTGGTTCCCTTCACTAGGAGATTTATTGGTTGACTCTGGAATTATTTTATGGTATTTTATATTACTTGAGAATAGAAAAAATCACAATAGGATTAAACATGCTAAAGGTACTATTTGGCCAATTATTGGTTATGGCATTTTATGTGTGTTTGCCTCAGATGCAGTATATAGTGCCATTAAAAGTTTAACCATCGACTCTCAAATATCGTTTGATATTACCCAAATATACTCCATAAATATATTTACTTATTTTGCTATTACCGTTTGCATATTGCAATTATTGGTGGTGTATTTTATTAGCAGAAATTTTACGCGAGCCATCAAAAAACATGAAGGAAAGCGAATTTGGATTTGGTTAATTGTAGTTTGCATTGCACTGTTATATTTAGTAATAGCCAATAAATTTTTTGAACATGATATTTTCAGATATTGGTCAGTACTCACATTGGCATCAGTATTTATTGTATTTAAATTATTTACGCCTAAACTTAATCGTTTTCAGCAATACTTTATTGTAATTGTTATTATATCTAGTTACAGTGCATTAAGCATATGGCATTGGCATAATGTGCGCGAGCGCGATAACAGAAAACTATTTGCAGTAAAACAAATATCCCAAAACGATATCACCAACGACTATTTCTTGCGTGGTATTGATAGAAAGATAAAACGAGACAATTACATCAAAATATATTTCGAGAGTCCGTTTATTATTAAATCACAATTTGAAAAACGCATTCGTCAATTATACTTTACTGGATACTTAAGTAAATTTGATGTACAGTTACTAGATTATGACTCATCTGGAAATCACTTTAAAGAACGTAATGAATTAAGTTACTATCAAGCCAATAAACTTTACAATCAACAACGTTTAGAATCTTTTGCAGAATCGTTTAGGTACATGCAAAACAGTGGCGATATAAAAGGCTATATTGGTAAATTTATTATAAGGGATGGCAAAAAAAGAATTGGGTATTTATTTGTTATTCTTAAACCCAAATTAATACAAAACGAAAATAGGTTTGACGAAATTTTAGTTGAAGGTAACACTGCAAACAGAACAAAAAATAACGAATATTCTTACGCGGTTTATAAAGATAAAAAACTAGTTTATCAAAGTGGAGATTACGCTTACAGCATCATCAACACATGGGGCGAAACCGATAATAAATTTAAATTTTTTGATGAAAACAATTATAGTCACTTATTATTTACAGATGCACAACCATTAACCGTAGTGGTAAGTAAACCTGCTAATAACTTAAGCCAAGTTATTGGTTTGTTCTCGTTTATTTTTACCTGTTGTACAGTGGTATTAATTATGGTACTGGTGCTGTTTATTTTCTTAAATGCACAAGCGCTAAAACGCTCTTCGCTTACCAATAACAACATTATTTCTTGGCTTAGAAATAGTTTACTCAAATTAATGATGATGGATGCCAATCAAATTATTTTGATTAGAACACGCATTCAAACATCTATTATCTTCATCGTTTTCACTACACTCATATTCAGTTCCTATTTTACCATACGCTTTACAATTGATAAGTATAACATGCGTCAAACCGACCGTTTGATGAAGAAGTTACGGAACATTGTTATCAATATTGAAAACGAACGTATAACCAATTTAAAAGGAAGAATTATAGAAGGCGAAACCGAAGCTTTTATCAATCAAATTGCAGACTTTTACGATACTGACATTTCTTTGTATGATACCAAAGGCGAGGTAATAGCTTCCAGTATAAGTAAACTGTATGATGAGCAAATTGTAGGTCCTAAAATGCATCCACATGCTTATTTCCACCTGAATCATTTGCGCGAATCACAATATAGCCAAAATGAAAAAATTGGCGACTTAGTATTTCAAGCAGCTTATGCTCCTGTATTTAATTCCCGTAGCGAAGTAGTAGGTTATTTGCAACTACCTTATTTTAGTAAACAAATTGATTTATTAAGCGAAATCTCATCGGTAGTTATTGGATTTATTAATTTATACGTTTTGCTATTTATTATAATCGTAGTGATAGCATATTGGGTTTCAAGGAACATATCCTATCCGCTTACATTAATTCAGCAACGATTATCTAGTACTACTTTAGGGCATAGTAACGAGCCTATTTTATGGCAGCGTGATGATGAAATAGGTGAATTGGTTAAACAATACAACCGAATGATTACAGAGCTAGATGCAAGTGCGCGTAAGCTAGCCGAAACAGAACGACAAGGTGCTTGGCGAGATATTGCAAGACAAATTGCACATGAAATTAAAAACCCACTAACACCAATGAAACTAAGCGTACAGCACTTACAGCGAGCGTATGCTAACAATGATAATAACATCGGAGATAAAATTACTCGTACCTCGAACTTATTAATCGCTCAAATTGATGTGCTTTCTGAATTAGCCAATGAGTTTTCATCATACGCAAAGATGCCTGCTCCCACATATGAAAACATTAAGCTAAAAGATACTTTATCGCAACTGGTTGATTTATACTCACAGGGTAATGAGCATAAAATAAGTTTACATTGTGCCGAAAACCTAACCATATCTTTTGATGCAGGATATTTTAATCGTACCATATCAAATTTATTAAAAAACGCAATACAGGCAATGCCTGAACATGAAATTGGTGAAATACAAATTGATGTGATAAACCACAATGAAAACATTAAAATTTTCGTTAAGGATAATGCATCTGGTATGACAGAAGAACAAGCTAAAAATGTTTTCACACCTTATTATAGCACTAAAATTAGTGGCATGGGGCTTGGTTTGCCTATTGTAAAAAATATGATAGAAAGCGGTGGTGGTAGTATCTCATTTAAAACACAATTGGAAGTGGGTACTGAATTTTGTATTACTTTACCAAAACAACAACATGTGGCATGATGAAGCTCTTGTGGTTATGGGTAGTATTGGTGCTCACCATATTTGTTAGTAAAGCACAACAAAATGGAAGCTACCGTGTAAAAACAATTACGGTAAATACAGATAGTTTACTTGTTGACACCCATACTATTGTAAAGAGCAGTGTAATTATATTTACAGATAACAACAACTTATTAAAAGAGGGTATTGATTATCAAATTAATTATTTTACTGGGTATTTAAAAGTTATTCATGCCTATAAAAACAAACCCCTGGAATTAAGTTACAAAACACCCAATATTAATTTAAAACAAGTTTACAGCAACAAATCTAGAAGCCTTCAAATACCCGAAATTAAAGGCAATCGTTATGATTTAGGATACGCCCCTAATGCTAATAACAGAATTGACTTGTTTAAAAACGATGGGTTAAAACTGAATGGGTCGATTAGCCGTGGATTAGGTTTTGGCAACAACCAAGATATTGTATTAAATGCTAATTTAAATTTACAAATGGCAGGTAAACTAAACAATGATATTGATGTGCTTGCCGCCATAAGTGACGATAATAACCCAATTCAACCTGAAGGAAATACGCAACAGCTGCAAGACTTCGACCGCGTGTTTGTGCAATTAACAAAGGATAATACCACATTAACTGTAGGTGATTTTGAAATGATAAGGCCAACAGGTACTTACTTCATGAACTATTATAAAAAATCAAGAGGTGCACAATTTAACACCATGTTTGATATTGGTAAAAAAGGTAAAATAAATATTGGTGCAGATGGTGCATTAAGCAGAGGCAGATTCTCACGAAACATCATAAATGGTATTGAAGGAAACCAAGGACCTTATAGATTAAACGGAACAAATGGAGAGTTGTTTATCATAATTATATCTGGTACAGAAGCAGTGTATTTAGATGGACAAAAATTAACCCGTGGAGAACAGAATGATTATATAATAGATTACAATACAGGAGAAATTACATTTATGCCTCGAAGGCCTATTACACAATATAGCCGTATTGTAGTTGAGTTTCAATTTGCTGATAGAAATTATGCTAGAACAGTATTTCATACCCACACTGACTTTGAAATGCCAAAGTATAAAATCCGTGTAAACTACTTTACCGAACAAGATAATAAAGATCAACCCTTTTTACAGAGCCTTACCGATAGCAGTAAAAAAATATTGGCTAATGTTGGAGATAATATTAATGCTGCAATTATTAACAGTGAAGTAAAAGTAAGCTACGATAGTAAAAAAGTTTTATACCGAAAAATAGATACATTAACTTATCAAGGGGTATACGTTTATGCACCAACGCAAGGTAACGATAGTGTGTTTTATGAAATGCGTTTTAGTTTGGTAGGACAAGGTTTGGGAAATTACAAACAAATTAGTAGCAATGCCAACGGCCGTGTTTATGCTTGGGTTGAACCCATAGGCGGAACTCCGCAAGGAGATTATGAACCCGTTATTAAATTAATTAGCCCAAAACGCAGGCAAATGCTAACCGTGGGTACAGAATTAACAGCAATAAAAAATACTATTATAAAAATAGAAGCAGCTAATAGTATTAACGATATCAATACCTTTTCTAACCAAGGTAAAGGCAACGATGCCGGGTATGGACTTAAAGCATCTATTGAAAATACCTCGAACTTGTCGTCAATTAAAAACAAGAATAAATGGACACTAAATAGCAGTGTAAATTATGAGCATGTTAATGAGAATTTTAGGTATGTAGAACGATACCGAAATGTGGAATTTGATAGAACTTGGAATAGGCTATTAAGTAATCAAAACAACAATATAGATACAGGGTACGAAGAAAATATAACATCAATTAAAACCGCGTTAAACCACAATAATAATTTCCAAGTTTATTATCAATTAGGAAGTTATAACAGACAAAAACAATTTAATGGGTTACAACACCAAGCAGGAACATTTTTACTATTGGGCAAAAGTACTTTTACAGCAGAAACCGAATGGTTAAAAACATCAAACAATACATTGGGTTTTGAAACAAGTGATGTAAGAAGGTATAAAGGAGAGGTTACAAGAAAAATATGGAAACTTACCAGCGGTTTAAATGTAGAAACTGAACAAAGTTATTTTAGGCGAAACAGCGATACATTGCTTGGTGGTAGTTATGGATATCAGCAATATGGTGCATTTATACGCAATACAGACTCAACCAAAGTTCGCTACCATTTGGTTTACAACAAGCGCATAGATTTATTACCAAGAAATACTGAAATGGCGCAATCAACTGTTGGTCATAACTTTAATACAGGTGCAGATATCAGGCAAAAAAATGGGAATAGGTTATCTGGTAGCTTTACTTACCGCGAGTTTTTAATTAGCGATACCAATATTACTAAACTAAAACCAGAGCGTACCTTATTAGCAAGAATAGAATATGATTATGCTTTTTTAAGGCGGGTATTTGTAGCTAATACCTATTATCAAATTGGTTCGGGTCAAGAATTAAGACGAGATTTTCAGTATGTAGAAGTATTGGTTGGACAAGGTATTTATGTTTGGAAAGATTTTAATGATGATGGTGCACAACAGCTTAACGAGTTTGTTTTAGCAGGCATTACCGATAAGCCCATGGCCAATTACATCCGTGTTTTTTTACCCACCAATTCATACATCAGCACCAACGCCAACCAGTTTAACCAAACATTAAATATAAATCCTGCAGCGGTATGGAATGGCAAAAAAGATTTCAGAAAATTGGTGAGTAAATTGAGTAATCAATCGGCTTTAAAAATTGATAGAAAAACAACACAGATTAATACCCGAGATTTTTTGAATCCGTTTTTATTAAATGTGAATGATACCTCTTTAATATCGTTAAACGCTATATTTAGAAACACCTTATTTATTAATCGAAGTAATCCCACTTTTGGAGCCGAAATAACATATTCAAACCAAAGAAGTAAAACGTTTTTAACAAATGGATTTGAAGCAAGAAACCGCACCGAACAAGGCATTAATTTTCGTTGGAATGTGAACTCATCATGGAGTATTAATAATTCAATAAATACTGGGGTACGTATTTATACTAGTGATTTTTTTAGCGACAATAACTTTAACTACACATTTATAGAGTTTAAACCTCGCTTAAGTTATCAATTAAATACACGTTTAAGGCTTACAGCATTGTTCAGTTATTTTGAAGGAAATAATTTAGATGAATTGGGGAATCAAAATAGCAATAACCGTGAAATAGGTGCAGAGTTTAGGTACAGTTTAGTAAAACAAGGTGTAATTAATGCGAAACTTAGCTCTTATCAAATTAATTTTAATGGCGATGCCCAAAGTCAGTTAGGTTATGATATGTTACAAGGATTAGCAGTTGGACAAAATGCCGTATGGAATATTAATTACCAACAACGCCTGGGCAGTAACTTACAAATTACCATTAACTATGATGGCAGATCCGCTGAAGCACAACGAACACTTCATATTGGCAGAATGGAGGCGAGATACTTATTTTAAAAAACAAGCAACACATTTCAATCTACACAAATAAAAACGCCTTCATTCTATTTAGAATGAAGGCGTTTTAGTAACGATTAACTTTAGAATATTATAAGTGAATACACTCGCCATATGCCTGTGCTGCGGCTTCCATAATAGCTTCACTCATTGTTGGATGCGGATGTACCGATTTAATAATTTCCATTCCAGTAGTTTCTAGCTTACGCGCAACTACAACCTCAGCAATTAATTCGGTAACGTTAGCACCTACCATATGGGCTCCTAAAAACTCGCCATATTTAGCATCAAATATTACTTTCACAAAACCTTCTTTAACTCCTGCAGCACTTGCTTTACCACTAGCAGAGAACGGGAATTTACCTACTTTAATTTGGTAACCTGCTTCTTTCGCTGCTTTTTCTGTATATCCAACTGAAGCAACTTCAGGTGAGCAGTAAGTACAACCTGGTATGTTATTATAGTTTAAAGCTTCAGGATGATGACCTGCAATTTTCTCTACACATATAATTCCTTCTGCACTTGCTACGTGGGCCAAAGCAGGACCTTTTACTATATCACCAATGGCATAAACTCCTTTAATGTTGGTTGCATAAAAATCATCAACCAATACTTTTCCTTTATCATGTTTAACACCAACAGTTTCTAAACCTAAGTTTTCTAGGTTAGTTTGAATACCTACAGCCGATAAAACAACATCAGCCTCCAATTCAATTACACCTGTTTTGGTTTTAACTTTTACTTTACAACCAGCACCACTTGTATCAACAGATTCAACAGCAGAATCAGTCATAATTTCTATGCCCGATTTCTTGAAAGATTTAGCAACTTCTTTTGATACTTCTTCGTCTTCAATAGGAAGAATAGTAGGTAAAAACTCAACAATGGTAACTTTGGTTCCCATCACATTATAGAAGTATGCAAACTCACAACCAATAGCACCACTGCCCATTACAATCATAGATTTAGGTTGTTTATCCATAACCATGGCATCGCGATAACCTAATATCTTTTTATTGTCTACTTTTACATTAGGTAACTCGCGGCTACGCGCACCTGTTGCTAAAATAATTGATTTGGCTTCATATGTTTTTTTCGCACCAGCAGCATCGGTCACTTCTACTTTTCCCGCAGAAGCCAATTTGCCAGAACCCATAAGCACATCAATTTTATTTTTCTTCATCAAAAAGGCAATACCTTTACTCATGCCATCAGCAACTCCACGGCTGCGTTTAACAACCGCATCAAAATCGTGAGCTGCATCTTTAACACTTATACCGTAATCATTTGCATGTTTAATGTACTCAAATACTTGAGCCGATTTTAATAAAGCTTTTGTTGGAATACAACCCCAGTTTAAGCAAATACCGCCTAAACTTTCGCGTTCAACAATAGCTGTTTTTAATCCTAATTGGCTAGCACGGATGGCAGCAACATAACCACCAGGTCCGCTACCTATAACTATTAAATCGTAATTCATTGCTTTCTTAATTTGGTTGCAAAATAAATGTTTATTTTTAATTAGGTATGATTTTTTGGCCTTACCACTTCAGTAGCACTAAACAAGCTATTAAAAACAGATGATTATCCTTGTTAAACCAATGCTTTAACAAGCTTATTATCACCTACAATCCATAAGGTATCATTCAATTCAAACTTCATACTAGAATCTGGATTCAATATACGCTCTCCATTCCGTTCTATACCTACAATCATTCCATTAATACATTTTCTAAAATTTGATTCCCGTATGGTTTTACCTAGATAAATAAAACCCGGATGAACAGTGAGTTGGGTTAAGGTAACATCACCTTCAGCTTGATCAAACACTTGTGCACTGTTGGCCGTTTCGATGGTATTTTTAAAATTAAAAATTTGCTCATCAGTTCCAATTACCGTTATTTTATCAAAGGGATAGAGTTTGTCTTCTTTGTTTGGCATCATAATTTTTCTGGCACCACGTTCAATCATGGCTAAATTAATCCCAAATTTTTCTCTAAGCATGAGTTCCTCAAGAGGTATTCCAACTAATGTACTATCTATATCAATATCAAAGTTAGCCATGTGGGCATCCCATGGAAGTAAATGCCCAAAAGGCGATTTAACATGCATGGTTTCTCTTAGGTATAAATTATCTATAAACCTTTTCTCAATTTTATTAGAGAAGGCTGTTAAACGTCTCCTGAAAAGTACAGTTACTATTACTACAACCAAAACACCAATTGTAAGCGCTGTGAAAGTTGAAAAAAGCTGGTCGAGTAAAAAACCTATTAAAAAAACACCCAAAGCCACACGGGCAATTTCCATTCCAATTATTGGCCCACGGTTGTATCTGTTTAACCATAGTTCGGTATATGATTGGCGATTAATTTTGCGCACAGAAAGCATATATAAAAAAGGTCCTAGAGCACTTATTGCAACAAATGTTGTAAAAACAGTTCCCCATTTACCCCAAACGGTAAAAAAGGGATCAATAAAATTTGTAACCACTAAAATAATGGCTAAACAAATTACCCCATTAAATATAATAACTTGAAAAAATTGATTTAATACTTTTTTCCAATCACTTTCAGCATTAATATGCTGCGCTCCAGTCGAATATTCATTTATCACTTGAAGCCATTTTGTTGGTAACACCCTATTTAAAAAATCATTTAAAGGCTCAGCAAATCTGATCATATATGGAGTGGTAAATGTTGTAATTACCGATACACCAACAGCAATTGGATATAGAAAATCACTGGTTACTCCCAAAGTAAGTCCAAGAGTGGCTATGATAAAACTAAACTCGCCAATTTGTGATAAGCTTGTACCTGCTTGTACACTTTGTTTTAATGGAACACCACTTATTAAAGATCCACTCGTAACAAAAAATGTTTTACCTAACATAACAATAAAAGTAAGTAATATAACAGGGCCTATGTATGTTATTAATATACCCGGATTAATAAGCATACCAACTGACACAAAAAATACAGCGCCAAATAAATCTTTAACTGATTTAACCACATGTTCTATACGTTCGGCTTGCGTTGTTTCAGCTAAAATACTACCCATAATAAAGGCGCCCAAGGCTGCGCTAAAACCAACATTAGCAGCAAACAAAACCATTCCTAAACACAATGCAATTGAAATAATTAATAAGGTTTCATCGCTTATGTGTTTACTTAATTTTTTAAGCAAACTTGGTAACAAGTATATGCCCATTAAAAACCACAACACTAAGAAAAAACCTAGCTTTAACACAGAAGCCAACATTTCACCACCCTGAAACTTTTGACTTACTGCTAATGTAGATAGGAGCACCATCAATAAAACTGCAGCTAGATCTTCAATTACTAAAATACCTATTACTGTACCAGTAAACTTCTTTGCTTTTAATCCTAGTTCATCAAATGCTCTAAAAATAATAGTGGTTGATGATATAGCAATTATTCCGCCTAAGAAAATACTATCCATTTTACCCCAACCTAAAAATTGCCCTGCAAAATATCCCGTAATGAGCATAGCTGTTACCTCAAACAAACCTGTTATTGCTGCAGTACTCCCAACTTTTACCAACTTTTTAAAACTAAACTCTAACCCTAAGCTAAAGAGCAGGAAAATAACACCAATTTCTGCCCATATTTTAATGCTGTCCACTTCGGTTACAGTTGGAAATAAAGAAAAATTGGGACTAACCAACAATCCCGCAATGATATATCCCAAAACTACTGGCTGGTTTAGCTTTTTAAAAATAAGCGAAACAACACCTGCAGAGAAAAGTATAAGCGCTAAATCTGTTATTAGATGAGGGACATGTGCCATAGGTATACAATGATATTGTTGCCAAAATACTAATTAAGCCATGATATACAAAGTGATGTACTTGTTATGACAATTATTTAACACCGATAATGCCTATATAATTTATCGCGTAAATGTTTACTTTTGCACACCTAAATGTAACAAGTAATGACTAAAACAGCTGAAATACACACCGCTAAAGGTGTAATGAAAATTGAATTTTTTGAAAACGATGCACCGAATACCGTTGCCAACTTTACAAAGTTAGCCAAAAGTGGTTTTTACAATGGCCTGACATTTCATAGGGTGTTGCCAGATTTTGTAATACAAGGCGGTTGCCCAAATGGAATTGGTAATGGTGGACCTGGATATAAGATTGATTGTGAATTAACAGGAGAAAACCAATACCATGATAGAGGTGTTTTGTCAATGGCACATGCAGGACGTAACACAGGAGGCTCGCAATTTTTTATTTGCCACAGTCGCACAAATACTGCTCACCTTGATAGAAACCATACTTGCTTTGGTAAAGTGGTTGAAGGGTTAGAAGTAATCGATGCCATTCGTCAAGGTGATATAATGGAAAAAGTAATTATCAACGAATAATGAATTGCTGCATACGCAGCTTACATACCAACATTTTATATGTTACAACTATCGGTATTAAGAGAAAACACCCAAGAGGTTAAGGAACGCTTAAATAAACGCAACCCTGCATTTTTAAATGTGGTTGATGAAGTACTTGTGCTTGATGAAAAAACACGTGCCGCTAAACAAGAAATGGAAAACAACCAAGCTGAGGCAAATAAAATTGCCAAGCAAGTTGGTGAACTGATGAAAAATGGAAAACGTGAAGAAGCCGAAGAGGTAAAAAAACAATCATCAAGTTTAAAAGAACAAGCCAAACAATTAGAGGAAATAGTAAAGCAACTTGAGGAAAATTTATTTGCCAAATTAGTTACCATTCCAAACACACCAAATGCAATTGTACCAGAAGGTAAAACACCTGAAGAAAACGTTACTGTTTTTCAAAATGGCGAAATACCAACACTTGCTGAAGGTGCAATACCACATTGGGATTTAATTACAAAATACGATTTAATTGATTTTGAATTAGGCACAAAAATAACAGGAGCTGGGTTTCCAGTTTACCGTGGTAAAGGTGCTCGTATGCAACGTGGTTTGGTAAATTTCTTTTTAGACGAAGCCATGAAAGCAGGTTATGAAGAAATTGTACCTCCATATTTGGTAAATGCGGAAAGTGGTTTTGGAACAGGACAGTTACCCGATAAAGAAGGCCAAATGTACCATGCACAAGTTGATGATTTATATTTGATACCAACAGCAGAAGTACCAGTTACTAACTTATACCGTGATGTAATTTTAAAAGAAGAACAATTGCCAATTAAAAATGTGGCCTATTCTCCTTGTTTTAGAAGAGAAGCTGGAAGTTGGGGTGCACACGTGCGTGGATTAAACCGTTTACATCAATTTGAAAAAGTAGAAATTGTACAAATTGCTACACCTGAGCAATCGTATGCAATTTTAGATGAAATGGTAAAACACGTACAAGGTTTGTTAGAGAAACTTGAATTACCATACCGTATACTTCGTTTATGTGGTGGCGATATGGGCTTTACATCAGCACTAACCTATGATTTTGAAACATACAGCGCAGCACAACAACGTTGGTTAGAAGTAAGCTCTACTTCAAACTTCGAAAGTTTTCAGGCCAATCGTTTAAAATGCCGTTACAAAACCAAAGATGGTAAAAATCAATTGGTACATACTTTAAATGGAAGTGCATTGGCATTACCACGTATTTTAGCCACCATTTTAGAAAACAACCAAACACCTGAAGGTATTAAAATACCAAAAGCATTAGTGCCTTATGTTGGGTTTGATGTGATTAATTAAAAATCTTAATTGAATAAATAATATAAGCCACACTTTTAGTGTGGCTTTTTATTTTGATAATTTGTTGTTTTATACAAAAAGAAGTAAAACGTTTGAACTTAAGTAAGTATACTTGAATAAATGCTTAATGATAGAGAGTTAATTGAAGCTATATTAGGTGGTGACGAAGCCGCTTTTAAAACGCTTTATAACATGTACACAAGCATGGTATATAACACTGCTTTAAGTATTTTGCAACAACAATCAGAAGCAGAAGATATTACCCAAGATGTATTTATAGAAATACATAAATCAATTGGAAAATTTAGACAAGAATCGACCTTAAAAACCTGGATATATAGAATAACCATAACCAAATGTTACGATTATTTAAAGAGACAAAAAACTAAAAAAAGGTTTGCCCAACTTACCTCACTATTTAATAATGAAAATAAGTTGGTATATGATAAACCGCATTTCGAACACCCAGGTGTTGCACTTGAAAACAAAGAACATGCAAGTGTGTTATTTTTGGCTATAAGTAAGCTTCCTATTAAACAACAAACTGCATTTACTTTAAGTAAAATTGAACAATTATCTTATCAAGAAATTGCAGAAATAATGAATACCACAATATCTAGTGTAGAATCGCTCCTTTTTAGGGCAACTAGAAATTTAAGAATCACGTTATCTGAATATTATAAAAATAAATAAACAGTTAACGCAAGTTTTGATGCTGTTATACTTCTAAATAACAGATGACTAATTCAAATAATAAAATAATTGACGATACTGTAAATAGCATACACAGTATTCAACGAGCGGAAGCATCTCCCTTTTTGTTCAATAAGATTATTAATCGTATTAAAACGGGAACACCAGAGCCAATTTATTATACGGGAGCATGGTTTTTGCGAATTGCTGTTACAGGAGTAGTTATTATTTCACTAAATGCCATAACCATTTGGACTGTAACTAAACAACCCCAAAAACAAATAAATGAACAATTCGAATTACATAAGATAGCACAAGAATATTTCGGCAACGAGCATGTTTCAAGTTACTTTTATTAATTTATAATCATGAGAATAAACAAAACTAAACTGTTGCTTACTTTGGTTATTTTATTAACCATACTTAATGTAAGCACAATTGCTAGTATTTGGAGATTTATCGACTTCAGCACGTTATCTATGATAACAACACATGCACCAATCGGTGGTCCGAAAGATTTTATCATTAGCAAACTTGATTTAAACGAAGAACAACAAAAAGTTTTTGAAGAACTTCGTCAGGAACATTTTCAAGAAATGAAAAATTTACAGGATAATATCCGTATAGAAAAAGATGCCATGTACGACTTGTTAAAAAGTGACCAACCAGATACAACTGCATCATACCAACACATTGCTCGAATAATGCAAAATGAAGAGAAACTTGAGCACATCACGTTTAATCATTTTAGAAAAGTGAGGGCAATTTGCACTGCTGAGCAACAACAACATTTTGATGTAATTATTGATGAAGTAATGCGAATGCTAATGAGACCACCACGTCCACATGCACCTGGTGCAATGCATCAAAATAAAAATAACCAAGCCAAAGATGAACATTACCCCTTACCATAAACAACTTAACTGAAATGAAGTTATTAAAGAATATCGCACTAAGCGATACAGGATTTGTATTTAATCCAGGCAATGGAGATTCTTTTTCGGTAAACCCAATTGGATTGAGCATCCTAAAAGATTTACAAGAAGGCAAATCGGAAGATGCTATTAGAAACAGGGTAGTTGAAGATTACCAAACGGATAAAGAAACCATTGAAAAAGATTTATATGATTTTTTGAAAATGATTGAACAATTTAACCTCACCGATTACCATGAGTAAACGGAAGATTACTATTGCTGTTTCAGGTTTAAATAACATTGACAGTCCTGGTCCCGGCATACCAGTTATTCGTGCACTCAAAGACAGCGAACTATTTGAAATTCGAATTATTGGTTTATCATACGACACAATGGAACCGGGAATTTATATGCATGATTTGGTAGATAAAACATACCAAATACCGCTACCATCAGCCGGTCAACAAAGTTTAATTACTCGTTTAACATACATACATCAGCAAGAAAAAATTGATGTATTAATTCCCAACTTTGATGCGGAATTGTTTAACTTCATAAAACTTCAAGACATGCTAAAAAAAATGGGTATAGATACATTTTTGCCCACACTAGAGCAGTTTGAAGAAAGACAGAAATGGGCTTTAAATACTTTTGGAGAAAAGTATGGCATTAAGGTGCCAAAAAGTAAACAAATTAATAGTACAGCCGAAATACATGCATTAACACATGAATTCGGCTATCCATTAGTAGTTAAAGGCAAATTTTATGATGCAACAGTTGCCTATTCACCAGATCAAGCCATGGCAGCATTTAACAAAATAAGCAGCAAGTGGGGATTACCTATAATAATACAACAATATACACCAGGAATAGAGGTAAACCTTACTGGAATTGGCGATGGAAAAGGAAATTTAATTGGTGCTGTGCCAATGCGCAAAACATATATAACAGATAAGGGCAAAGCATGGGCTGGTATAGCTTTAGAAGACGAAACCCTTATGAATATTGCTCGCAACATGTTAAAAGGAAATAAATGGAGAGGTGGTTTTGAATTGGAAATGATAAAAACTGATAAGCGAGAATATTATTTGATTGAGATTAATCCGAGATTTCCAGCATGGGTTTATTTGGCAGTTGGTGCAGGGCAAAACCATCCCGAAGCACTTGTTAGGCTTGCGCTTGGCGAAGATGTAAAGCCTTATGAAAGCTATGAATCTGGTAAAATGTTTATCCGATATTCATACGATAAAATTGTTGACCTGAAAGAATTTGAAACCATTTCTACCCTAGGTGAATTATAACGAATTAGAAAAAAACAGATGAAAAAGCAAATTTACGAACGCCCCTTAATACAAAGAATCAATACTGGAATGATGAATAAATTCGGTACCAAAACAGAATATGCACCTGTAAGTCATATTGATGGTTTGGCAGTAAAAGATTTGATAAATGAATACGGATCTCCCCTATTTGTTCTAAGTGAGGAAACCATAAGAAACACATATAGAGATGCTGTTCGTGCATTTAAAACTAGATATCCCAAAGTGCAATTCGCATGGAGTTATAAAACCAATTACATCAATGCGGTATGCAATATATTCCATCAAGAAGGATCATGGGCAGAAGTTGTTTCTGGGTTTGAATACCAAAAAGCAATTAACAACGGAGTACCTGGACCAAAAATTATTTTTAACGGACCTGACAAAAGTGATGATGATTTAAGACTTGCAATAACTAATAACTCACCTATCCACATTGATCATCTTGATGAACTTTATCGTTTAACTGAGTTAGCCGAAGAAATGAATAAACGACCTAATGTTGCTATTCGCGTAAATATGGATACGGGTATTTATCCAATGTGGGATCGTTTTGGATTTAACTACGAAAACGGACAAGCATGGGATGCAATCAATAAAATAATTTTAGGCAATAGACTTGAGTTAATTGGTGTTCATTGTCACATCGGTACTTTCATGTTATCGCCTCAAGCATATGCTACAGCAGCTTATAAGTTATCTGATTTGGCATTGGGAATAAAAAAGAAATTCGGCAAAACAATTCAATACATCGATATGGGTGGAGGTTTTGCATCTAAAAATACGTTGAAGGGTTCATTTCTTCCGGGTGCCGACACCACTCCTACCATAGATCAATTTGCAGAATCTATTACCACAGCACTACTAAATGCAGGATTTACCGAAAGTGACTTACCACTTCTAATTTTAGAAACAGGTAGGGCACTAATTGATGAGGCAGGTTATTTATTGGGAAGCGTGCTAGCGAACAAACGCTTAAGCGATGGAAGAAGAGCTACCATTATGGATTTTGGTGTAAATATTTTGTTCACCTCTTTTTGGTACGATCATAAAATTAGCCCTGCGCAAGAATTTAGTTCTTATACAGAAGACACAGTAATGTATGGCCCATTATGTATGAATATTGATGTAGTAAGAAGTCATATTACCTTGCCACCATTAAGAAAAGAAGACCATGTAGTTGTACATACAGTTGGTGCATATAACATGACACAATGGATGCAGTTTATTGCTATGCGTCCAGCTGTAGTAATCATTGGTACTGATGGAAAATCGCATTTAATTCGCAGTAAAGAAACGATAGAAAATATAGAATCGAATGAAGTTATGCCAGATTTTTTAAGAAAGCATGAACTAGCATCTGGTATTTTAAAATAACTACTATTGAAAAGCCATATTCAATTATTCGGAAAAGGATATATAAATAGTTATTCTCAATTGTTTTTCGCAGATAGTAAAACATTTGCGTGGTTACTATTGCTATCTTCTTTTGTTAATCCCATTATGGGAATTAGCGGGGCCATAGCAACCATTTCTGGTTTGGTTTTTTCGTATTGGATTGGATTAAATAGGACACACATTGGCCATGGAGTATATAGTTATAATGCGTTAATGATTGGCCTCGTTTTAGGGTCGCAATATCAAATAACATCATCATATTTGCTGCTGTTATTGGTTGCTGCAATTCTTAGTGTAATTATTACAGTTTGGTTCAATACAGTTTTGGCCAAATACCAATTACCATCGTTAAGTTTATCTTTTCTATTTAGCCTTTGGTTAATAACTATTGGGCTTCGTACATATAATAACATCACACTTAGCGAAAGTAGTATATACAGATACAACGATTTGTATTTATTAGGTGGCGATCAATTATTAAACTTCATGAATAAGTTGGAGGAAAATCAACTTCCTGAAGTGGTTGATGTATATTTAAAATCACTCTCAGCAGTATTCTTCCAATACAATATCATTGCAGGCTTCCTAATTTTAATTGGATTAATCATTTGGTCGAGAATTGCATTTATACTTTCCATTATTGGATTTAGTATAGGATACCTATTTTATTTTGGCTTATCAGGAGAATTCTCTCAACTTTACTACAGTTATATTGGGTTTAACTTTATTCTTACTGCAATAGCATTAGGAGGTTATTATCTCATACCTTCACGTGCTTCAATTATGTTAGCTATTATATCAATGCCCATTATAGGCGTTTTGATCAGTGGTTTAAATGGTATTCTAATTGTATATCAACTTCCATTATTTTCGTTACCATTTGTTATCACAGTATTAATTGTTTTGATGTTATTAAGTCAAAGGACTTACCTGCACAGATTAATTCCTGTTACCTATCAACATTTTTCGCCCGAAAAAAACAAGTACAACTATTCCAATAATGTCACACGATTCAAAAATAGTAAATGGGTTAATATTCAACTACCATTTTTCGGAGAGTGGTTTGTTTCGCAGGGGTATAATGGCAAAATAACACATAAAGAAAATTGGAGTGATGCATTAGATTTTGTTGTAGTGGATGAAACTAAGCATACTTTTAAGTCACTTGGTACATCTGTTACAGACTTTTACTGTTATAACTTACCAATACTTGCACCAGCAGATGGATTTGTGGTAGAAATTGCTGATGGTATAGAAGACAACAAGATTGGTGATGTTGATTTGATAGAAAACTGGGGAAATAGTATTGTAATTAAACATGCAGATGGCTTATATAGTAAACTATCACACCTAAAAGCGAATTCTATTCTAGTACAATTAAACGATTATGTAAGGGCAGGACAAATGTTGGCAAGCTGTGGTAGCTCTGGCAGATCGCCAGAACCACATTTGCATTTCCAGATGCAAACAACTCCTTTTATAGGATCAGCAACTTTAAGATATCAAATAAACCATTTTATAAGCAGGGTAAACGAAAAATACCAATTTCACGAAAACGAAATACCAGAAGAAGGGGCCCAAATTCATCAACCTATAAAAACTCCATTATTAAGTAAAGCTTTACATTTTACACCTGGTCAAATAATTACATTTGAAACCATACTGAACGCAGGAAATAAAATTAGTATAAATTGGGAATGCATGGTTGATGCATGGAATAAAACCTATTTGTATTGCCAACAAACAAAAGCATACGCCTATTTTGTAAATGATGGTACAACATTTTATTTTACCAGTTACCACGGATCAAAAAAATCGTATTTATTTGATTTTTATCTGGCAGCTTACAAAATTCTCTTGGGCTATTATCCTGATTTAACAATAAAAGATAGTATTGATATTGGATTATTTAATCACCCTATTTCATTGTGGTTTCAAGATATTATTGCTCCATTTTATCTTTTTAAAAAGGTAAGTTATCAGGTGAATTTTAAACAAATAGACGATATGATTGCACCTACATACATAGTTATGGAGAGTAAAATTGAAGCATACAACTTTAACTCAAAAACAAAAGAGCGCAATTATAAATTAGTAATACAAGATGGCAAACTGATGCAAATTGTTATTAACCCAAACCAAAAATCAGCTCAAACAATAACATGTACAAACTAACCTCACTTTTTGTACTTTGTTTTGTATTTGTTTGTGCCAACTCACAAGTGTATTATAATTCAGGTGTAGATAAATTAATTAAAGAAGAATACAATAAAGGAAATTGGAAAAATGTAATTCAAATTACTGACAGTATTCACAAAATAGGCATTGGATACCATGAGGCCTTTGAAATGGCTGCAGATGCCGCATATATTTTAAATAAACCATTTAAACAACATGCATACTTACAATATGCATTAAACGATTTTCCAACGGATAGTGCGGTCTTATTGAAATTAGCTTATTGTTTCTGGGCAACACAACAATATTCTCATGGTAATAAAGCACAATACAAACTATTAAAAGGCGGGCAATTAAGTGAACAAAATAAAGTTAAAAATAATGTTGTAAATTTTGATTTTGGAAGTAAAATTAGCAACAATACGAACCTATATAATAATTTAAATTATGTTTCAATTGGTACAACTTTCCCTATAAAGTATTTGCTTACTTACCATGGGATAACTTATCTAAGTCAAAATAGTTTTTATGGAGATATAGCTCAAATACAATATTACCTGAATACATCATTAGCACTAAAAAAAGGATGGAAAATTATTGGAATAATGCATTTAGCAGAATATAATCTTACTAACTATCCTTCAGATTTAATTGGCAATCAAATATTATCAGGCGAACAATACGTTTTGGGTTTAGGAACAAGTAAACTTTATAAAAATTGTTTGTTTGGAATCGATGTCATAAAATCTAATTTAAACTATATGGATCAACTCCAAATAGTTTCGGGAATAACATACTACCCATTAAATAACACCAAGCTTATACTTAATATAGATGCAAATTACCTTACCGAAAAATCACACATCATTACATCTTATAACCTTAATTACTCACCAATTAATTCATTAAATATAATTGTGAGCTATTTACAAGCCAATACACGTAACTTTACAGAACAGAATGCATTTTTACTTCATAACTCTTTTGATATTACCCGAAATAAATACGCATTATCCGTAACAAAACATATTTCAAAAACCATACGTATTTCAGGAATATTTCAATTGGAAAATAAAATAGAAACAATAAGTAACACCAATTATCAATACAAAATATTAGGTTTAGGTGTAAAAAATATTTTTTAATAAACATATATGAAAATTTTAATTTTAACATTTTTAATGCTTGGCATAAATCCAATATTTGCTCAAGAAACAACACTACAAACAGCATTCGAAAAAAGTTATATTTCAGAAAAAATCGGAAATTTTAATGAAGCTAGCAAAGCATTAATGCAGGTATACAATGAAAAGTCATATGAATTAAATTTACGTTTGGGTTATTTAAAATATATGGCTGGTGCATATAATGATGCCATTATTTTTTATAAAAAAGCAATACAATTAATGCCATATGCTATTGAACCGCGATTAGGTTATGTATACCCAGCTGCAGCTCTAAATAAATGGGATGATGTGATATTACAATATCAGGCTATACTAAAAATTGACCCTAAAAATAGTACCGTTAATTATAAATTAGGTGTTATTTACTACAACCGAAAAAAATATGCACAAGCAAATAGTTTATTTGAAAAGGTAGTAAATCTTTATCCGTTTGATTATGATGGAATATTGATGTATGCATGGACTAATTACCGCATGGGCAAATTACCTCAAGCAAAACTATTATTTAAAAAGGTATTGTTAATTTCTCCTAATGATAAATCAGCATTAGAAGGATTAGCCCTCATAAAATAAAAAACACAGGATAAATAATTGAATAAATACTTTACTTTATATTTTACATCTTATTAGAGATAAGATATCTATTATTTATTTATCAAATCAATAATATCAATATGCTAATAACAGTAGTTATCATTTAACAATTAATAATACTGTATAACAAATTTAGCTTTTCTATATTGGTAGCTAAAAATACCATACATTTTTAGTGCTTTGCACACAATGTATTACCTTAGCGATATGTTAGTTGAATTACATCCTCAAAATCCAAATCTGCGTGACCTAAAAAAGGTGATGGACATATTACAAAAAGATGGGGTAATTATATTACCTACAGATACCATTTATGCCATGGCTTGCAGATTAGATAGCAAAAAGGCAATTGAACGTATGGCACGTATATCAGGTAAAAAACCTGAAAAGGTTAACTTCTCCCTCATTTGCTCTGATTTGTCAAACATATCTGATTATACCGCTGTTATTGACAGAGCTGTGTTTCGTTTGCTTAAAAATAATTTACCTGGACCATTTACATTTATTTTAAAAGCAAATAATAATGTAACCAAATACTTTAGCGGTACTAAAAAAACAATTGGTATACGTGTGCCTGATAATGCCATTGCACAAACTATTATAAAAGAATTAGGCATTCCATTAGTAGTAACAACAATTCATCATGATGATGAAATTTTAGAATACATGACAAACCCTGAAGAAATTCATGAAAAGTTTGATCACATAGTTGATTGTGTTATTGATGGTGGTGCTGGAGGTAATATCCCATCAACCATTGTTGATTGCAGTGAAGATGAGGTTCATATAATTCGACAAGGTAAAGGCCAATTAAATTCGTAAAACTATTGATGAGTAATAGAAATATAGCTGTTATTTGTAATCCCCAATCGGGAAAAGGCAAACCATTAAAGCTTTTACCTTCTTTAGAAAATTTCATTAAACAGCATGGTTTAAATTATCAGTCATTTACCAATAACCTACCTCAAAATTTAAATAATTTCACAGATTTAATCATCATGGGTGGTGATGGTACAATTAACTATACCATCAATCATTTTAAAAACATCAATATACCTATTGGCATTATTAGTTGTGGTACAGGTAATGATATTGCTACATTACTTATTGGTAAGCAAGCAATACAACAACAGTTTGAAACGGCATTATTTGCAACTCCAAAAAATATTGATGCGGGAATCTGTAATCAAAAACTTTTTATAAACGGAGTTGGTATTGGGTTTGATGGTTGGGTAGTAAAACGATTATTGGCCAAAAAAATATTGCGTGGTAAAGCTGCATATTATAGCACCGTTATCAGTTTGTTACTGTTCTATAAAGAAACTAAAGTAAAAATCATTACAGATGAAGAATACCATGAAGTAAATTTATTCATGCTAAGTGCCGCTAATGGCAAAACATACGGGGGCGGATTTAAAGTAGCACCATTAGCAGAAGTAAATGATGGCTTACTTGAAATAATCATAATTAATAAGTTACCACTTTTACAACGTTTAAAGTATTTGCCCATAATTGAAAACGGTAAGCATTTAGATAAACCCTTATCATTTTTAAAATACAAAACGTGTAAAAAAATTTCTTTAAACTCACCGCAAAAACTAAAAGCACATTTAGATGGCGAGTACATGGAATCGAATAGTTTTGATATAGAAATATTACCTCAATTTTTAAGCATAAGAACAACAATTGGGTAATTTAAACCCACTATAATTTTTACATTTGTAATTTATGAATCCAATTTTAGTTGAAGTATACAGAGGTGGTTTATTAGAGAGCTTTCACCGTGGTGTGATATGTATTGTTAACCAACAAAATGAAATCATATTTAGCGTTGGCGATACGGAGCAAATTTGTTACCCAAGAAGTGCCATGAAACTGCTACAGGTAATTCCACTTATTATTAATGGTGGTACAGAAAAATTTAATTTTACATTAGAAGAAATTGCTGTAATGTGTGGCTCTCACAATGCAGAAAGCGAACACTTAAGTGTAGTAAATAGCATCTTACAAAAAATTGGATTAAAACCAAATAACTTAAATTGTGGACCACAATATCCAAGTAGTAAAAAAGATGCCAATGCATTAATAAAAGCCGATGTTAAGCCACATCACATACACAACAATTGCAGCGGTAAACATGCTGGCATGTTAGCTACATGTGTACTGATGAATTGGCCAATTGAAGATTACATCAACCCAAACCACCCACTACAAAAAGCCATTAAACAAATTTGTGCCTTAATGTATGAATACCCCGAACAACAAATGATTACTGCCTTAGATGGTTGCAGTGCACCAATTTTTAGTGTGCCAATAAAAAATCAAGCTATTGCTTATAAAAATTTAGTGAGCAACAACCATTTACCTCATGCCGTAAAAGCAGCTTGTGAAGTTGTAGTAAAAGCAGTTAGTAATTACCCTTTTATGGTTGCAGGAAGCAAAAGATATTGTACAGATATGATGCAGATTACTGCTCCTAAAATCATAGGTAAAACTGGTGCTGAAGGTGTTTTTTGCATGACATTTACCGAGCAACAAATAGGCGTTTGTATTAAAATTGATGACGGTAAAATGTTACCGCAATACAATGTTGCACAAGCATTGATAAATGCTAGCGGAATATTTAGCACTAAAGATTTGGAACCATTACAACACCATTTACAATCTCCTATTACCAACTTTAACAAACTTACCACTGGAGCAATTAAAGTAAGTGAAACATTATTGAAGCAATTAGCAACTTTAAAAATTGTATAACAAAAAAGCCGCTCTCGATAACTTGAAAGCGGCTTTTTAATATCAAATCGAAACGATTAATTAATCCCTCTAAAAATTCTATTCCAACGTATTTTCTTAAAAAAATTGGTTTCATTAGGGTCTAAGCTCATCCAAGTAAACAATGCCTTACCCACAATATGGTCTTCGGGTACAAACCCCCAAAAGCGAGAATCGGCAGAATTATGGCGGTTATCACCCATCATAAAATAATAGTTTTGCTTAAAAGTATAAGTAGTAATTTCATTACCTTCTAGATATACTTTATTGTCTTTCATTTCAAGTGTTGGATTGTTTTCATAAACCTTAATAGCACGTTCATAAATAAAATAAGATACGGTATCAAGTTTAATTACATCACCTGATTTAGGAATGTAAATAGTACCAAAATTATCTACGTTCCAACCCCAATTTTCTTTAAACGGAAAGATATATGCAGCACCAGCACCTTTGGCTTGTAAGGTATTCTCTACTTTTTTCACCCAACTTTGTTGCAACAAATCTTCTTTGGCATTTTTAGTTAACAACAATTCAAAATCTCCTTGATCGCTTACACGTCCTCCCTCGGTAATATCATTACGTTTAGCAACCTTTTCATCAAACGAACCATCAGTTTGAACATAATATTTGAACTGCATTTTAGGCGGATTTTCCACTGCTACTCCATTAATAAATACCTGCTGATTAATTACAGCTAAGCTATCACCTGCAATACCTAAACAACGTTTAATGTAATTTTCTTTTTTATCTAATGGTCGTCCATCTTCTGCAGGATAGTTAAATACCACTACGTCATTATTTTTAATTTTTTGAAAACCTGGTAAACGCATATAAGGCATATTTGGCCATTCGATGTATGAATTACCACCGACTAAAGGCAGGGTATTGTGAGCAAATGGAAAACTAACAGGGGTAATAGGTGCACGAGCCCCGTAGTTTACCTTACTTACAAATAAAAAATCGCCAACCAATAACGATTTTTCCATTGATGAAGTAGGTATGGTATATGCTTCTATAAAAAACGTACGAATTAAAGTAGCTGCAACAACTGCAAATGCAATCGCATCAATCCACTCGCGTGATTTGGTTTTACGTTTAAAACGATTAACAAAAATATAGTAGCCAATTATAGCTGCTTGTATCAATATAAAAAATAGGATGTTGGTAACAAAAGATGAGCCCGCTACAAAGCTCATAATAATAAAGAAGAACAAGTTGATGCCGCTCATTAGCCAAAAGCTATATTGTTCGCGCTTATTAAGCATGGCAAAAAATTTATTGTACATGTTTTGTTAGTTAGTTTATTGTGATGATTGTTTTACTTGTTATAATAAAACGAGCAAACCTTCATTCTCTGTTTATATTTTGTTAAACGGATAAAATTAATTACGGAAGGTCAATTAAAGATTTAAAATATCTTCCATAGTATAAATACCTTTTTTACCTATTAACCACTCTGCTGCTAGCACTGCACCTTTTGCAAAACCATATCGTGATTTAGCAACATGGCGAATTTCTATGCCATCAATTACAGATTCGTATTTTACAAAATGATCGCCTGTAACATCAGCAACACGTTTTGATTCAATAAGTAACTCGTTAGGTTTTAAACTTTGCGAAGGCGTGTTTTCATTATAAATTAATCGGCCTTTATAGCTGTCTTTAAGTTTACTTTCTGCCAATATTTGATTAACCAAAGTTAAAGCCGTACCGCTTGGATGGTCTTTTTTCTCGGTATGATGAATTTCCTCAATCATTACATCATAATCTTCTTGTTCGGCCATCATTTTAGCTAATAATTTATTTAACTTAAAGAAGATATTTACACCAACACTAAAGTTGGTGCTGTGAACCATGCTTTGTTCTTCAGATAAACAACGGCTTTTAATCGTGTCAAACTGATCATACCAACCAGTGGTACCAATAACTAAGGGAACCTTTGCTTCAAAACATTTATTGATGTTTTCTACTGCAGCATCTGGCATACTAAAGTCTATTGCAACATCTACATTCTGCAAGCTAATAGGCATAAAATCGAAGGAGTTTTCCAAACTAACTTTGTACACAATTTCGTGACCTTTAGCAAGTGCAATTTTTTCAACTGCTTTACCCATTTTGCCATAACCTAATAATGCAATTTTCATCTGATAATGTTTTTATTGAGTTGTAGTTGGTTGTGAGGATTAATGTTAACGCGGATTAAAATTCGTAGTAAAAATACACATTCTTCTCGTTTTTTTAAAACTTAAACGTAAATAAAAATTGAGAACTTGGTATTGAACCCACAAATTGATAGGTGGGTTGTATATTTAATGACAAATCATCTGTTATTTTAAAATCAAAAAAATGAGCATCAACAGCAGCATCAACAAGCTGTAAAATGTATACAGCACCTATACCTATATATGATAAATCACGGTTGTAGCGGTATGAATCACGAAAATTTTGCAAGGTTGGGGTTTGAAACTGATTGTAAAATCCATCCACATTATAGCCTGTTGTTATACGCTCGGAATATGCCGCTTTAAAGTTGTTGTATTGTTTGGTATAAAAAATAACGCTATAAACTAAAGCACCTCCCGCGGCATAAACTAATGGTATTTTCCAATACTTTTTATTGTATGCTTGTCCAGCACCTGGTATAAAAACAGATAATAGGGTTGCCTTTTTAGGTGAGTGTTTTACAAAAGTAGAGGTGTCTTTTTTAGAAGCTTTATTATTCTTGATATTTTTGTATGCGGTATCGTTACTGTAGCCAAAAGGTGTTGATGTTAAACTATCATTGATGGGACCTTGAGCTAAAACTTTTGTGCTTACACACAAAGTCAAAACCATTATAACACCTAAAATGTACTTACTATTCATTTTTAACAATGGCAAATGTAAACAAATTAGGGTGGATTTTTAAATGTACCTTAAGGTACTAATTGAGAGAAATATTAACCACCACTGGATTTGATTTGGTTATAAACCAAAGTGTGCACAAAAGATCTGAATGGTAAAGTGGCTTTCATGCAATAGAAGTAAGTTTTAAAAGGGGCTAATGAATTTATTTGTGAACTGTATGTGATAGTATTTAAGTAACCTTAGGCAAAATAATTTCGCCATTAATGCGCAGTATATCAGGGATAAAAAAAAACGCCAAATGTGCAAGACGTTTGGCGTTTTTAAATATAAAATTCATGTCAATTAATTTTCATCTAATTGCATCAAGTCTAAAATTCTTTGTAATTCTGCTTGCGAACGGAATGGGATTTTAATATTTCCACGTCCTTTATCATCAGCTTTAATGCTAATTTTGGTATTAAATCTATCACTTAAACTTTTTTGATACTCCACCAATGTTTCCGATTTATTAGGTCTAGCCGGAGTTTTATTGGCTTTTGTATCATTAGGCTTAGTATTTTCTTCACGTACCAGGTTTTCTACACTACGCACACTTAACTCATTGGCCAACATTTGCTCTAACATCCACTCCTGTTTCTTAGGATCGTCAACGTTAATAATAGCACGCGCGTGGCCCATACTAATTTTGCCTTCTTTAAGAGCTAGCTGAACAGAATCGGGTAACTTTAATAAACGTAAGTAATTAGTAACCGTGCTTCTGTTTTTACCAACCCTATCTCCTACTTCATCTTGTTTTAAACTACATTCTTCCATTAAACGCTTGTAGCTTAATCCAATTTCAATTGGGTTTAACTCTTCTCGTTGAATATTTTCAATCAATGCCATTTCTAGCATTTCTTGGTCGTTTGCTACACGTATATATGCAGGAATTCTTGATAATCCTGCTAAAATACTTGCACGTGTTCTGCGTTCACCAGAAATAATTTGGTAGCTATCGTAACCCATTTTACGAACTGTAATGGGTTGTATAACACCATGTATTTTAATCGACTCTGCTAATTCTGCTAAAGCCACTTCTTCAAACTCTGTTCGAGGTTGGAAAGGGTTTGCTTGTATTTGGCTTATTGATATTTCGCTGATTGAATTAGCGGGTCTTGCTTCTGTTGCTGTATTGGTAATATCCGTGCTAGCATCAGAAAGTAATGCGCTTAATCCACGGCCTAGTCCACTTTTTTTAGGTTGACTCATAAATTAATGTTGTTTATATTTTTTGTGATTAAACAATTAATTGAGTGTGCTAGACTCAAACATGTTCATTTTAGTTAAACCATTTTTTTGCAACAACTCTTTAGCTAAGTTTAAGTAGTTGATTGTACCCTTACATTCGGCATCATAGGCAATTACTGGTTTGCCAAAACTAGGCGCCTCACTTAAACGGGTGTTTCGCTGTATAATGGTATCAAATACCATTTGTTGGAAGTGCATTTTCACTTCTTCAACAACTTGGTTACTTAAGCGTAAGCGCATATCATACATGGTTAATAATAAACCTTCTATTTGCAAATCGGGATTAATGCTGCTTTGAACAATTTTTATCGTGTTTAATAATTTACCCAAACCTTCCAAGGCAAAATACTCGCACTGCACTGGAATAATTACACTATCACTTGCTGTAAGAGAATTGGTGGTGATTAAACCTAATGATGGTGAGCAATCAATAATAATAAAATCGTAATCCTTTTTAATAGGATCTAATGCGTGACGCAACACACGCTCACGATTAGGAACATTAATCAATTCAATTTCGGCACCCACTAAGTCAATATTAGAAGGAAGTAAATCTAAAAAGTCAACTTCAGTTTTTATGATGGCTTCTCTGGCTGATACATCGTTAATCATCACCTCGTACAAACCCAGCTCCACATTTTTTGGATCGAAACCTAAGTGAGATGTAGTGTTAGCTTGAGGATCCGCATCAACCACTAATATTTTGTATTCTAATACGGCTAAACTTGCTGCCAAGTTAACGGCAGTTGTAGTTTTACCTACACCACCTTTTTGATTTACTACTGATATTATTTTTCCCATGATTATGATTGTCGTTTGTTAATTTATTAAATGGTTATAATGCTGCCTACAGCTGGAATAATTAATGTTTTTTCGTGCTTTTCGAAATAGTTTATTGCCTTTTCGTGATCAACTTTTATAAGATTAAATGTATCAAAATGCATAGCTACTACTTTTTCGCAACCCAACATATCGGCAGCTCGGTTAGCATCAACATATCCCATGGTAAAATTATCACCAATTGGCAAAACGGCTAAATTAATGCGATACTGCTCACCTATATAACTCATATCACTATGCAATCCTGTATCACCCGCGTAATAAATGGCTTCGTTGTTCGCTTCATTTGATAGCACAAATCCAGCAGCTGTTCCGCCATAACTACCGTCAGGCAATGAACTTGAATGTGCAGCATATACCATTTGCACAGTTCCAAAATCAAAAGTCCATTTACCACCAATATTCATTGGGTGAGTATTGGTAATGCCTTGCTTATTTAACCATGCATGAATTTCCCAGTTTGCCACTACGGTTGCACCTGTTTGTTTAGCCAAATCAACCAAATCTGCTGTATGATCTTCATGCCCATGCGATACCATAATGTAATCAGCTTTAAGTTCTGAAAACACTATTTTAGCAGCCAATTCATTTCCCCGAATAAATGGATCGAATATGATAAGCTTACCGCTCATCTCTATCTGGAAACATGAATGACCTAAGTATGTTAACTGCATATTTTATTCTAACCTGATGTATCAAATAAAATGTTTCACGACATCAACATATATACAACCTTACTTTATTGTATCCACATGGGTGTGGATATTTTTTATACACTATATACCAATTACTTATATTATTTCCTGTGCGTGAAACAACCCATATTTTTTCCCTATTATCAACATAAAAAACAAAATTTCACGGCTTTTTTTGGAACAGAAATTCTTGCCGCGCTCATCATTCCAAATTTTATTCCATTATTTAGTTTTGTAATTAAACTTTCAAATAATTAGTAACAGTTATATTATGCCATGAATAATAGCCACTTAGGCTATAAAATACAATTACACATATTTCTACTAATTTCACACCCACAAAAAACCAATTAAATAATTGAAAGCACTGCACTTAATAGCACAATTCTTATCTAATAAATCAACACTTTGGCTATGCTTAGTTACAACAATTTTATTTGTAACCGTAACAAGTGTTCGCTTTAACCGAAACAACACAATAGTTAAAAGACCACTTAATGATGCAAGATATTTTATCGCTTATGTAGAGTATTTTAGAGGCGAAACACCTACTGATGTAATTAGACCAGCCTCTAATTGGCGAATGCTTGTGCCGTGTATTGCAGCTAGTTTACCTTTTGAGCCGCATACTGCCATCAACATTGTAAACCAAATACTACTGCTTCTTAGTATGTTTATGTTATACTACAGCATGTTGTATTTAAAAATTAGTAAAGGGTATGTTTGGTTAGGAATGATGTTGTTTACTGTATCTTTTCCTGCTTTTTATTACACCACCATTGGTTATGTTGATGCAGGTGTCATGTTTTTTGTAAGCACTTGTATTTATGCAACACTTAAACAATCTTGGTGGTTATTTATGGGTTCATTTATTTTGGGCTTTTTGGCAAAAGAAAGTATTGTAGTGGTATTACCATTTACTGTAACTTATCTTTTCATGCAAGGCAAAAGGAAATATGCATTTGTATTGGGTTTAATTTTAATTGCCACATATTTAGCCGAGAGTTATTTAGTAAGGCAATACGCTTACCTTACACCAGGAGAAAAAAACAATATGTTTTGGGTTATTAACCTAGATAACATAAGCCTTAATTTAAATCGTATAAACTCCCTATTAGCACCAATTTTAACTTTGGGTTTTGTTGGATTAATATACTTATTCAGCATTAAATCTTCGATCAAAACTAACAAATCATTAAGTTGGGCCTCCCTAATATTATTAGCAACCACATTTGCCATGTATATTTTTGCATTTATCACAACTTATGCCGATGGCCGACCATTTTGGTTAGCATACTTCGCCTTGATAATGGTAAGTATGGTTGGGTTACAAAACAAAGTGAAAAAAACTTAACCTTTCTTTCTGCGCGCAACCTCTCTGCTAATCAATGTTAGCTCTCTTCCTGCCTGACCTTTCACTGATGTGTTTTCTGCTGCACGCCTAAACAAATACGGCATTACTGCTTTAACTGGACCATATGGCAAATATTTAGCCACATTATATCCTGCACTTGATAAGTTAAAACTAATGTGATCACTCATGCCGAATAACTGCGAAAAATAAATCCGTTGGTCGTTATTGGCCAAACTTTTTTGTGACATTAATTCAGTTAACAACATACTGCTTTGTTCGTTATGCGATCCTGCACAAACACTTATCCTATCTATATGTTCAATGCAAAAGATTAGCGCATTGTTATAGTCGTTATCAGTACTTAACTTATCAGGTTGTATTGGGCTTGGATAGCCCATTTTAGATGCACGCGCTCTTTCTTTTTCCATATAAGCTCCGCGTACCAATTTTAAACCTAAGTAATAGTTATGCTTAACTGCATCATCAAAACTATCTTTTACAAAAGCTAATCTATCGTGGCGGTATAATTGAATGGTATTGTATACAATACATTTTTCTTTATTAAATTCATGCATCATATCGTTTGCTAAATCATCAATAGCAGGTTGAATCCAAGATTCCTCCGCATCAATAAAAACTCGCACATTTTTTAAATGTGCCATTTTGCAAATTTGATGAATACGATTTCTTACATGCCCCCACTGAGTTTCTTCATTCATTGTTAAGATTTCTTTGGCCGACACTTTTGCCAATAAATCAAACCTAGCCAAGCCAGTAACTTTAAAAACACAAAATGGTATTTTAGGATTGTTTTGGGCTTTGTTAATGGTTTCTAGCGTCTCGGTAACAGTGGCATTAAAACTTTCCTCTTTTTCTTCTCCTTCTACACTGTAATCTAAAATAGTACCTACACCATAACCATATAGTTGGTCGATGGTTTTGTTACAATCATCCATGCTTTCTCCACCACAAAACTGTTTAAAAACAGTGCTTTTAATTAACCCTTTTATGGGTAAACCTATACTAAATGCTCCATTTACCATTGGTGGACCCATCTTTACTAACCAATTATATCCAATGGCTTTAAACAACAAGAATGATTGTGTTAATTCGTTGTTACTTTTAGACTTAAAAGCAATTTCAGTATTATCGAAACTTAAGGCTAAAGGCTTATTTTGTATATTGGTTTGCACAGTTTTTATTACTTAATTATTAATTTAACCGAAAATACCACAAATTTGTTTGCGCAAAAATAATCGCACTTAGCTATTTTTTGCCATAAACCAATTATTAATTTTTACCCGCTTGAAAGAGTACAACCTAAAGGATTATAGTATTTACATAGGCCCTGAAGTATTTGATTTACTGTTAGAACAGTTAATTGAACGCTCTTACTCGCAGGTATTTGTGCTAGTTGACGAAAATACTGAAAAGCACTGTTTACCCATTTTAACCAAAACTCTTTTTGACGTTAAAGTAATAAAAATAGCCAGCGGTGAAGAACATAAAACCGTTAATAACTTACAACTTATTTGGGATGAACTGATAAAAAATCAAGCCGATAAACAAACAGCTTTAATTAATTTAGGTGGAGGTGTTATTGGTGATCTGGGTGGTTTTGCGGCAGCAACTTTTAAACGTGGAATTGATTTTATAAATGTTCCAACAACACTTTTAGCCATGGTTGATAGTAGCATAGGTGGAAAGTTAGGAGTAGATTACTTGGGCATTAAAAATGCTGTTGGTATTATAAAAAACCCGAGTTCGGTATTTGTAAGTGCAGATTTTTTGTCCACATTACCCAAAAGAGAATTACTAAATGGTTTTGCCGAAATTATTAAACATGGCCTAGTAGCCATGGAAGAATATTGGGAAAAAGTAATCTGGGTAAAAAATATTGATGCAGAAAGCATGAGCCAACTCATTCAGGGCTCTATTAAAGTTAAAACTCAAATTGTTAAAAAAGACCCTATTGAGGATGGCTTACGTAAAGTGCTAAACTTCGGACATACTATTGGTCATGCTATAGAGTCTTACTCTTTAATACACGATAAGAATCCACTAAAGCATGGCGAAGCAATTGCCATTGGTATGATTTGCGAGGCGTTTTTATCAAAAGAACATAATGGTTTAAGCGGTAGAGAATTGAGATTAATTAGTGAAGTGATTTTACAGCACTTCCCTAAATATTCGTTGCGCAATATTTTATCTCCTGAATTAATTAAGTATATGCGCCAAGACAAAAAGAACAGTAACCAAAATATCAACTTTAGCTTACTAAAACGGATTGGCAAAGCAGGTTTCGATTACACTTGTACTGATGCTCAAATAGCACTTGCGTTAAACTATTACGATGGGTTATGAGCAACCTTCGGATAAAACATCCAACCAAACAATTAATAGGTAACATCACATTACCTGCATCAAAAAGCATTTGCAACCGTGTAATGGTTTTAAATAAAGTGCTTTCCTCTAATACCGTTATTCAAAATATTTCTACTGCCGATGATTGTGTGATTATGCAACATGCATTACAACAAACACAAGGTTCAGTTGATGTAAAAAATGCAGGAACTTGCATGCGATTTCTTACGGCATACTATGCCACTACACCAAATATAGATGTAATTTTACAAGGCAGTGAACGCATGCATAACAGGCCCATTGGGGCTTTGGTTAATGCATTAATTCAACTAGGTGCCGATATTGATTACATCGATAAAGATGGATTTCCGCCCCTTCGAATAAAAGGCAAAAATCTTCATGGTGGTATTGTTTCTGTTGATGCATCAACAAGTAGTCAGTTTGTGAGTGCATTGATGCTAGTAGCTCCAAATTTTAAAAATGGTTTATCCATTCAATTAGGTAAACACACCGTGTCAAAACCATATATTAATTTAACATCCGATTTATTGAAACAATTTGGAGTTGATGTTACGATACAAGAAGATGTGGTGATAAAACCATATCAGAACCAAACTGCTCCCGATACTTTTTTTATTGAACCCGATTGGAGTGCTGCTGCTTTTTGGTATCAGTTTTTGGCGTTGGCAAAAGAAGGCGATATCACCCTTAATAAACTTACATCCAACAGTGCCCAAGGCGATGCGATTATTGCCAATTACATGGAACGTTTTGGCATCAGTACGCAATATAACTCACAAGGTGCGCTGCTTACCAAAAACAATAACTATTTAGAAAACGCATGTTACGATATGTTAAATTACCCAGATATGGTGCCTGCAATGGCCGTGTTGATGTGTGCATTAAACATACCTTGCACGTTTATAAACGTTGCACACTTAGAAGCAAAAGAGAGTAAACGCTTAACTGCATTATGCACCGAATTGGGTAAATGTGGTTTTGATATCACCCAAAATGGCAGCGAGCTACACATTAATAAAATTGTTAAAGAAAACTTAATAAAACCAACATCGTTTAATACGTATCAAGATCACCGCATGGCAATGGCTTTGGCTCCGTTGGCTTTGTTATTTGATGACGTATTGATTAACGATATTGAAGTGGTAGCAAAATCGTACCCACATTTTTGGGATGATATGCGTAAGGTTGGTTTTGAAATTACCACTGAATCGTAAGCAATATCACTTAACCTATATATAAAAATAAACTTCATAATTTATAAAAATTAACATGGCAGGAAATACATACGGACAACTTTTTCGCATCACTACTTTTGGTGAAAGTCATGGACCTGCTTTGGGTGTTGTTATTGATGGCTGTCCAGGTAATTTAAGTATTGATTTAGATTTTATACAGGCCGAATTAAATAAACGCAAACCAGGACAAAGCGAAATTACCACTTCAAGAAATGAAGACGAATCGTTTGAAATTTTATCGGGGATATTTGAAGGAAAAACTACTGGAGCACCTATTTGCATGATGGTGCGCAACAACGATCAACGCAGCCAAGATTACTCGCATTTAAAAGATGTGTTTCGTCCATCTCATGCCGACTATACCTATCAAACCAAATATGGTATACGCGATTACCGAGGCGGAGGAAGATCATCGGCCCGCGAAACCGTAGCACGTGTTTTAGCAGGTGCAGTTGCTAAATTATTTTTAGCAGAAAAAGGCATCTTTATCCACGCCTATGTTAGTCAGGTTGGGACTGTTAAATTACAAACCACTCCAGAGCAAATAGATGTTTCAAACATTGAAAAAAGTATGGTGCGTTGCCCGGATGAAAACACATCAAACCAAATGATTGAATTGATTACCGAAACTGGAAAAAGAGGCGACAGTGTTGGTGGTGCAATTTCATGTATAATCAAAAATGCTCCTGCAGGATTGGGCGAACCAATATTTGATAAACTACATGCCGAATTAGGTAAAGCCATGTTAAGCATAAATGCTTGTAAAGGATTTGAAATTGGAAGTGGTTTTGATGCAGCACAAGCGTTTGGTAGTGCACATAATGATGAATTTTATGTAACTGAAACTGGAATACATACTCGCACCAATAACAGTGGTGGGGTGCAAGGCGGTATAAGTAATGGAGAACCTATATTTTTTAAATGCGCATTTAAACCTGTGGCCACTATAAGAAGTGAGCAACAAACAATATCAAACCAAGGAGAAGAAGTTACATTGTTAGCAAGCGGAAGGCACGACCCTTGTGTAGTTCCAAGAGCTGTGCCCATAATAGAAGCTATGTCTGCATTGGTTCTGGCCGATTTTGTACTTAGAAATAATGCCATTAATTGATAAGTAAAAATTATAACTAATTCTAACCATATTTAATTCGCATCAAGCTACTGTATACCAACACCTAAAATGTAAAAGTTTAGTAAGTTGATAAGTGCCATACCACTATTTTCTAATATTTTAGCCCTATCTTGCAACTTGAATTACACCAAAAGTTGATCAAACTATTCAAATGAAAAAAATTTTATTAGCTAGCATCCTTTCATTCGCACTTATAAATACACAAGCTCAAGAGATTATTCCTTGTGCAACTGACCAAGTTCATTACCAAATGAAACAAGCCAATCCATTATTGGCTATGGAAGAAGAAAGAGGAAACCAAGAAGCAAGCAAAATTGCCAATGCTTTATTAACCAATAAAAACTTTGCTAAACAAGGTAATGTAAAATATATACCAGTTGTATTTCATGTTATACATAACGGTGGTTCAGAGAATATCACCCAAGCACAAATCATGGATCAAATGCGTATTTTAAATGAAGATTTTCGCAAAAAAGCAGGAACTAATGGAGATAAAAGTACCAACCCTAATGCAACTGATATGGAGTTTGAATTTAGGTTGGCACAAGTTGACCCTAATGGCATTCGACATGATGGCATCAACCGCATACAAAGCACTGCCACTGAGAATGCAAGTGATAACGTAAAAGCATTAAGCAGGTGGAATAGTACTAAATACTTGAATATTTGGGTTGTAAAAAGTATCAGCCTCGGAGGATCAAGCGGAGGAACTGTTTTAGGTTACGCACAATTTCCTTTTTATATGAATTTTGCTCCTAACAATGATGGTATTGTAATTCGTGCTGATTATGTGGGAAGTATACAATCGGGTAACACAAGCCATATGGGCCGTACTTTAACACACGAAGTTGGACATTGGGTGGGCTTGTATCATCCTTTTCAAGATGGTTGCACAGGCCAAACAGCATCAAATTGTTCATCAGCAGGTGATCGTGTTTGTGATACACCTCCTGTATCTGAGGCTAATTATGGTTCTGTATGTGATGCAACTTTAAACTCATGTAAAGGTGATAATCCTGATTTACCAGATATGATTAATAATTATATGGATTATTTAGATGGTAAATGTGCCAATACATATACACTCGGACAGAAGGCAAGAGCTATTGCTGAAATGAATTTATACAGAAGTGCTATTTATTCAAATAATAACCTAGCTGCGGCAGGAATATTACCAGATGGTAGTTATGCATCAGTAGCACAATCTAACATTAAAGCACCATATAGCTATGGATTTGAAGACGCAAATATTACCGCGGCAGGATGGCGTATACAAAACCTACAAAACGGAGCAAATGGATGGAAAATAGATAACATTGGTTATAATGGCACAAAAAGTATTGCATTTCGTAATTTTAATTATTTAGCTGTTACACATACTCGAGATGAATTTAACTCACCATTAATAGATATTTCTACATTAGCTAATCCGGTATTAAAAGTTCGTTTAGCAAATGCCAGAAAAAGTTCTGGTGATGTTTTAGAAATTGGTATTAGTGGTGATTTTGGAAGAACTGAAACAAAAATATATTCGGCAACACCATCATTAAGCATGGCAACAACAGAGCTAATTCCAACCGAAACATCGCAATGGACTACATTAACTTTTGACTTGACACCATATCGAAGCATGACGAATGCACGCATACGTTTTGAGTTAAGAAATTTAAGGGGTAACAACACCTTTATTGATGATTTTTCAATCACTTCATCAACAGGATTATTGGATAATTTAAAACAAGAAATGGCATTTAATGTATACCCTAACCCGATGGAAGGTTCTGCTTATGCCCAGTTTGAGTTGAAACAAACACAACACATTGAAATTAATATTTGTGATGTAACAGGGCGCAAAGTAAGCAACCTGCAACAAGGCGAAATGCAAGCTGGCATGCATAGCTTGGCCATAAACCGTAGTGATTTAAAAGCAGGTATTTACCTGATAAATGTTACTACTCAAAACGGAACATTTGCGCACAAACTTGTTGTAAACTAAAAAAAATTGTAACGTGCGTACCGAAACAGTGAGCGTTAACTCACTGTTTTTTTGTTTTTATATAAGTTAGTAATATTGCCGTATGACAAAGAACCTTGTGATAGTTGAGTCGCCTGCAAAGGCAAAAACCATAGAGAAATTTTTAGGTAAAGACTTTACCGTAAAAAGCTGTTATGGCCATATACGTGATTTGGCGAAAGGTGACGAAGCCATCAGAATTGATAAGAATTTCGAACCTCAATATGAAGTACCTGCAGAGAAAAAAGCTGTAGTAAGTGAATTAAAAAAACTAGCCGCACAAAGTGATATGGTTTGGTTAGCATCCGATGAGGACCGTGAGGGTGAAGCCATTTCTTGGCATTTAAGCGAGGTGCTAAAATTAACACCAGAAAACACCAAGCGCATAGTTTTTCATGAAATTACTAAGCCTGCTATTTTACGTGCAATAGAAAACCCTCGTGGAATAGATTATAACCTAGTAAATGCACAACAAGCAAGAAGGGTATTAGATAGGTTAGTAGGTTTTGAATTATCGCCAGTACTATGGAAAAAAATTAAAGGTAACTTAAGTGCCGGTCGGGTACAATCAGTTGCCGTGAGGTTAATTGTTGAACGTGAAAGAGAAATTAACAACTTTAGCCACTCATCTGCCTTTAAAATTGTAGCACATTTTAATGTAGGTGGCAAACAAATGGATGCCGAATTATCAAAACGTTTTGATAAAGAAGCAGATGCAATGGCCTTCTTACAAAAATGTATTAATGCCGATTTTACGATAAATAATTTAGATGTTAAACCCGCAGAAAAATCACCTGCTCCTCCATTTACCACATCAACACTACAACAAGAAGCAAGTAGGAAACTAGGATATGGTGTAAGTACCACCATGAGTATTGCTCAAAAACTATATGAACATGGATTGATTACTTATATGCGTACTGACAGTGTAAACTTAAGTGAACTAGCAATAGGAGCAGCCAAAGATTATATTACCAAAAACTTTGGTGCACAATACAGCAATCCTAAACGTTACACCACTAAAAACGATAGTGCACAAGAAGCTCACGAGGCCATACGTCCAACCTATTTTGAAAATATAGATATTGATGGTACCCCTCAAGAAAAAAGACTTTACGATTTAATTTATAAACGTGCTATCGCCTCGCAAATGAGCAAAGCGCAAATAGAACGTACCATTGCACAAATAGGTGTAAGTACTTTACCCGATACCTTAACTGCAACAGGAGAAGTATTGAAGTTTGATGGTTTCTTAAAAGTATATTTAGAAAGTACGGATGATGAATCCGAAAATGAAAACAGCAAAATGCTGCCTCCTTTAAAAGTAGGCGAAAAACTTACTTTAATTAACATGGATGCTGCAGAGAAATTTACTCGTCCTGCCCCACGTTACACAGAGGCCAGCTTGGTAAAAAAATTAGAAGAGTTAGGTATTGGTCGACCATCAACCTACGCACCAACAATTAGTACCATACAAAAACGAGGTTATGTGGTAAAAGAAGACCGTGATGGGAAAGAGCGTAACTTTACTAATTTAACTTTAGAAAAAGGTGAAATTAAACGTGAAGTTAAATCAGAGAAATACGGAAGCGAAAAAGCAAAACTTTTTCCTAGTGATATTGGCATGATAGTAACCGACTTTTTATCAAAACACTTTGATAAAATTATGGATTATAACTTTACAGCAAACGTAGAAAAAGAGTTTGATGAGATTGCTCGTGGCCAAATACAATGGAATAAGATGATTGCGGATTTCTATAAACCGTTTCATGAAGAGGTAGAAAAAACAACTGAAACAGCAGAGCGACAAAGTGGAGAACGTACCCTTGGTGTTGATCCATTAACGGGTAAAAACATATACGCTAAAGTGGGTAAATTTGGACCTTATGTTCAATTAGGCGAGGCCACTGAAGAGGAAAAACCACAATATGGTAAGTTGCTTCAAAGTCAGCGCATCGATTCAATAACATTAGAAGAAGCTTTAGAATTATTTAAATTACCCCGTACACTTGGCGAATATCTAGGCAAAGAAGTATCTGTTAATGTAGGCCGTTATGGGCCATATGTTAAGTGGGGAGATGATTTTATATCATTGCCCAAAGGCGAAGAATTAATGGAAGTTGATTTAACTCGTGTTGCCGAAGTAATTAACGCCAAACAAACAGCAGATGCTCCAGTTGGTACATTTAAAAACAAACCTATTACAAAAGGCAAGGGTCGCTTTGGTCCATTTATAAAATGGAACGATTTGTACATAAACGTGCCTCGCAATTATAATTTTGATGAACTTACCCAACCACAAATGGATGAGTTGATTGGTAAGAAAATAGACAAAGAAGCCAACCGTTTTATACAACAATGGGATGATGAAAAGATTGCCCTTGAAAACGGCAGATGGGGGCCTTTTATTCGCTTTGGTAAAAAGATGATTAAGATAGCACGCAAGAAAGATGGCGAAAAATATACTGCCGATGACCTTGCAAGCATTACTTTAGATGAAGTAAAAAAACTTATTGAAATAGAAGAACCAGACGCATTTGCAAAAAAGGCACCTAAAAAGGCGGCTGCTAAAAAAACAGCTGCAAAGAAAACAACGGCAAAAAAAACAACTGCTAAAAAAACGGCAAAAAAATAGCTACACCAAATAAAGCATGATAAACGAAAGGGAAATTCATTCGTTAGTTGCTTTGCTTGATGATGATGACCAGGAGGTACTTAACCATGTGGAAAGTAAACTTCTATCATTAGGCAAAGATGCTATTCCAATTTTGGAAAGCGAGTGGAATAAACTGCAAAATACAACCCAACAAAATAGGCTTTTACAAGTAGTACATCGTATACAATATTACGAACTGTTAAAGGAATTTGCTGATTGGTTCAGCTCATCGGAACAAGATCTGCTAACGGGTATTTACTTGATTGCACGTTACCAGTATCCTAATTTAAATGAACAAGATATTATTAACCATATAGATAAAATTCGATTAGATATATGGCTTGATATGCACCATGATTTAAGTCCGTATGAAAAAGTACGTATTATAAACAGTGTTTTATACAACGAATTAGGATTTAAAGGCAACATAGACAACTACCACGCGCCTGAAAATTCTTTTATAAATATAGTGCTTGAAACACGAAAAGGTAACCCCATTATGATGGCGGTTATTTATATTTTGTTAGGACAAAGGCTACACTTGCCTATTTTTGGAGTAAACTTACCACAACATTTTGTTTGCGCATATAAAGAAGAGAACAAACAACTGCTACTTAACGATCCTTTTAATTTAAAAACACAGCACGATTACCGTGAAGGACGTGTATTGTTTTATATCAATGCCTTTAACAATGGTGCAGTATTTAGTAAGGCTAACCTCGAACAGTTCATACGCCAAATAAAAATCGAACCACAACCCGATTATTTTGAAGCATGCGGTAATTTGTCTATTATTAAAAGAATATTGCGTAACCTGGTTGTTGCCTACGAAAAACAAAAAGATTCCGACAAGGCAAATGAAGTGAAAGATATACTCTTGGCTATTGGCGAAACTTACTTTAGTTATAACGAAGAAGCACCGCCAGAGGAGGAGGAAGACTAAAACAGTTAACTACGTATTATCTGATAAAGTCATCCTAAATTTTATTCTATTAGAATATCTTTATTTCGTTATACATCAATTGAATTTAATCACTTCGATATACATTTAATCTTAATCGAAACTCAATTCTTGCTAAGGTTTACGGTTTACGCCTTGTTAATTTAGCTACTCAACTTAATCTTCCCAACATTAAACTCTTTTTCGTACTTTCGCGCCCTCAAATTTGTAATGCTCCATGTTATCAGTATCTAATTTAAGTTTGCGCTATGGTAAGCGCGTGTTGTTTGATGAAGTGAATATTAAATTTGCACCAGGCAACTGCTATGGTGTGATTGGCGCAAACGGTGCAGGTAAATCTACCTTGTTAAAAATCATGTCGGGCGAAATTGAACCCACCACTGGTAATGTATCTATGACACCAGGTGAACGCATGAGTGTACTTTCTCAAAACCACTTTGCTTTCGATAACTACCCGGTATTGCAAACCGTTATTATGGGTAACAAAAAACTTTTGGAAGTAATGCTAGAAAAAGATGCATTATACGCAAAGGCGGATTTTACCGATGCTGACGGTGAGCGCGCAGGTGTATTGGAAGGCATATTTGCCGATATGGAAGGTTGGAATGCAGAAAGTGATGCTGCTGAATTATTGAGCAGCTTAGGTGTAAAAGAGGAACTACATAGCATGTTGATGAGTGAACTGAGCGGTAAAGAAAAAGTGCGTGTATTGTTAGCTCAAGCTTTATTTGGTAATCCTGATATATTATTATTAGATGAACCAACCAACGATTTAGACGTAGAAACAATTGGGTGGCTAGAAAACTTCTTAGCTGATTTTCAAAATACGGTAATTGTAGTAAGTCATGATAGGCATTTTTTAGATGCCGTTTGCACCCATGTAGCTGATATTGATTTTGGCAAAGTTCAGCTATTCACTGGTAATTACTCATTTTGGTATGAGAGTAGCCAGTTAGCCTTGCGCCAACGTTCTGATCAAAACAAAAAAGTAGAAGATAAACGTAAGGAATTACAAGAGTTTATCGAGCGTTTTAGTGCAAATGCATCTAAGAGCAGACAAGCAACCAGCCGTAAAAAATTATTAGAAAAACTAAATGTTGATGAAATAAGACCATCAACACGTAAATACCCCGCGATTATTTTTAAAGCCGACCGCGATTGTGGTGACCAAATTTTAAATGTAGAACACCTAAGTAAGAAAGCTCCTGATGGAACAGTTTTGTTTAACGACATTTCTTTTACTTTAGTTAAAGGCGATAAAGTAGCATTACTAAGCCGAAACCCAATGGCACCTACTGCCTTTTATCAAGTATTGGTTGATGAAATTAAACCTGATGCAGGGAACATCGCTTGGGGACAAACCATTACCACCTCCTATTTACCAAACGAAAACAGCCACTACTTTAATAGTGATGATAATTTGGTGGATTGGTTACGTCAGTTCAGTAAAGAAAAAGACGAAACTTATATACGTGGATTTTTGGGTAAGATGTTGTTTAGTGGCGAAGAGGTATTTAAAAAATCTAATGTATTAAGTGGTGGCGAAAAAGTACGTTGTATGACCAGCCGTATGATGCTAACCAATGCCAATTGTTTGCTTTTAGATGAACCTACCAATCACTTGGATTTGGAATCGATTACCGCATTTAATAACGCTTTAAAAGATTGGAATCATATTGCTTTGTTTACCACACATGATCATGAGTTTAGTCAAACCATTGCTAATCGCATTATTGAAATAACCCCGGGTGGTGTTATTGATAAACGCATGACTTTTGACGAATACATTAACGATCCTGCTATTAAAGAGCAACGAGAAAAGATGTATAAATAAAAAACGCCCCGATTTTCGGGGCGTTTTTTATGGATGTATTACTTCAATTTTTTTAACAATAGTCCGCTGATTTATTTTTACTTTTACTAGATAAATACCCTGTTTCCAAGTTTTGGTTTCGCAATGGTGCAAAGTGTTTTCCGCTATGACCTCTAGTATTTTTGTACCCAATAAATCATATACAACAATAGTTGATGGTTGCGGGGTTTCTACAATGAGTTTTTGATTTGCCGGATTAGGAAAGATAGATGTATTGGAATTGACATCAAAAGTATTTAATCCAACAGGAGGTACTGTTTGAAACCAACGAGGCGCAGACCACGAACCAATAAGTGTGTCTATACGGCCTCTAACACGCCACCAATATTTGGTGTTTATTTGTTGACCTGTGAAAAACACACTCCTCGCTGAAGTATTTCCACTTGCAACTACTGTATTAAATTGTTCATCAGTTGATACTTGTGCATCGTAACTTGAAGCGTTTGCAGCAGAGCCCCAGCTTAAAGTAAGCTGTGTGATCGGAACGTTTAATTGGCCATTCGCAGGCGATATCAAAATTGGAGTTCCGATAACAGGCCTATTAACAGTTGTAAAAGCGCTATATGAAGACCAAAGGCTGGTATCGCGTGAGTGAAATGCACGTGCACGCCAATAATATTTTGTGGAAAACCCGCATAATGCGGAATCACCGGCTTGTTCTTTTCCTATCAAAGTTTTGGTAAGTGGTTCACCTGTTAATGTATCATTTATTAGCTGATATTGAAAGCCAAAATCACTCACAGAACCTTGAATACTCCAACTTAAGTAAGGACGAATAGAAACAGCCGTTGCATTATTAACTGGAGTTAGTAACTGCATTTGTGTGGTGGTTGAAAAATTAAATGGACTGGTCCACTTAGAAGTATCGATCCTATTAATGCATCTGACACGCCAATAATATGTTTTCTCAAAAAGTCTATCGGTTGGAAAGTTTAAATTTACATACTGTGGTGTAAAATCATCAGGTACATGAGAATCAATTCCTTGGGCTAATTCAGGCGAGTTAAATTGTGTGGTGGTATCTAGTTGCCACTGCACCTGCTCCGAGCCTTTAATGCCTGTAATTAAGGCACCAGTACTTGTACCAATTCCTATCATACCATTTGGTGGAAAATAAAGTAAAGGCAATGATTTGGTTTTAAAGACTCGAGCTAAAGAACGCTCAGCAGTATCAGTTCCCATAATCTGGTAGGCACGCCACACAAATGTACCACCATACCCAACTGATGTATCTAAATAATAATAAAAAGTTCCATCATATTTTAACGAATCGCTGCTTATAAAAAACCTTGTTGGATTAGCACTAAATACCGAGCCTGAATCAATTTCAATTACAACTTTATCTGCCCAAGTATCTTTGCGCACATAAAAACGCAACCTCACATCTTGATTAACGGCATTATTACTTGGCTGACCTATGTTACTTATTTGCCCTGTATAAGTTTTGAACCAAGTGTTACTCCATGCTGTTGTATCTAAGGCATGCATGTGGCGCAAGCGTGTGTAATACTTCGTATTTAGCTTTAAATTATTGGGGTATACAATTGAGGTGTTAGTAGTTAAGGTATCTAATAGCAGTAGGGTTAAAGCCGAATCGGCATAAAGTTGCAATTGACTGGTTGCACCTGTACGTAATGCCCAACTCATATTAGGTTTTAATATAGCTGAACCAGATGTATTACTTGGCGATGTAACTGCACCAGCACCATATACCAATGCATTGCGCACTGCCGACCATGCTGAAACATGATTACCAAACTTTGCTCTAATTCTAAAATAGTAGCGCCTATCAAACAATAAATTATACTGTGTATCTTGTATGTTTACTGGAGCCAACAATTTTGTTTGTAATCTCATCGATGAAAAATCTGCTGCGGTGTCCCACTGCAACTCAACCATAGCCAAGCTGGTAGTTGGCCAAGTTAAAATATTCCTAGGGTATATATTAGCCGATATGTTATTAAGCGTAGGTTGTGTGTAAAAAGTATAGTTAGTTACATCCGACCAATCAAGTGTATCACCATCTGTATTGATGGCAGTGCATGTCCAATAAAATTTGCGTCCAAACTGAAACAAAGGCGTATCTATAAAATAGGATTCGGGTTGTATTTTGAAGGTGTAAAGTGGCGTGTTAAACGTGGGCGATGTATCCACTTTAAATAAGTATGTAGCCTGTTTAGTTGAGGTTACTGGATATGCATTAAGCGATCTTAGCGCACCCGTGGTGTTTGTTGCGGGACTATTATTAACCATTTTAATAGCAGCTATAAAGTTATACGTGTCAGACCAAGCAGATGTATCGCCTGATTTATAAGCACGAGCACGCCAATATACTTTTAAGCCTTTACGGCACGAAGGGGAATACGCACTGTTTGTAGCCGAATGAACTGTTGCCAAATACAAGCTAGAGAATGTTGTTACAGAATCGAACTGAAATTGATAACCTGTTGCTTGAGATAAGGTATTTACTAAAACAGTAACTTCAAAAGCTTTTAACTGCACACCAGATGTTGGCGACAACAAATATGGCTGTGGTAAAAAAGCCCAACTATAATTTAAAGCGTATATAAAACAGAAAACAGTGAATACCAATTTTTTCATGATATTCGAAAATACCGAAAGTTTTAAGAGTTTATGATAAAGCATAACAAAGTATTTTTGCTAATTCTAAACGTTTGTTATTATACTACCACACTGCCAAACTCAAACTGCATATCATTTAGTTTGCGGTAAAGGCTATTGTTAGCCATTAACTGCTCGTGTGAGCCTTCTTCGGTAACTGTGCCTTTATCTATTACCACAATTTTATGTGCGTTACGAATAGTACTTAATCGGTGCGCAATCACAAAACTGGTGCGGTTTTTCATTAAGTTATCTAAGGCCTCTTGTACCAATTGTTCGCTCTCACTATCTAATGATGAAGTGGCTTCATCCAAAATAAGAATAGCCGGGTTTTTTAAAATAGCACGTGCAATGGCAATGCGCTGTCGTTGTCCACCACTTAATTTAATACCACGCTCTCCTACTATGGTTTCATAACCTTCAGGAAACTTACAGATAAAATCGTGTGCATTGGCTTTACGAGCAGCATCTGCAATTTCTTCTGCAGTAGCGCCTAATTTACCGTAAGCAATATTTTCGGCAATGGTGCCGCCAAATAATACAACATCTTGAGGCACAAAAGCCATTTGCTTACGCAATTGTGTTAACGGAAAGCTGATACCATCTTTATCATCAAACAAAATGCTACCCGATGTTGGTTCGTAAAACTTTAACAATAAACTGGCTATGGTACTTTTACCTGCACCACTCGGACCAACCAAAGCAATTTGCTCGCCATTTTTAGCCGTAAGCGTAATGTCTTTTAATACGCTTACATCATTACGGCTTGGGTAACTAAATGCAACTTGTTTAAACGACACATTCCCGTTTAACACATATTGCGAATCAATGGCAATTTGAGTAAGCTCTACAGGTTCGCCTTCTGCACGCAATATTTCACGCACGCTTTGTGTTGCTCCTAAAGTTTTTTGCAACTGACTAAACATATCAGCAAAGCCTGCAAAAGTGCCACCCACAAACATACTGAAGA
>CANHBJ010000003.1 GCA_947459075.1 Bacteroidota bacterium
GTTACTTTATCCAAGTGGTATTGTGCGATCCATTAAACAATTGCACACCACCACGTCAGGTACAAATAGATGTACAAGACACGATATCACCGGTAGTAAGTTTATTGGGTCAAAACCCATTGATAGTAGATGTATACAATCAGAACTACACAGATCCGGGCGTAAATGCGAGCGACAACTATTACTCAGAGAACAGTTTGATACGTATAGTAGACAACAAGGTGGATGTAAATAAATTGGGCACATATACTATAACTTATACGGTAAGAGATGGCTCGAACAACTCAACCAATGTGGTAAGACAAGTAAATGTGGTAGACCGCGTTGCACCAGTGATAGAGATATTGGGTAGTAATCCATTAGATATGTCACGATTCCATGATTATGTAGAACCGGGTTTCCGTATTACAGATAATTATGAGACAGACGAACAATTGCGTCCTTCAGTGATTATAACAAGTGATTTAGGCAAACGTAATGATACATTATGGGCTGATTTAAGCGGATGGAAATACGTACGTTATAAAGTGATAGATCAAGCTGGTAATGTTTCGGCAACAGTAGAGCGTAATGTTCGTGTATTAGTAACATCATTAGATGAAGTTACAAACTCAACTAGTTTAAGTATTTATCCGAACCCAAATACGGGTAAGTTTAATATTAATACCAAAGAAACAATGATGGGCAAGACAGAGGTTACTTTATACAATGTATTAGGTGCTAAAGTATATAACGAAAGCATCATTATGAATGGTAAAACAGCTGAGATTGATGCACAAGGATTACCATCGGGTATTTACTTATTGCAATTAATTAACAATGGCAAGCAATACACACAACGTGTTACGGTGAAGTAAGCATTAATTATAATAAAACTTAATAAAATAGCCCATTTCAATATTGAAACGGGCTTTTTTATTATAAACGTGACATTATAATTTCATAAAAAACGCCATCAGTAATTTAAACTGATGGCGTTTAGGTATTATCTATTAAGAAAATTAAGCTCCAACTAATGTTTTGTAGTCACTAACGTTCATTAATCCTGAAACCTCTTCTTGGTTAAAGCCTGTTATCTTAACCATCCATCCTTCACCATAAGCATCACTATTTACTAATTCCGGTGCACTTTCTAATGCGTTATTAAACTCTGTAACAGTACCGCTTAAAGGCGAAAATAAATCAGAAACAGTTTTAACTGCTTCTACCGTTCCAAAAACATCATGTTGGCCAACTGATTTGCCAATAGTGTTGATGTCAACGTAAACAATGTCACCTAACTCATGTTGAGCAAAGTCTGTGATTCCAATAAAAGCAGTGTCGCCTTCAATGCGTACCCACTCATGGTCTTTTGTGTACAATAAATTATCAGGAAAATTCATAACTAATAGGTTGTTAATTTTTGGCTAAATTAAGTGTTGTAGATGAATTAAAAAATAAATGGGTTAAAACTTTTCACAGGTTTTTAGCGCTTTTATGAGCAATGATATAATATTTTGTGAATGATAGTATATTGCAAGTATGAGCGGTAAACTTTATTTGGTGCCAACGCCAATAGGGAACTTAGAAGATATTACGCTAAGGGCACTTCGTATTTTAAAGGAGGTAGATGCTATTTTGGCTGAAGACACAAGGCAAAGTATTAAACTATTGAAGCATTATGGAATTGATAAGCAGCTAATACCTTATCACATGCACAATGAGCACCGCGAGCTAAGTCGGTTTATTGATATGCTTCAATCTGGTAAAGTTATAGCACTTGTAAGTGACGCAGGTACGCCTGCCATTAGTGATCCTGGTTTCTTATTGGTACGAGAATGTTTGAGGGAAAAAATATCTGTTGAGTGTTTACCTGGTGCAACAGCTTTTGTACCTGCTTTGGTTAAAAGTGGTTTGCCTTCCAATAGTTTTTGTTTTGAAGGTTTTTTACCAGACAAGAAAGGTCGTCAAACTAAAATAAGGGAATTAAGTAAAGAAGTACGAACAATTATTTTATATGAATCTCCGCACAGATTGGTTAAGTGCTTAAACCAGCTGAAAGAGTTTTTTGGAGGTGATCGACAAGCATCTGTATCAAGAGAACTAACCAAAATGTTTGAAGAAACACTTAATGGTACAATTGACGAGCTGATAACGTATTACGAAATTAAGCCTCCGAAGGGTGAAATAGTAATGGTAATAAGTGGGTACGAAAAAGAATAATTATTATTTAAACAAAGATTTTACTGTGTTTAGCTTTCTTTGAGTTTCTTCCCATTCTTTAATAGGAGAACTTGCCATTGTAATACCTGCTCCTGCATACAATAGTGCATTGTTTCTGAAGAGTTCGGCACATCTTAAATTAACAAATAATTCAAAATTATTACTTGGCCACTGCATACCTATAAAGCCGCTATAAAACCTACGTTCCATTTTTTCATTTTCGGCAATAAACAAACTTGCTTCAAACTGAGGCAAACCGCATACTGCAGGAGTTGGATTTAAATCTCCGAGTAATTTATGTAGTTTGGTTTTCAATAAATCAGGAGTAATTTTAGCATTGAATACACTGCGTAAGTGGCTTAATTCTCCAGCTGTAATGGTTTCAACATCAGTAAGTGTATACCTTTTAAAGCCATGTTGTTTTAATATATTACCAATAAAGAATTCAATCATCCCTTGTTCGTCATGTTCTTTATTGGTCCAAGCCGTATTTCCATCTGCAGGAATTGTTCCAGCTAAAGCAACTGTTTCAATCGTATTGTTTGTAACTGATAATAGTTTTTCTGGGGTAGCTCCAATCCAACAGCCAACATCATTTATTTTAAAAAAATAAACTGCAGCATCGGGGTATTTAGTTGCAGCATCAATAAAAAGTTGCGCAGCATCTAATTCTTCTTTAAAATCACTTTGTTCACACCTAGCGGCAACTACTTTATCAAACTTATCTAATTTTATATTTAAAACAATGTTATCTACATAATCAGTATAGGTAGTTTGATCAGCATAGAAATTTTGATTCAATTTCTTTTCAAAGAATGAATCAGATGAATTTTGAGTGGCAGGTAATTGGCCGAAAATACAGCTGTTATTCTTGTATACGGCATCACTAATAAAAGTGTAAGCTTTATCACCTGCACCATATGGCGAGCCAAAAAACAATGGCCTATCTAGAGCTTGTTGATACTCTACTCTTTGCATTTTTGGGGATTCAGAAGCATAAAAATAATAAGCGTCATTACTTTTAGGTAATCGCATTGCGGCAAAATTACAGCCTATTTGTTTGGCTTCATTAAACCTTTGGTGGATTAAATCCTCGTTCATCTTTTTTTATTTCTATGACAGCCATTGTTAGTCGGCTTATGCAATTAAGTTTACCATTTTTATCGGTAATTTTTATTTCCCAAACATGTGTTGTTCTTCCTAAGTGAATGGGCCTGGCAGTACCAAATACATAACCATTCCCTTCGTGTGCACTTCGAACATGATTTGCATTAATATCTAATCCAACGGCAACAAATTTTGTTCTATCTACAGCAAGGTTGGCGGCCAAACTACCTACTGTTTCGGCTAATACGCAATAGGCACCTCCATTTACAATTCTTAATGGCTGAACTGTTCTATGGTCTATTGGCATGCGGGCAGTTAAATAGTCTTCGCCAAAATCTATAAACTCAATACCAATGTATTCAGACATGGTATTTTCATTTCGTTTATTAATCTCATGAAGGGTTACACCTTCCATGTTTACAAAAGCCATTTTATTAATTTTGATACAAATTAAGTCATTAATAAGGTAAGTGCTTAACGATTTTAGTAAAAAGATAATTATGATCGGATATTTTGGTATAAATCAACCTTCACTACTTTAAAACCATTTAATGGTTCCGTTAAATAGTTCAACTTTAGTGTTTTAATAGGGGTAGTTATTTTAATGATAACTTCACTTGGGCAATTTTATCTTATGCATAGATAACCAAATGTTTAAGTCGTTCTTTAGTTTATTAGCAATAAATAATTGTGTTGATATTAGGAATTACTGATGTTAATTTTTGTTTATGTAGTTATGGTTAAAGTATTATCTACTTCAATTTGATTACCCTAGCTACCACATTTGATCTAAGGTAAACACCATCTTTAAAAATAAGTTGAACGTTTTGACCCAACCAAATGGTTTTTTTATCCTTTGTTAAAATTGGAAATTCTAGATAAGTAAGTTTTGTTTTTTCCGTTCTTTGTTTGGAATAGAATGCAATTACTTGTTCTTTATAGTCTTCTCTTATCAATTCTACATATTTTAGCTTGGTAAGTTCTTCCAATGAGTATCCAGTAAGGTTTAATCCTGCTTGGTTTGAGTATGTGAAATAACCATCAGGATTTGTTTGGTAAAATAAATCTATTGCAGTTTCAATAAAAGTTCTGAAATTTTCTTCCCTTGCAATAAGTAATTCCTCGTTCATCTTTTTATGGTGGATGTCAATAATTGAGCCTACCATTTTTAATGGTTTTCCTTTTCTGTCTATAATTGTTTGACCGCTCGCCAAAAACCATTTATAACTTCCATTTTTTGTCTTTAATCGGTACTCCAACATATATGGCTCATTATCTTCAGAATGTCTTTTAATGGTATTTTCAAAGCGTTCCATATCGTCTGGATGTAAGTTTTTTAGAAATGCGTCATAAGATGCAACTATTTCCTGATCATCATATCCAAGTAAATCATAATACCTCGGGCTCCACCAAACAATACCTTCCTCAGTATTAACCCATTCCCAAACTCCTGCAGCAGTTCTTTTAAATGCAAGGTCGTACCTTATTTCACTATCTAATAATTTTATTTCAGCTAGTTTGCGTGCTGTTATATCGGTTACAATTCCTTCAAAAAAAGTAATTTGGCCATCAATATTTTTTTTGATAAATGTTCGCTCCTCAACCCACACCCAATTATTGTTTTTATTTTTAATTCTGTATTCTGAACTTAATTGATTTGTTTGGTAAGAAGTGGCTATAAAAATTTTATCTGATACACTACTTTGATCTTCTTCAGAAATTAAGTTGTTGTATGAAAAACCCTCTTTAGTTAACTCAACTGATGTATATCCAAGAATCTGAGAGACATTGTTTGAAACATAAAGTATACTTCTTTCTTTATTGGGTAACCATTTGAAGAGGACAGAAGGGCTATTGGCAATAATTGTTTCGGCTGTTTGCTGATTTTCTTCTTGTATTTTCTTTTCAGTGATGTTTTGCGCAACGCCTAAATATCCATTAATTCTTCCGTCTTCATCCTTAATGTTATTAATAGTTAGTAATACGGTTAAACGTTGCTTACTTTTAGTAATGTATGTCCATTCTCTTATGTTTGTTAAGCCTATCCTGTTTTTAAAAATAAAGGTTTCAAAACCGGGTTTTAAATTTACGTTATATTTAATGTTTAATTCTTCAGTTCTTTGTTCAACTTCTTTTTTGTCGTGAAATATTATTGGTGTCGATTTGCCAAGCAAATCTTCAGCTTTATATTCTAACATTTGTTCGGCACCTTTATTGAATTCAATAATAATCCCTTCCGCATTAACAGCAATTATGGCATAATTTGTACTATCAAGAACTTGACGCTGGAAAACTCTTGTTTCTAGCAGTTTTGCATTTAGGCTTACTTTTTCCGCAATTTCGGCATGTAATGATTCAGCTGAATTAAGCATAGATTTTACAGAATTATACCCATATATACTAAATAAAGTTAATGCGATACCTCTCGAGAAAGTAACGGCCATGGGTTGCTCTTGTATTAAACCAGTTAGCATACCAGTAACTATACTTAAGCCAATGAGTAATGCTTGATATTTTTTGTTTATTACCAAAAATAAAATTTGAAAAATAATCATCAAATGAAATAACCAATTGGGAGCATCCTGGCCTATACTTTGGGTAAATGCAAGTGATAGTATTATTATTGATAGAATAATTAATATCCCAGATTCTGGGTTTTCAGATTTGATAAATTGGTTGGCTGAAAAGTAAAATAATGTGCTTACCAAACCACAAAATAGAATAGCCCAATAGTAATTGGTAGCGTATACAATATTTATTACAGAAAATACTAATAAAAAAGAAATTACAATATTATTTTGCTTTAGGTATAAAGTAAGCTTTAATCTCTTGTTCTGTGGCATCCTTACGCTTAAATATTTTTTGTGAATTTAAGCATATTTAATTAAATAAAAATCTGCAACTTTGTTTTACTCATGGTCACAAAACAACTTTTTATTGTACGTCATGGCGAAACAGATTTTAATCGTCAGAATATAGTACAAGGTAGCGGTGTTGATAAGGAACTTAACGCATTAGGTCGCCTGCAAGCACAAAAATTTTACGAATATTACCATAAAATCCCTTTCCAACACATCTTCACCTCATCTTTAATACGCACTCATCAAAGTGTTGAGGCTTTTATTAATAATGGCATTAAGCATTCTGTAATCCCAGAATTAAATGAAATTAGTTGGGGCGACTTTGAAGGTAAGCAACAAACTCCCGAACAAAAAGCAATTTATTGGGAAACCGTACAAATGTGGAATAACGGGTTTTTACAAGCTAAAATAACAAACGGAGAAAGTCCTCTCGAGATGCAAGAGCGGCAAAAAATTGCATTAAATCAAATAATCAATACTGAAGAAGAGGTATTACTAATTTGTATGCACGGTCGAGCTATGAAAAGTTTCTTATGTTTGATGTTAGGTGAGTCATTAACTAAAATGGAACAATTTCAGCATACTAATTTATGTTTGTATCATTTGCAATATGATGGTACAAAATTCGAATTATTAAAGTCTAACGATATTACTCACCTAAAGTAAATTTACAATATCACTTATGAAAAAAATTACCCTAATATTGGCTATTTCCTTTGTTAATATTGGAAATAAACTTACTGCGCAAAATAAAATGATAAATAATATATACCCTGAAACTAAAAAGGGAAACGTAGTTGATGATTACTTCGGTACTAAAATTAGCGACCCCTACCAATGGCTTGAAAATGATACTGCTATTGATGTGATTAGTTGGGTTGATGAGCAAAATAAAACAACTCAAAATTACTTATCGCAAATTCCTTTTAAAGATAAATTAAAATCAAGATTAACAGAAATATGGAATTATCCTAAATATGGTTCTCCATTTAAAGATGGTGATTATTATTATTTCTTTAAAAATGATGGACTTCAAAATCAAAGTATACTGTATCGCCAAAAAGGGATAAGTGGTACAACTGAAATTTTTCTTGATCCAAATAAGCTAAGTGCTGATGGAACTGCATCATTGGCTAGCTTAACATTTAGTAAAGACCATAATTTTTGTGCTGTAGGTATTGCTCAAAGCGGTAGCGATTGGAACGAGATTTTTGTTATGGATGTATCAACTAAACAAAAAACTAGCGATGATATTAAATGGGTTAAATTTAGTGGTGCTACTTGGCACAAAAATGGGTTTTATTATAGCCGTTATGATGAGCCAACAAAGGGTAAAGAATTTAGTAACGCCAACGAATACATGAAAATTTATTATCATGAGTTAGGGACATCACAACAAGATGATAAACTGATTTATGAAGACAAGGCACATCCTTTACGTTATTTTAATGCCAGTGTAACCGAAGATGAAAGGTATTTATTTATAAATGTAAGTGAAGGAACTAGTGGCTCGGAAATTTTGGTGCGCGACTTAACTCAACCAAATTCTAAATTCATTACTTTGTTTAATGGGTTTGATAACAACTATAATGTTGTTGATAATATTGGCGATAGAATTTTAGCTTTAACCGATTTCAGTGCTCCACGTTATCGTTTGGTTTTGGTTGACCCATTAAATTCTGATGCAAAAAACTGGAAAGATATTATTCCTCAAGGAACTGATTTATTAGAGGGTGTTTCAACTTGTGGAGGTAAATTATTTGCTACTTATTTAAAAGATGCAAGTACACGTTTGTATAGTTATGATATGAACGGACAAAATAAAAAAGAAATAATACTTCCGGGTATCGGAACTGCGAGTGGAATAAGCGGTAAAAAAGATGATAAAGAAGCATTTTATACCTTTACTTCATTTACAAATCCTGGAGAAATTTATCGTTATGAGTTAAGCACTGGTAAATCTGAATTATTCAGGAAAACAGAAGTAAAGTTTAATGCCAATGATTTTGAAACTAAACAGGTGTTTTACCCATCAAAAGATGGAACTAAAGTACCTATGTTTATTATGCATAAAAAGGGTTTGAAATTGGATGGAAATAACCCAACATTACTTTATGCATATGGAGGATTTAATATTTCGTTAACACCATCTTTTAGTGTTTCGCGAATTATGTTTTTAGAAAATGGTGGAGTGTATGCCATAGCTAATTTACGTGGTGGAGGGGAGTATGGCGAAGATTGGCACAAAGCAGGTATGTTAGAGAAAAAACAAAATGTATTTGATGATTTTATTGCAGCAGCAGAGTTTTTAATTAAAGAGAAATATACTTCATCTGATAAACTAGCCATTCATGGTGGTAGTAATGGTGGGTTATTGGTTGGTGCATGTATGACACAAAGACCCGAGTTGTTTAAAGTGGCCTTGCCCGCTGTTGGTGTATTGGATATGTTAAAATACCATAAGTATACTATTGGTTGGGGTTGGGCAGTGGAATATGGTAGTAGTGATAAAAAAGAACAGTTTGATTATTTAATAAAATACTCGCCATTACACAATGTGAAGGCAGCTGTTAATTACCCAGCAACCATGATTATGACTGCAGATCATGACGACCGAGTAGTGCCAGCACATAGTTTTAAATTCGCAGCAGAATTGCAAAGCAAACAGCTACCAACAGGAAATTCTGTATTAATTAGAATTGATAAAAAAGCGGGACACGGTGCAGGTAAACCAACCACTAAATTAATTGAAGACGCCACAGACATGTATAGTTTTATATTTTGGAATTTGGGTATAAAGCTATAAATAGTAGTATGTTTATTTACTAAAAATGCCCAATCAGAATTAAACTGATTGGGCATTCTCGTTTTGATATTTACGTAGGTTTATTCCTTTATGGATTTGGCCATGGTATCAAAATCTGAAAAAAGAGATTCTTTATTCTTTAATGACGTCCAACAAAGTGTTTTATAAAAATGACCATTAGTTTCTGTAACAGTAATTAACATGAAATATTCTCCATCTTTGTCCTTCCATGTTAACTCAGTTTGTGCATGTTTGTTTCCATTTTTCTCTGACGAATTAACTGATCCTAATTTTCTTCCTTTAGCGTCTTTCATGTAATCTTCCGTGAAGGAGTTTAAAAACTCAGTAGGATTATTATACTTCATACCAACTGCTTCTAGGTGGTCTTTGGCATCTTCTATTACTACTACATATGCGTCCTTAATAGCACTTTGATATTGTAATAAAGCAACATCATTTAAATCGTATGCTTTAACCATGTAATCGGGTATGCTCATGGTAAAACAATGGCCACCATTTTTGATACTGAATTGTGCATTAGCGGTAAATCCTAGTACCACAAAAATGCTAAAGAGTATTTTTTTCATCGGATGTAAATATAAATTTATTATTCAATTATAATGGGATATCGATATAGCAAACCACTTAAGTTGTGTCGAGAAAATTTTGTTCTTTTTACATTGTTAACTTTAGGATCTATCAAAAAATTAATGTTGGTGGTAAAGTCTACTGATTCTATATTGGTTTGTTCGAACACAGCCTCACTAAAATCACAATTTATTATTTTGGATGATGAAAGGTCTGTTTGGGTGAAGTTTACACCTTTCATTAAACAATCATTGAAACTACTTTTATTCATTTTTTTTCTTTCAAAAGATGCATAGCTCAGGTTACAATTTTTAGCTGTTATGCAAAATCCAAAATCTTTAATGCGGTTAAAGTTTAGTCCTATAAGTTTACAATCTGTAAAATGGCATTCGTTAAGTATACACAAATCAATGTTTGCGTTACTAAAATTACAATTTAAAAACTCACAATCATTAAAGGTAATACCTTTTATGCTGTTAAAAACACAGTTATTAAACGTACAATTTTCGTATTCGTTGTCTGATAATTTTTGTTCAGAAAAATCAATATTATTAAATTCGTGTTTGTACATGGCTAGTTTATTTCAACTCCAGCAATAATAACTTTGTCAATCATATCAACACCAAAACTATAAGGTATAAACGCCAGTGATGGTATTGGTTTTGTGATGATAATATTGCCCAATTTACCTTTTGTAATACTTCCGTGTGTATGGCTTAATTCTAGCGCATATGCTCCGTTAATTGTAGTTGCATTAATAGCTTCTTCGGGTGTTAGTTTCATTTGTGTGCAAGCTAAAGAAACCACAAAACTCATGCGTCCATTTGGCGATGATCCTGGATTGTAATCGCTAGCCAAACAAAACGGTAAACCTGCATCAATTATTTGCCTACCTGGTGCATAAGGTATGCCTAAAAAGAACGAACAATTGGGCAACCCAACTGGCATGGTATTTCCGTTTTTTAAGCTGGTAATTTCTGCTTCTCCAGTATACTCTAAATGATCAACGCTTATTGCTTGGTGTTTAACTGCAATTTGCACACCACCAGTATATCCAAGTTCGTTGCCATGTATTTTTGCTTTTAAACCATATTGTTTCGCTGCAATAAGAATTCGTTCAGTTTCATCCACAGTAAAAAATCCTTGATCACAAAATACATCACAATATTCAGCTAAATTTTCGGCAGAAATTTTCGGCAACATCTCATTTATAACCAAATTAATATATGCTTCTCGGTTTTGTTTGAACTCTGTCGGTATAGCATGAGCGCCTAAAAAAGTAGCTTTAATGGTAATAGGAGATATAGCTTTTAAACGTTTAATAACCCGCAACATTTTTAGTTCATCTTCAACAGTTAGCCCATAACCACTTTTTATTTCAATGGCACCTGTTCCGTTACTAATTACTTCAAATAATCTAGCTTTTGCACTTTCAAACAATTCATCTTCACTCATGGCTTGCAGTTTTCGCGCAGAGTTTAAAATGCCACCACCAGCTGCTGCAATTTCTTCATAACTTTTACCTTTTATGCGCATCACAAATTCTTCTTCTCTGCTTTTTGCAAAAACGATATGCGTGTGTGAGTCGATAAAACTTGGTAATACGTAACCGTTATTGGCATCTATGCTTGGCAATGATATTTCAGGCAAACTATTCATGCTACCAAAATCAGTAATAATACCATCTTTAATAATTAAGTATGCATTTTCAATGGAATCAAGATGGGACATTTCTGTTCCTGATTTTTTTTGTATAGATGCATCATTAATAATGCCGTAAAGCGCTTTTATATTTTTTATAAGTACTGATTTCATAACTCTAGCAAATAACGAACATGTTGAATAATTTAAAAAATAAATGATACTTGGTTTAGTGTTCAAGTATTTACTTTGTGTAATAATGAAAAACCTACAACAAATTTTGCAAACACCCATAAAAAAGGGTCATGATGTTTGGATTGCGGATACTGCACGTGTTTTTGGATTAGTAACTTTAGGTGATGAGTGTTCGGTATGGTTTGGGGCCGTATTGCGTGGTGATGGTGATTTGATTACCGTTGGAAACCGAAGCAATATTCAAGATAATGCTGTTATTCATGTTGATCCGGGTTTCCCAACCCAAATTGGCCATGATTGTATTGTTGGTCATGGTGCGATAGTTCATGGAGCAAAGCTAGGAAATCATGTGTTGGTAGGTATGCATGCAACGGTTTTAAACGGAGCAACGGTTGGTGATTTTTGTATAATTGGTGCTCATGCACTGGTAACAGAGGAAATGGTTATTCCAGATTACAGCATTGTTATGGGTGCTCCTGGCAAAGTAGTCAAGCAATTATCTCCCGAGCACATCGAAAAAGTGAAACGAAATGCCCAATCTTACGTTGATTTAAGTAAGGAATATTTGAAGCATTGGAAATAAAATCACGTTTTACTTGTTAACCTGAATAATAAAAATATTGTGTTTATTATGATGTAAACTTGTACCCTCAATTTTATCAATGAAAATACTTGTTACTTACCTTAAGCGATACAAAAAACTAGTTGGCTTATCCATGTTATTTGCCACCATTAACCAGGTTTTCTCTTTACTCGATCCACTAATTTATGGAAAAATAATTGACCAATACGCCCAACATGCTTCATCGTTTACCCAAAGTCAATTTATAAAAGGTGCAGGGTTACTAATTTTAGCAGCTATTGGCGTTGCAATGGTAAGTCGTATTGCAAAGGCTTTTCAGGATTACACCGTTAACTTGGTTATACAAAAATTAGGTGCAGACATATACACTGATGGCTTAAAACATACATTACAAATACCGTTTAGCGATTTCGAAGACCAACGTAGTGGCGAAACTTTAAACATTTTACAAAAAGTAAGGATTGATACGGAAAAGTTTATCATGAGTTTTGTGAATATTCTTTTTGCCTCGCTTGTGGGTATCGTATTTGTAATGGTATATGCCATAAATGTACATGGTGGATTAATTGTAATTTACATAGTTGCTGCAACATCATTAAGTATTATTACCAATTATTTATCAAAGCGCGTAAAAAAAGTACAGACTAATATTGTACGTGAAACACGCATGCTTGCTGGGAGTACAACCGAAAGTTTGCGTAACATTGAGTTGGTGAAAAGTTTGGGTTTAACCAACCAAGAAACAAACCGATTAAATACCGCAACTAAAAAAATATTACAATTAGAGTTAAAGAAAGTACGCAACATACGCAGTATCTCTTTTGTACAGGGTACTTTGGTTAACTTCCTTCGTCAGTCTATATTATTTATGCTTTTGTATTTGATTTTCGAAGGACAATTGAGTGTAGGCGAAATCATTACGTTACAATTTTATTCTTTCTTTATTTTTGGTCCGCTGCAAGAGGTAGGTAACGTAATCATCAGTTACCGTGAGGCAGAAGCTTCGTTGGCCAATTTTGAGCAAATCATGAATACACCTCTAGAGCACAAGCCATCATCACCAAAGCATCTTGGAACCATACAAAACATGTGTTTTAATGAAGTGGTATTTAGGCATAAATCTGCCGGATATGATGCAGTGAGTAAAATTAGCTTTGATGTAAATAAAGGTGAAACCATTGCTTTCGTTGGCCCAAGTGGAAGTGGAAAAAGTACGTTAGTTAAATTGTTGGTTGGATTGTATTCGCCAAATTCGGGTAGTATTTCATACAACAACATCCTTTCAACTGATATTGATAAAGATGAACTGCAACAGCAACTTGGCTTTGTAACACAAGATACCCAATTATTTTCGGGTACTATAAAAGAGAATTTATTGTTTGTTAAACCTAATGCAACAGATACAGAGTTGGAAGAAGTCTTAGAAAAATCAGCTTGCAGCAATATTATAAAACGTAGCGAAAATGGCTTAGATACGATGATAGGAGAGGGAGGAATGAAATTAAGTGGTGGCGAAAAGCAACGTTTGTCAATTGCACGTGCCTTGTTACGTAATCCGCGTATTATGGTTTTTGATGAGGCAACCTCTGCACTTGATTCCATCACAGAGGCGTCTATTTCTGATACGATAAAAAATATTTCAGATAAAAAGGATAGTATAACAGTTTTAATAGCACACCGATTATCAACCATTATGCATGCCGATAGGATTTTTGTGCTAGAAAAAGGTGTTGTAATTGAAACGGGTAAACACCAAGATTTATTAAATGAAAAAGGTTTGTACTATGCCATGTGGCGCCAGCAGATTGGTGAGCGTAGGGAATAAAAATATTTTAAAAGGGTCGAATTTAATCGACCCTTTGGTTTTTAAATTGCAATTTGGAATTGTACAACCATCATACCCTTATTAGATGTTTGTTTTAAACTTGTTGTGTTTATAATTGGTCTACTTTGGTAGTTTAAACTAATTTTTGAGCGTTGTCCATCAATGAGCCAATTAAAGCCAATATCCCACATAGCAGTGGTGCTTTTTAATCTATCATACTTGGCCAAAGTAATATCGGCATAAGGTTGAATTCTGTTTACATCTATGTTGTTTTTTTTAGGTAAAAGATAACCTATTTGGGCAAACAATGTATTACCGGTTCCGTACATAGCAAAACTATTTCCACCCCCACTTAATGTATTTCCTGTATTAATATTAGCAGGGTTTAACACGCCATTATTTCTGATATAATTTTTTCCATAATCGGTATTTGATGCAGCCGCATATAAGGTTAATACACTGCCGTTGTTTTTTATGGGATGTTCAAAAAACACATCAAATCCTATATTAAATAATTTTTGATGAATGATGTTTTTACTCAAAGTATCTGCGTAATGCCACATGGCATCTGGTTGATATTGAAAGCCTGCTCCAAATGTCAGTATTTTTTTCTTACCTAAATATGTTCCCGACATATATGGGGTAACATTACTTTCTTCATCCCAAAACTGATACATCAAGTAACCACTGGTTTGAAGCTTAGGTGCATTGTAAGAAAAGTCTGAGTTTACATTTATAGCTTTAACTGAATACGTACTTGCATCAATCATCAAGGGTTTTGACAGCGCCAATCGATAATCAAATTTTCTTATTTTACCCTTTACATATATACTTAGTTTACGCAAAAATTGGTCGTTTACATCATTGGTAGATTGTTGGTATAAAGGTGCATCATAGCCCAATATGTTTCCAGCCGATGGTGCTGCATAACGCGAAAAACCAGACCAACCAGTTAAGCCTGTTCCTAAATGAAACAATTTATTAGTAAGATGATATTCTGTAGCTACATCATGAAAAAACAGACCGGGTTTGCGTGCGGAATTGTATCCATAATTATTAATACCCAATTGGGTATATATAAAAACTTTATCAGAAATTTTCCCCATCAACTGAAAACGAACCCTACGCAAGCCAACATCAAATGTTTCTTTTTCAGAAATACCATTAATGGTTGTACCAGGATTATTATATGTATATCTGGTCCAAACTTGCGCTGTAAAATTGGCTTTTAAATAATGAGTTCCTGTCTCATTTAAGCTTAATTTAAGCTCCTTGTTTTGTGCGTAAAGATACAAGCCCAATGTGCTTAATGCTGCTGTTAAAAAAAAGGGTTTCATAATCTGGTTAGTTTTTATTTGAAAACTTGCGTGAGGCGAATGGGTGTTTTGATAAAGGGGTATGATTTTCAAGGCCTAAGATTTCAAATATTCCCCCATCTTCTTCATATCTTTTAGCCAACTCATGCATGTGCTCCATAACGGTATGATCTACTAGCTTTGCACCAGTAAAATCAACTAAAACTTTTTTGCCATGTGGTAATTTATCTAATTGTTTTTTTAGCCCGATATAATTACTAAAAATGGCAGAGTGCTCTACATCAATAGTATATAAATTTTTATCTTCACTTACATTTATGGTTAAAAAAGGTTTAAATAAACTTTTTAAGGGCACTCCATTACTAAGGTGAATAATCATTTTAACTATTATGCCCACTGCTATTCCAATTAGTAAATCTGTTGCCAATGTTGCTACGATGGTTGATACAAAGATTAAGAGTTGTTCCTTCCCAATTTTTAGTGTTTTAATAAACTCTTTTGGAGATGCCAAGCGAAAACCTGTAATCATTAGCATGGCTGCTAATGCAGCCAATGGGATTTGGTGAATTACTTGGCTTAAAAATAATATAAATACCAATAAAAATCCTCCGTGAAAAAAATTAGCCCAACGCGTTTTTGCTCCATTATTTACATTAGCCGAGCTACGCACAACTTCAGCAATAATTGGTAAGCCTCCTAACAAAGATGATAAAATATTTCCCGATCCCTTAGCAAATAATTCTCGGTTAAAATTTGATTGTCGTTTAAATGGATCTAGTTTGTCTATAGCGGCTGCAGTTAACAGTGATTCTAAACTTGCCACTAGAGCATACGTAATCATCATTTGAAATCCAAAAGAAGTAAATAAATAATCAAATCTCGGCATTATTATTCCGTCCAAAATATTTGATGGAAGTGTAACTAAAAACTTTGGTCCTAATAAATATTCATGGCCATTTAAAAACAGGTATTTATGTTCATGTTCTAAATCAAAATAATGACCTAGTGGTATAGCAATTAATATTACTAATAAAGGGGCTGGGATCATTTTTACATATTTATTTTTAATTAGTGGTAATCCAATTAATATAATAAAACTTAATGCAGCAATAATGGCAACATCAGGATTCATGTTAATTATACTATGAGGAATTTCTGTGATTACTTCCAGCATTTCCTTTCCTTCAGGTTTAACGCCTAATGCGGTGTGGAATTGTTTGGCAAAAATCATAATACCAATAGCAGCAAGCATACCGTGTACAACCGAAGAAGGGAAAAAATTACTAAGAACGCCTGCTTTAATCAATCCAAATAAAATTTGAATTACACCACATCCAACGCCAACAGCTAGGGTACATTGGTATGCAAACATTTCAATTTGATCTGGAGTTAAACCTTCTGGTGCTATTTTTTTAAAGCCTTCAATACTCATTAAAACAATAACGGCTAACCCTGCAGCTGGACCGTTAATAGTTAAGTGTGATCCGCTAGTTAAAGACAATAATAAACCGCCAACTACACCTGCAATTATGCCGGCCATAGGAGGTACACCACTTGCCATGGCAATACCTAAACACAATGGTAATGCGATAAGAGAAATAATAAATCCTGATAGTAGATCAGTTTTCCAATTTTGTTTTAGTCCTGCAAATCCATCAGCAGGTATATTTTTTTTAAATAAATTCATTTTAGTGTTTTTAATTATGATGAACGATATGGCCTGTTTAAAGGTTCTTTAATAAAGGGGCCTAAGAAAATTCGCGAATACATTCTTACAAGTGTAATTCCATCTAAAATTATACTAATCGAAACCAACGATGCCAATAAAAGTTGATTTTGATGGATATGACTAAACAATAGATCTTCACCGATAAATGTTGCTGTAATAGGGAATCCTGACAACCCCAAACAGGCCATTAAAAATATAAAGGCTGTTTTAGGATATGGTATGGCATACCCATAAAAATTATTCAGATCTATGTTTTTTTCTTTTCTTTTTAAAGTGTGAAGACAAGCATACCCAACTGCTCCCGAAACGATAACACCACTCATGTAAATAATAGCATCTTGCGCGTTAAATTGTTCGTTATATGAAACTGATAATACTAAGAAAGCATGATTCATTATAATCATAAACCACGCGATGTATACATTATTACGCTCTATGAATGATTTTAATATCAGTTTTAAGCCTACCGCAGCAAGTATTATCGACATATTGTTTTTTATCGAAGCTGGTATTAATTGTTGATGATATAACACATAAATAGCCGTAACAAAAAGTACTGTATATACAATAATGATTTGGTTTATTTTAAGGAAGTCTACTTTTTTACCTAATGTTTTAAGTGTTCCCCATACATATCTATACATATACCAATCGAGGTTAAACTCTTTTATACTTAAAACGTAGATAGTATCCTTTATTCTTTTTTGCCAATTAGGAATTGATTTGTGAACTGGTTTTTCAAAATGATAAAACTGCTCTTTAATTAAATAACTAACCAACGAAGGAGATACCAAGAGCTGATAGGTACGTAAAAAGGCATTGCCTGCAAAATGCATTAATGCTATTATATGCAAACCACATGCAACCTCAATAAAAATAATACCTATTTGTGCTGCTGATGAATATGCAATTTGACTTTTAACAGATGATTGAACCCTTGCTGTTAAGGTAGTAATTATAGCAGTACTTAATCCCAATAAAGCTATAATAATTCGAACTGAATATTGGTGTTCCCAAAAGGTGTATGTTCTGAAAAGCAAGAAAACTCCAATATGAACAGATAACGACCCATAGAAGATTGCACTTGATGGTGTAGGTCCTTCCATAGCGCGAGGAAGCCACGATGAGAAAGGAAGTTGAGCTGATTTAGCTACTGCTGCAATTAAAATAGTTAGCGAAATAAATACACCCACAGCACTATGGCTCTGTAGTTGCTCATGCACCAAGTCATAGTTATTTAATTTAATAAATGTAATGTTTTCATGCCATAAATGATGGCTCATCCACATGGCTAATAAAATCCCAATATCGCCAATACGATATATGCTAAATACTTTTATTCCATTTTTAACTGGCAAATATCTGTGACGATAAAATGCAATTAATAAGAACGAAGAAATACCTAAAATTTCCCATCCTAAAAATAATGTTTCGAAATTACCTGATAATACGGTTATACTATATCCTGTAAAGAAAAATAAGATGGTGTTGAAATACCTTTTATATCCGATTTCTCTGTGTAAGTAGTACCTACTGTATATAGTTACCATTAATGTTAGTATTGAGCCAACAAGCAAGTATACTAAACTGATTAAATCAAAGTAGAAATCAATAGCAAACACATAATGTTTTGATTGATAAATTACCAATTCACTAATGTTTAATGCTTGATGCTGGTTTAATAGCCAAAATATACTGAATGCGATAAGTAACAGGGTATTTAACGCAATACCTATGAATGCCGTATACGATATAATTACTTCCTTTTTTTTGGGAATAAATAGGCTAATTATAAATGCAGTAAAAGGAATTAAAATAAATAATTGAATAAATTGTTCCATTGTTATGCTCCTATTAAATGTACTGGAATATTTTGGCCTGATGACAAGATCAACTCGTACATGTTATCTGCTTTGGGTATCTTAATTTCAAATGGCTCGTAGGTATCAAATCTTCCTTTATTGTATCTAAAAAATTCGCCATTTTCTGGGTTAACTACAACCAGATTAATCCATTCATTTTCAAACCATGCTGAAGTTTCTGCTGATTGATCAAGTGTTTGTTTAACCACATCGGGTAAATGTTCAATTACCATTAATAACCTAATTGGATCGTGCACTTCTATCATTTGCGATGGTAATCCTGGACGTATATCTCCATCTATGCCGTTTGCAACACCAACCAAACCCATTACATTATGAGGTAGTTTACTGCCTGCACCTAACTTCTGGTTATCAACTCTAGAAAAATAATACTCTAAATTAATGCCACCGCATACAGGTGCTGCCGCCTTTAGTATGTTTAACAGCCATTTACCTTCAGGGTCAATTTTGTAATCATAAGAGTTCATAAAAGCGCGTCTGTCTAAAAATATGCCATGCGTAATCTCCCTTCTACCTATTATGCATAAGCTATTGGTTGCATGGTTAAGTTCTGGTCGTGGTTCAAATAGAGAAACAGATCGTGTTTTAATTTTTTCATGTACATATTTTGCAGGTTTTTTTGTATTTACAACTTCAAACCTGCGTGATCGTTCTCTCGCGTTCTCATCTAGTGCGTTGTTAAATGTGTGTTTGTTTTCTCGGTGAAGATAAATGTGTTTTTCACGTAGGTTTTCTTCATCATAAAAAACCATTTCATCTCTTGTGGTATCATGTAAAGCGGCTATAAACACTGTATTAACTGGAATGTTTATTCCTGCTATTTTAAGTATTTCTCTAACCTCTGTGTTATTTGCCATTTGGCAAAAAACACGTGCATTAACTGAACCAGGTCTTCCACTGCAAGCACCGCAATCATATGCAGCATAATGAGGGTTATTTACACTGCTAGAACCATGACCAATAACATATACAATTGGTGCAAAATCATGAATTAAACCAATGCTTTTTAATACGGCCTCCAATCTATTTGCCATTTCTAATTGTGAAAAACCAACTTGTAAATTATGCAGATTGGGTTGATTAGGATGGTATTCAACGGTAAGTTTAGATAGTTTTTCCATATGCCTTAATGAGGTTGCTGTGGCCGGACTCATGGAAGGTTTAAACAAGTTGACGCACAATCTTAATGCCGACCAAAACCCTAATGTTTGAGAAATAAGCCAACCTGTAACTAAATTATGTGAGTGCTTACCTAAGTGTACATCTTTATCTATCGTTCTGCTGCTATCATATTCCTTTATTAAAAATTTAGGAGTAATTGGTACTGGACATGATTTGGTTAAGAATTTACCATGCTCAGGTTGATAATAGAATTCAACACCAAAGTGGCCGGGAGTCCCAAAAGTTTCGCATTTATTGTTTAACTGTTCAACATGTCTTCTTATAGAGCATTCCCTATCATCTATACAAAATAATGCTTGAAAGCTTTTATCTTTAATTGATATAGATTTTGTTGATGGAATACTATTTTGTTTTACAGCGCAAAGAATGCTATCGTAATATGTCCACTCGTAGGCTTCTTGCCACATATTAACTAATTCTTGATATTCGCTTTTGTCAATTGCAGCAAAAAGGCTAGTTGGAGGCATTTCAACTTTTTCAGATATCGGCTTCCAATTGTTTCCTAAATAAAAGGTGAGTGAGTCAATTTCTAAAAGTAATTCAAATGCTATAAAATCATGAAGTGTTATGTTGCGCTTATCAAGTAAAGTTTCTGGTTGATCTTCTATTGTAGCCACTAAACCAGACCAACCTGGATGACTAAATTGCTGATCAAAAAGATAATTCTCGAACCAAATTTCATCGCCAACCACTATGTGCAGCAATGCAGGTAACTTACATTGCGAGTGTAGTAATAAATGTCTAGCGCGTTCAGTTTTAAAGAAACTAACATGGCTATTACGCTCAAGCTCACGTAGAGATGAAAGAAATCCTTTGTGCTCAATTGGAAAATTATCTATAGCAATCCCTTGGTCAAGATAGCTGCATAATATCCTAAATAATAAAGGCTGAATCTGATTATCTAAATCAATTCTAAAGGAGTCTTTCCAATACGCGCGTAGCTTGCCAATTTTTATTTTGCATGTTGGTTGAATTGATTTGTTTAACATTTTCTCTTTCCATTCAACTAAACAATTTTCTCCTTTATATTTAATAATAACATTGTTTAGTATCTTATCATTAATTTCATTTTTCCCATATAAGTCATTGTACTCGATTAAAGTTAGAAAAGTATTAAATCCGAATATTTCAGTTGCCTGATTTAACCCATCAATAAAGTTTAAGTGTTGAAATGCATGTAAAGTATTATGATGTACAAAGTCTTTTAATGGTGCCTGACTAGGCAAATAATGCTTGAGATTGTGCAGCACATGCTCTTCTGCAAATGCCGATTTTTTTATATCCATGAAAATAGAATAAAATAATAAATAGGAATTGAGACGATGGCTGTGGTTCGCTATCGTTTTAGCGTGGTTCGCGCCAAAGCATAAAAATCCTAAATAGTTAGCCGACTAACTAGCAAATATTTCGGGAATATACTCGCTTTATTCAGTTGGAAAATGAGAGCCCTAAGACGCGTATTTACTGACGCACAACTCAATGAGTTAAACCCAAAAAGCAAAATGAATATTAAACCTAAAGAAGATATTTCTATTTTAATATTACCATCTTCTATCTCTATATCTTCAGATAACAAGAGGGGTATGCTATGATGTGTATTTTTTACAGAATGGTGGTATACTTTGGCAAAAGGAGTTACAACCTTTGATAACAAAGGAATGACTAAAATCAATAGAGAAAAAGCTAGAATTAAACTTTTGCTAAAATTCACTTTTCAAATGTAACCTATTTTAGATAAACATTTCATAATATGCTTAAATTAATCATGTAATTTTTAGCTAAGATTCAATAGCCACCAACAAATATCTTATCTTCACGGCCTAGTATAAAAATAGATGTACAAAACATATAAACCCTATTTTACTCAAATTTTAAGACTTAGTTATCCTATTATTATTGGACAAATTGGTATTGTTTTAATGGGTGTTGCTGATGTAGTAATGATTGGTAATATTAATGCTACTAATTTGGCGGCAGCAGGTTTAGCCAACTCTGTTTATTTTTTAGTTTCAATTATTGGTATAGGAACTTTATCTGCAGTATCATCAATTGTTGCTAAAGCTAAAGGGGCTGGACATGCCAACGAAACAGCCTTGTTACTCAGGCAAAGTATTTGGGCATCGCTAACATTAAGTTTTTTTATTATAACTGTTTTATACATACTAACAATAAATTTGGAGTGGTTTGGGCAAAGTGAAGAGGTTACGGTTTTAACAAAATCATACCTGCATATATTAAATGGTGGGACAATTTTTATGTTATTATTTACTGCTGTAAAACAGTTTAGTGATGGGTTGTCAATAACTAAACCTTCGGCTATTATTACATTATTGGGCTTAGCGCTTAATGTATTTTTAAATTGGGTTTTAATATACGGTAAGTTTGGCCTACCTGCTTTACAACTTGATGGTGCAGGTTATGCTACTTCTTTTACCCGATTGCTAATGGCATTGGCTATGTTAGTTTTTGTTTTAAAAGGTAATATATATAAACCGTGGATTAAAATTAAAGAGCAAATCGGGGGCTTAAGTTTATTTAAAAACATCTTCCGTATCGGGTTGCCATCGGGTATGCAATATTTTTTCGAGGTGGGCGCATTTGCTTCAGCAGCAATTATGATAGGCTGGTTTAGTAAAGAGCAACTTGCGGCTCATCATATCGCTATTAATCTTGCATCGGTTACCTATATGGTTGCAACAGGAATATCAGCAGGAGGCGGAATTGCCGTTGGAGATGCTTGGGGGCGCAAGAATAAAACAGACCTTATTATGTCGGGTAAGGCAGCATTGATTATGAGTGTGTTATTTATGGGAAGTACCGCATTGTTATTTGCTGTATTTAATACTTTTTTTGTTGGTTTATATATTGATGATGTATTGGTTGGTGGTATGGCCGCAAATCTGCTTTTAATTGCTGCATTGTTTCAACTTAGCGATGGTGTACAATGTGTAAGTCTTGGTATTTTACGTGGAATCAATGATACAAAAATGCCAACAGTTTATACTGTGATAGCTTATTGGGTAATTGGTATTCCATTCGGTTGGTTATTGGCAAAATATTTCGATTTGGGATTATATGGAATTTGGTTTGGTTTAAGTTTAGGTTTAACCTACTCGGCAATTATTTTAAGCCGTAGGTTTTTAAAAGAATCGCAGGAGTTTGATTTTGTGAAAGCAGAACAACAACACTATAACGAACTTATCAATTAATCATGAATTCAAACATTAAAGTGCACTTAGCGCTGTTTACCGTATCGTTGATTTATGGTGCTACATTTACAATTGCCAAACAAGTGATGCCAACATATATTCAGCCTTTTGCTTTTATATTGATGCGCGTTTCAGTTGCGGCTATTTTTATCTTCATTTTCCATTCTATTTTCATCAAAACAAAAATTACTGATTGGCGCGATATGAAGCAACTTTTTGTGAGTGCGTTATTTGGCGTTGCTTTTAATATGCTGCTTTTTTTCAAAGGACTTTCAATCACAACACCAATTAATGGCGCAGTACTAATGATGAATACCCCAATATTTGTTGTGGTATTTGCTGCCTTATATTTAAAAGAAAAAATCACCTATCAAAAAGTTATAGGTATTTTAATTGCTGCATTTGGTGCAGTTTTATTAATGGGTGGGGCAAGTTTTAACTTTAGCGGGCAAACAATTTGGGGAGATGTTATGGTTACAGCCAATGCCATTATTTATGCATTTTATCTTGTATATGCTAAGTCGCTTATGCAAAAGTATCACCCACTAACAGTTACTATGTGGAGTTTTTTATTCGGTTGGTTAGTGGTTTTGCCTTTTGGTGCAGGAGAGTTTATGGAAATTAACTTCAATAATTTTACTCCCAAAATATGGCTATTTGTGGCTTTTGTAACAATTGGCTCTACATTTTTAACCTATGTATTAAATGCTTATGCCCTTCGTAAGGCTAGTTCGTCTTTGGTTGGAAGTTATATTTACCTACAACCTGTATTGGCTACTTTAATTGCTATTTTATCGGGAAAGGATTTGCTTACGCTTGAAAAACTTATTTATGTTATGGTTATTTTTTTGGGAGTATTCCTGGTGAGTTGGAAAAAGAATTTATTAGAGGCATCACCACAAAATACATACAGTAAAAAAAATGCCTCGAAGTAATTACTTCGAGGCATTTTTATATTTTATAATTTTCTATTACCAATCTTCTTCATCTACAATAATAGGATCTTTCATGTGTTTGGTGAAATCTTCCATTAGTCTTTTAATATCGGTGTCTGCATCACGCAATACTTTATCATAGGTTTTTACAGATTTTGGTGATGTATAATAGAATTCAAAATAATTACGAATAGCATTACCGTTATTAGGTTTAATACCTTCATGAACCAAATTACTTATTTGGTATTTATAACGTCCTTCTTTTATCCATACTGTAACTTTAAATTGATGCTTACCAATTGGTCGTTTAGTGTACTTACTACTGTAGTTGTAAGCCGAAATTACTCCGTTAATCACTAACTTTTGATTTTTCTTATCAATTTCAAATAACGTTTTCTCGTTTTTACTAAATCTTAATTGAGCCCATCGTTTAGCCCTAACATATAAAGAATCTGATCCAGTTTCTTCTTGTTCAACCACACCTAAGTAGGTAATTAGATTAGTTACTGAATCTATGTTTAATACAATACGTTCAAATGGTTTTGCTAAAACCCCAGCATCTTGAGCGGGTTCTATCGGATTGCCATTTTCGTCATATTGCTGCTCTTCCTGTTTGGTGCTATCAGGGGTTTCGCTTGTTTGTGGATCACTTGTTTCTTCCGGGTTCTGTATTTGACCAAAGCCCACTAAACTTATCACACTAAATACAAATAATAGGATTACTTTTTTCATTCTCTGTCTTTTGCTAATTAACTCAATTATGTTGATGTTATCGGTTTTTCAAAAATAGAAAATCATTTTGTTTTTCAAACCCCAATGTAAACGATATTTTTGGTGTGCTGTTTACAAAACTAAACGTATGCACTTTTAGTTTAATATTTGCAGCCTTAAAATTATGCAGCAACACGTACACTCTATAGCCATAACTTGTGGTTTACTTGGCATTAAACATGTGGTAATCAGTCCTGGATCTCGTTCTGCGCCATTGGTTTTGGCTTTTGCCCAGCACCATAATTTTAATATTCATGTTGCTATTGATGAGAGGAGTGCTGCCTATATGGCCTTGGGTATGGCCCAACAAAAACAAATACCAGTTGTGCTAATTTGTACCTCTGGAACAGCTGTAGCTAATTATTACCCTGCTGTAGCTGAGGCTTTTTATCAAAAAATACCGCTTTTATTACTTACAGCTGATCGCCCTTATGATTTACTTGACCAACAAGATGGGCAAATGATTAATCAGAAAAACCTATTTGCGCACCACGTTAGGGCCTTTTATCAACTTAGTTGTTACCCTCATGGGGCTGAAAATCATCGTGAAACAACAGTTTTAGTTGCCGAAGCAATTGGGTTGACAACTTTCCCTGCAAAAGGGCCAGTACATATTAATGTACCTTTAAAAGAACCCCTTTATCCAAAAGCTATTCTGCCTAATCACATTCAAAAGCTTGAAAAAAGTATTCTCAAGTGGTTAACTAGTCACGTTTATAAGCCATTAGACGGCATTTCTAACAATGATTTTATTGAACTAGAACAAGCATGGATTAGTGCACCGAAAAAGATAATTTTAATAGGGCAAGGAGCTATGCACGATAAATGGATTACACCATTAATGGCATTAAAGGATCAAGCAGATGTGGTAATTATTGCAGATGTTGTGAGTAATAAACATGCTATGGCCAATGTGCACCATGTAGATAAATTACTTGGTTCGGTTGATGATAAAATACTAAAAGAACTATCACCTGATTTATTGATAAGCTTTGGTGGTCCTGTATTATCAAAAAGTTTAAAAAACTGGCTAAAGCAACAAAAACCTACTTGGCATTTTCGTATTCAACAAGAACCTGAGCAAATTAACACATATAACAACGTTACCAAATTCTTAAGGGTTGATGTTTTTGAAACATTACAGCAGATAGCTTCGATTAAGTGGAATAATAATCACAAGCCTGATTCCATCTTTATTAACAAATGGAAGAAAGTGTCTTTGGATATTGAAAAAAAAATTACCGCATTTGTACAAAAACCTATTTGGAGTGAATTACACGTAACGCATTATTTATTAAATCATATTCCTGATTGTTCTAATTTACAATTGGCTAATAGTAGCGTGGTGCGTTATGTTAGTTGGCTTGATATGTTAAACAAAAGCTGGATTGTAAATAGTAATAGAGGAACAAGTGGTATAGATGGTTGTACAAGCACTGCTTTAGGTGCTGCAAAAGTAAATTTAAGACCAACTATTTTACTAACTGGAGATATTGCCTTTTTATATGATAAAAATGCGTTTTGGTTGAATGATATTCCTCAAAATTTACGTGTGGTTGTTTTTAATAATGGTGGTGGTGGAATATTTACTTTAATTGACGGACCAACTCATCATAAACAGTTTACACACTTGTTTACTACACCGCACCAACACAATGTAAAATCTGTTGCTGTTGATAATGGTTTAGATTATTACTTTTGCGAATCTTACAGCAACTTAAATAAAGTACTCAATCAGTTTTTTGAACCAACAAATGGTGCTGCAGTATTAGAATTAAAGTTTGATATGAAGAAAAACGCTAAAATATTCGAAGCATTTAAAAAGATAAAACTATAAAATAAAGATAATAACATGGAAAGTAAATATGCTTGGCAAACCATTAAAGAATATCAAGAAATTAAATATTCTTTTTTTGAAGGTGTAGCTAAAATTAGTATCAACCGTCCGGAAAAGCATAACGCCTTTACCCCATTAACCGTAAAGGAAATGAGTGAAGCTATGGAATTAGCCCGCCAAGATGAGAATGTGTACTGTGTAATCTTAACAGGTGAAGGTGGAAAAGCATTTTGTAGTGGTGGCGATCAAAGCGTTCGTGGGCACGGTGGTTATGTTGGTAATGATGGCATTCCTCGTTTAAATGTGCTGGATTTACAAATGCAAATTCGCAGGATACCCAAACCTGTAATTGCCATGGTTGCAGGATATGCAATTGGAGGCGGACATGTGTTGCACGTGATTTGCGATTTAACTATTGCTGCAGAAAACGCTAAATTTGGTCAAACAGGTCCTAAAGTTGGTAGTTTTGACGGTGGTTTTGGTGCGGGTTATTTGGCGCGTTTAGTTGGGCAAAAGAAGGCACGTGAAATTTGGTTTTTGTGTGATCAATACAACGCACAAGAAGCATTAGATATGGGTTTGGTAAATAAAGTTGTTCCGCTAGAAATGCTTGAGGATGCTACTTTAGATTGGTGCCGTAAGATTATGGAGAAAAGTCCTATTGCATTGCGAATGCTTAAAAGTGCATTTAATGCTGAATTGGACGGACAAGCGGGTATACAAGAGTTGGCTGGTAACAGTACGTTGTTGTATTATATGAGTGATGAAGCCAAAGAAGGCAAAAACTCTTTCTTAGAAAAACGCAAACCAGATTTTAAAAAGTTTCCTAAGTTCCCTTAGTACTTAAGGCATAATACTTAAATTTAAAAGCCCCAGTTGATATAATCATCTGGGGCTTTTTGTAATTTTAAAATTTTTTTATCCTTTAGATTGTTCGGGTAAAGAATTCAATATTCCATCCCAAAGTTCAAGTCTTGCTTGTAAACTTTTCTTCACCCAAAATTCAGCTTCAGCAATTTTTATTTCGTCATTTCCGCATAGCTCTTCAGTCATGGCTAATGCAAGATGGCTGTGATGATCCCCATCAACTTCAATATGTCTTTCTAAATAGTATTTAAATGTACTGAATTGACCATTGCTTTTTTGATTGAGGTCGTTAACCAATCCAATAAACATTGCCGGAATTAGATCTTCTCTACCAAAGGTAAAAACTGCTGCCATTACATGTGGCTTATTCGTAGCAATTACATCAAAGGTGGTTTTTACAAATTGCCTTACAGATGGAACTTTAATTTCGTTTAACGCATCTTCAATCAACTTCCCATTTCGCAGCATATTTACAAAACTTTCAATCGTTTTTGTATCCGCCTTGGCCTGTGTCATACTATTAAGGTATAACTCAAAATGACTGGTTCTATTGCCGTGCTCATCCACATCACTTTCTTCACCTACAACAATTTCATTTATCAAATACCTGGTTGATGCATTGCCAACAGGAAACCAAGGAATATTTACATTGGTTAAATGAATTTGCAAACTTTTTAGTAAACTCATAAAGTCCCAAACGGCAAATACATGTTGTTCCATAAACAACCTCACATCATCGGGATGATGCATGCGTTTATATAACGGGTGATCAATAAGCTTTTCTTTTTGAGCTAAAGTGTTGTCTTGGATAATCGTTGTTCCTTTATTCATATTTCGGTTGATCAACTTGGGTTGATTATCCTTTAAAATTTGCAGTCCGTTTTTCTAAAAATGCTTGTGTTCCTTCCTTAAAATCTTCGGTACCAAAGAAGTTACCAAACTCGTTTATCTCAACATTATTGCCATCCATTTTTTTATCGTAATGTGCATTAACACAACGAATAACAGATGCAATAGCCAAGGGGGCTTTAGTTTTCACTTTATTTAAAATTTCTTCGCATTTAGCCATCAATTGGTCTTGCGGAACTACATGGTTTACCAATCCAATTCTATATGCTTCTGTTGCATTTATAACATCTCCAGTAACCAATAATTCTATAGCACGGCCACGTCCAATCAATTGAGCCAAACGTTGGGTACCTGCATAACCCGGTACTAAACCTAAGTTAACTTCCGGCTGACCAAATTTGGAGTTTTCGGCTGCTACTCTTAAATGGCAAGCCATAGCTAATTCGCAACCACCTCCTAATGCAAAACCATTAACAGCTGCAACCACAGGCTTTGGGCATTTTTCAATAGCGTTTAAAACACCATGCCCGTCTGCACTCATGCGTGTGCCTTCTTCTACATTAAAGTTGGCAAATTCTGCAATATCCGCACCTGCAGCAAACGCTTTTGCACCTGCGCCTGTAAGTATCACACCTTGTACTTCTTTGTTCTCGTAAATAGCTAAAACCGCTTCTTTAATATCTTTTAGTGTTTGAATATTTAACGCGTTTAGTTTGGTTTCGCGGTTAATGGTTATGTATAAAATTCCGTTTTCTATACGAGTTGTTATGTTCTCACTCATTGCTATTGTTGTCATTAGTTATAAGTAACAAATATTAAAACTGTCTGTTTTGGGTAACCCAAGTTTTTATGTAATCAGAAATTTCATTGGTATGGGCACCCGGTGCAAATAATTTACCAACTCCAAGTTTCGATAATTCAATCATGTCTTCATCGGGTATGATGCCACCACCAGTTACCAACACATCATTTAAACCTTCTTTTTTTAATAATTCCATAATGCGCGGAAAAACGGTGTTGTGCGCTCCAGATAAAATACTTACCCCTATCACATCAACATCTTCTTGCAATGCGGCTTGTACTACCATTTCAGGTGTTTGGCGAAGACCAGTGTAAATAACTTCCATGCCAGCATCGCGCAAAGCTGTGGCAATTACTTTGGCTCCTCTGTCGTGTCCATCAAGACCAACTTTGGCAACTAAAACGCGTATGGGTCTGTTCATTTAATTAATATTATTAGATGTTAATTTTTTAAGCCTTATGGTATGGTTACCTTTTAATTCTTTGTTTACGTATTGCACAAATTTTACATCGTACATCTCGTAAACAAAAACCGAATCGTTGTTATTATTTAAGCGCAAAAATTTGCGTTTAAATAACTTTTTTAAATTGGTATTCTTTTGTTCGTCAATAACAGGGTATATGTTTATTCCTTTTTTATCGGCTACATACACCATACAGTTCCAATAGTCTGGGTCTTCAGTATCTTTAGTTGATAATACATAGTAGTTGTTTTGAACCAACGAAAGCACCTGATTGCTATCCAAAGGTTTTATTTCGATTTTGCTGCTGTCTTTTATCACCACATCTGTTTTGTTGATGATATAAAAAACAGTATCTATTCCAATAGTTTTTTTGCCGGTTATGTTTGATGGCAAAACCAAATAATATACTCCTGTCATGTGGCTTGGAAACTCAAGTTGTGCCTGCCCCGGGTACCTATCAAACTTACCCATGGTGCAAGCCGATAAGGTTAAAGTACACAGAATAGCAAACGCGTTTTTCAAAGCTTAGTGAATTATTTTTTGATGTTGCTCAATGCATCTTGTAAGCGCTCAAGTGTTACCTCTTTGCCAAACAATTGTGCCATTTCAAAAATTGGTGGTCCGCCTGCTATACCGCTTAAGCAAACACGTAACAACTGTAAAAATTCTTTATTGCTTACACCATTTTTAGATAATGCTTCGTTGTAATTCACTTCAAACGATGCTGCATCAAAAGCTTCGTTACCTCTAACCAGTTGAATTAAATCTTGCAACACCAATGGACTTTTATCATTCCAACGTTTGCTTATAACTGATTCATCATAATGTGTTGGTGCAACAAAAAAGTAATTTCCAATTTCCCACAATTCTTTAATGAAGCTGATTTTTTCTTTAATCAACCCACAAACTTTTGTTATGTATTCGTCACTGTAATTTAAGTTGTGTGCCAATACATCCTTTTTTAATGATTCGGCTAAAACCTTATCTGGTGTGTGACGAACATATTGTTGGTTAAACCACTTGGCTTTGTTTTGATCAAACTTAGCACCCGATTTACTTACACGGTCTAGTGTAAATGCTTCAACCAATTCTTCACGACTAAAAATTTCTTGAGTTGTACCAGGATTCCATCCTAAAAAGGCCAATAAGTTCATCACAGCTTCAGGTAAATACCCACTTTCGCGGTAACCGCTGCTTAATTCGCCTGTTGCTGGATCTTTCCACTCTAAAGGAAACACCGGGAAACCTAATCTATCGCCATCACGTTTGCTTAATTTACCATTACCTTCTGGTTTTAATAACAATGGTAAGTGGGCAAATTTTGGCATCACATCTTCCCAACCTAAATAACGGTATAACAACACGTGAAGTGGGGCAGAAGGCAACCACTCTTCACCACGAATAACGTGAGAGATGTTCATCAAATAATCATCAACCACATTAGCCAAATGGTAAGTGGGCATACCGTCACTTTTAAATAAAACTTTATCATCCATTTGAGCCGTGTTGATGTTTACCCAACCTCTAATCTCATCATGAAACTTTACATCTTCTTTTTTTGGTAATTTAATACGCACTACATAAGGGTTGCCTGCATCTAATCTGCGCTTCACTTCATCCTCAGGTAATGTAAGCGAGTTTTTCATTGCCATACGCGTAATGGCATCGTACTTACTATCTACGTTACTTGCTTTTAAACGCTCACGCATGGCGTCTAATTCTTCGGCAGTATCAAATGCGTAATAAGCATAACCTGCATCAATAAGTTGCATAACGTATTGGCGGTACATGGGTTTACGCTCGCTTTGGCGGTATGGTGCATGTGGGCCATCACCAAAACCAACCCCTTCATCGGCAATAATACCAACCCATTTTAGGGCTTCAATTATATAATCTTCAGCACCCGGTACATAACGCGTTTGATCGGTGTCTTCAATACGAATTAAAAAATCGCCACCATGTTTTTTGGCAAACAAATAATTATACAAGGCAGTGCGAACACCACCAATATGTAACGCACCAGTTGGGCTGGGCGCAAAACGAACTCTAACTCTTCTATCCATAATTGACGGTAGCAAAGATAGAAATAATATGCAATTGAGGTAATGATTGTGATACTGATAATCAATGGTCCAAAATTAAATCAACGTTCTTGAGTTATTGCATGACAAAGTTTTCATAATATTCAGAAAATCAAGGTTTAAGATTGGTTTTGTCGCGTGTCAATATTAAATAGATGAATTATCGGCAAAGCTATAATAATTGTTATCGGCAATAATGATGTGATCCATTACATGCACATCAATTAATTTCCCTGAATCTACTAGTCTTTTAGTTAATCGTTTATCTTCTTCGCTTGGGTTTAAACTTCCCGAAGGATGATTATGGCAAAGCAAAATATTTGATGCAAGCAAATCAACTGCGTGTTTAAAAATAACTTTAGGATCCGCTACCGTTCCCGAAATACCACCTTCACTGATGCGTTTTACTTCTATTAATCGGTTACTTCTATTGAGGTAGGCTACCCAAAACTCTTCAATGGGAGTATCAGCTAAAATGGGGTGAAAATAGGCGAATGCCTGTGCACTCGATTTGATAAAAATGTGGTCTGATTTGGCTTCGGCAAGGTTTCTTCTTCGGCCTAACTCCATAGCGGTAGCAATGGTTATGGCTTTTGCCACACCAATACCTTTTACTTTTTGCAGGTCTTTAAATTTAAGTTTACCCAACTCAACCAAGTTGTTATTGGTAAGTGCTAAAATACGTTTGGCTAAATCAACAGCACTTTCATCTCGTGTTCCGGTTGAAATGAGTATGGCCAGTAACTCAGCGTCTGATAAGGCATTGAATCCTTTGGTCATCACTTTCTCACGCGGCCTGTCATCTTCGGCCCATTGCTTAATGGTAGTAAATCGTGTTGTTTCCTCGCTCATGGTAAATGGTTTTTGGTTGCACCAAAATATAAAACCTCATCGACTTTTACATCAATGAGGTTTCATTTTTTATTTGGATTGAAATATTATTTAACTGCGCTTCCCGGTTCAATATCTTTTTCTGGGCCTACGCTGTATAGTTTACCAAAATCGTTTCCGGCCATCAATAACATACCTTGGCTTTCAATTCCACGTATTTTACGTGGAGCTAAATTAGCTACAACCGTTACCAATTTGCCTACTAATTCTTCAGGTTGATAATACTCTGCAATACCACTTAAAATGGTGCGTTGCTCAAACCCTAAATCAACGGTAAGTTTTAATAATTTATCGGCTTTAGGCACACGTTCGGCTGTTAAAACTTTACCTACACGTAAATCAATTTTATCAAAATCATCATAAACAATATCGGCCTTTACCGGCTGTAGTTGGTTGGTTTCGCTGTTTTCTGATGTTAATGCCGCTTGTTTTTGCGAGTTTTCATTTTCTGTTTTAATACGTTGCAAACGGTCTAATTGAATTTGAATTTCTGCATCTTCAACCTGCTTATATAAAATTTCAGGTTTGCCCAATTGATGTCCGCTTTCTAATAAGAACTCGTTAAACAAATTGCTCCAATGTAATTGTGGTGCGTTTAACATGGCCTTTAGTGTAGTAGTTGTATGTGGCAAAAATGGTTCTGCAGCAATAGCCAACTTCGCACAAATTTGTAAAGCATCAAACATAATAGCCTTTACACTTTCTTCATCTGTTTTTATTAATTTCCAAGGCTCGGTATCTGCTAAGTATTTATTGCCTGCACGTGCTGTATTTATAAATTCTGCTTGTGCATCACGTAGTTTTACAGCATCTAAATTTTCGCGCATTTGGTGTAAGCTTTGTGCAATAACATCAAAACAAAGTGTGCGTGCTGCTATTAATTTTTCATCTGTTAATGGTTGATTAACGCTTGGTATTATACCTTGGTAATATTTATCACTTAATACCAATACACGGTTTACAAAGTTTCCGAAAATGCTTACCAACTCGCTGTTTACACGTGTTTGATAATCTTTCCAAGTAAACTCACTGTCTTTTGTCTCTGGAGCAATACTGGTTAATACATAACGCAATTCATCTTGTCTGTTCGGGAAATCAACTAAATACTCATGCAACCAAACAGCCCAATTGCGTGAAGTAGAAATTTTATCGCCTTCTAAATTTAAAAACTCGTTTGCCGGAACATTGGTTGGTAAAATATAATTACCATGTGTCATCAACATCATCGGGAAAATAATGGCGTGAAATACAATATTATCTTTTCCAATAAAATGAATTAATGCAGTGTCTTCGTTCTGCCACCAATCTTCGAATTTCGAATTTTCAATTTCGTTTTTAGCTAAGTATTCTTTAGTAGCACTGATGTAACCTATTGGTGCATCAAACCAAACATACAATACTTTACCATCGGCACCATCAATAGGAACAGGCACACCCCAATCTAAATCGCGGGTCATGGCGCGTGGTTGTAAACCTTCATTTAGCCAACTTTGGCATTGACCTTTAATGTTGCTTTTCCAACCATCAAAACGTTTAATGTAATTTTGAAACTGTTCGCTTTGTTGGATATCACCCATGGGTAAAAACCAATTTTTTGTTTCTTTTAAAATAGGTGTTGCACCACTTAATGCTGATTTTGGATTGATTAAATCAGTCGGGTTCAATGATGTTCCGCACTTCTCGCATTGGTCGCCATACGCACTTGGATTTCCGCAGCGCGGACATGTTCCGGTAATGTATCTGTCGGCTAAAAATTGATTAGCATCTTCATCATAATATTGTTGTGTGGTTTCTTCTTTAAAAATGCCTTTATCGTATAGGGTTTTAAAAAATGCCTGTGCTGTTTCGTGGTGAGTTTTTGATGAAGTACGACCGTAGTAACTAAAATCAATACCAAAATCTTTGAAAGCATTTTTCATGATGCCATCATATTTATCAACTACCTCTTGTGGTGTTATACCTTCTTTTTTGGCTTTAATGGTAATAGGTACTCCATGCTCGTCACTGCCGCAAATAAATACCACATCTTTACCTTGTGCTTTAAGATAACGAACAAAAATATCTGCAGGTAAATAACAGCCCGCTAAGTGGCCAATATGAACAGGTCCGTTTGCATATGGCAATGCGGCTGTAACTAAATAACGTTTGGGTTCTTTAATCATAAAATCGGATGCAAATTACATCAATTTGCCCGAAGTATGAAATGTAGTATTTGACTGCAAATATGCTTGGCCAATTGTTTAAGTATTTTTTCTAATAGTATTTTATGTTGGAGTGAGTTGTTTTAAATCTAATTTGGGCTACACCAACTTTAGATTTATTATTTACCAGCACAGGTTCCTGCAATAAATCCCGTGGTCCATGCTGCTTGAAAATTAAAACCACCTGTAATTCCATCTATATCTAATACTTCGCCTGCAAAATGTAATCCTTTTACTTTTTTACTTTCCATGTTTTTGAGTAGTACATCATCTAATGAAATACCACCGCAAGTAACAAACTCATCTTTAAAGGTTGTTTTTCCTTTAACTTCATACTTGTCGTATAGAAGAACTTCAACCAAATTATTCACATCTGCTTTTGATATATCTGCCCAGTTTTTATCTGCATTAATTCCAGTTTTAGCAAACATGTAATCTTGCAAACGTTTAGTAAGTTGGTGATAGGGAAATAAGTTTCGCAAATGTTTTGTTGGGTTTGCTGCCTTTAGATTCATTAACTCATTTCTAACAGCATCTTCCTTTTTATCATTTAACCAACTTATGCTAACCGTGAAGTCGTATTGAAGTTCGGCTAAATCGCGTGCAGCATATGATGATAGTTTTAATATTGCCGGGCCACTAAAACCCCAATGAGTAATTAAAATGGGTCCACTAAACTCATGTTTAGTTTCAATAATTTTTATTTTAGCTTGGTCTATACTGGTGCCCATTAATTCTGTAATTGAATTGTTGGGTACATTAAAAGTGAATAGGGAAGGTACGGGGTTTTCTATATTATGACCTAATGTTTTTAACCAATTAAACCCTTCCATTTTGGCTTGCCCACCCGTTGTAACTATAATTTTATCGGCATTTACAATAGCATTGTTGGTATTTAATAAAAAGCCACCATCCATTTTGGTTTGAATAGACTTTATTTCTGTATTTAAGACAATGTTAATTTTTAACTTTTCTACTTCATTTAGCAAGCAGTTGGCAATTGTTTCGCTATTATCCGTTGTCGGAAACATACGTCCATCAGATTCTGTTTTTAATTTAACACCGCGTTGGTTAAACCATGCTACAGTATCTTTGGTGCTAAATTTAGTAAACGCACTTTTAAGTGGCCTTTCGCCTCTAGGATAATTAGTTGTGAGTCTGTTATTTTCGAAACAGGCATGCGTTACATTACATCTTCCCCCGCCCGAAACAAGCACTTTTGTAAGCAACTTTCCGGTTTTCTCGTAAATAGTAACTTCGTTTGTTTTATTTGCTGTAGCCGCATGTATGGCTGCAAAAAAGCCTGCTGCTCCTCCTCCTATTACTGCTATTTTCACGATTGCAAATGTATAGTTTTATTTAAAACCTTAAAAGCTAAAGTTTTAATCTAACTATTTCTTATATCCTCATGATATATTAATATAGTAATTACTGAGGTAAATCAATAGTTGTTAATAGATTTGTAAGTGTCCTTGGGGTAATGCTATTGCAGGACCTAACTCAAATTTATCAATAAATTTTATAGGGCTTTATCATTCAAAAAATTAAAAGAAAAGCCGCATTTGATTTGTTAAATGCGGCTTTTGATTGCTGTAAGATTTATGTTATTTTCCTTTAAACTTCACTTCTTTGGCATCACCCCAAAGTTCTTCAATGGCATAAAAATCTCTTTTATCGCGCTGAAATACATGGGCTACTACATCAATATAATCCAATAATACCCATTCTAAATTTTCAAATCCTTCGCGATGCCATGGTTTTTCGTTAAGTACCTTAACCGTTTCTTCTTCTGCGCTATTAGCAATTGCCTCTACTTGTTTGTCACTTTCAGCATGGCTAACAACAAAAAAATCAGAACTGGCTCCACGCACTTCACGCATATCTAGGATACGAATGTGCTCTGCTTTTTTCTCATACATACCTTGTGCTACACACATAGCTAAAACCAATGCTTGGTCTGCTGTTGTGGCTTTGCTGCTTCGCTCCGGCCGTATCCCTTTTGGTTTAGTAGTAATTCCTTTTTTAACAGCAGGTTTTTTCTCTTTGCTTAGTTTTTTAATTTCTTTATCAAGCTCCTGCGCTTCTTTTGCTGCTTTACTTAATTTTTTAGGTGTTGCTTTTTTAGCTCCTTTTGCAGCGGTTTTACCAGCGGTTTTTTTCGCTGCAGTTTTTTTTGCTGGTGTTTTTGCCATTACTCTTAATAACTTTGATGCAAAAGTAATCTTTTAATGGATATAAACTCATTAACCCAATCACTACAATTTAAAATCGTATATTTAGATGTTGTAACATCTACCAATTCGCTTGCTCGCGAAAGTTTAAATGCTTCCAAAGCAGTGGAAGGTTCGGTTATTTTTGCAAGCGAGCAAACCCAAGGACGAGGTCAATTAAATTCTGTTTGGGAGAGCAATTATGGTAAAAATGTGTTATGTTCAATAATTTTAACCCCTGTTTTTTTAACCCCTATTCAACAAACTTATTTAAGCATGGCTGTTTGTTTGGCTATGTTAGATACAATTACAATGTTTATTCCAGGTGCAAGTGTTAAGTGGCCCAATGATATTTACATAAATAAAAAAAAGGTGGCTGGATTGCTTTTAGAAAATGCCATACAAGGGAATCACATTAAGCACAGTATAGTGGGGGTTGGCATAAATGTTAACCAAATAGACTTTAACGTCAAATTTGCTACATCTTTGTGCATCGAGACTAAACAAGTAATGGTGGTTGATGATGTTTTACAGCTACTTCTCAAACACATCAACCAGAGATATGGTATGCTTAAGCTTAATCAGTGGGATATGATTAATAAAGAATATCATAAACACTTGTTGGGGTTGAACGAAGAATGTAAATTTATAACCGAAACGGAAGAGTTTGTTGGTGTGATAATGGGGGTTGATGTGCACGGCCAACTTATGGTTAAAAAAGGTGATTCAATAAAAAACTATCGTGTTAAAGAAATAAGTATGTTATGATAACACTTGCAATAGATATTGGTAATACAAGAACCAAAGCCGCAGTTTTTAATCAAAATGAGTTGATGGTGGAAGAATACATTTATCATCCCGATGACTTACACCTGTTCATACAAACTCAACAACCCAAGCATGCCGTGATGTGTGCTGTTGGCGATGGTGCAGATTTGCTGGCACAGGTCATATTAAATCATCAAATTCCATTACTTAGGGTAACATACAAAACTGAATTTCCGTTTGTGGTTCAATATAAAACACCTCAAACTTTAGGCATGGATCGCATTTCAGGTATTGCAGCCGCACAATTTTTATTTCCCCATAAAAATTGTTTGGTAATTGATGCAGGTACTTGTATTACCTACGATTTCTTGTCAAAAGATCATCTATATTCTGGTGGATCCATTTCGCCAGGCTTGCAAATGCGTTTAAGGGCCATGCATGAATTTACTATTAAGTTGCCGTATCCCGAATTAATTTGGCCTGATAATTTTGAAGGACAATCAACAAATGATGCACTATTAAGTGGAGTTTGTTTTGGAGTGGCTGATGAAATAAATGGGAAAATAGAACGTTATACCCAACGATATGGCACTTTGCAGGTATTATTATGTGGTGGTAATACTGCAATGTTGGCTAAACACATAAAAAACAACATATTTGCAGTTCCCTCTTTAGTTTTAGTGGGGTTAAATCAAATCTTATTATTCCATGTTAACAAAGGCTAAAAGCCTATTCAGTATAACGATGATACTGTTAGGGTATCATCTTTCGGCACAAAATTTATCCAAATCGCCATACTCGGCACTTGGTGTTGGTGATATGCAATTTGGCGGCAGCGCATGGATGCATGGTATGGGACAAATTAATCAAGGGGTTAGTTTATCAAATGGCATTAACAATCAAAACCCTGCTTCTTACAGTACTTTTCAATTCAGTACTTGGGATGCCGCTGCCACAGGTTCAATGGCAAATATCAGCACCAAAACTGCCAATGGAAGTTTTAACACGGCATCAATGGCATACATGGCATTAGGCATGCCACTTTCGCAAAAATTAAATTGGGGGTTAAGTTTTGGGTTGAAGCCTTATTCTGGTGTTGGCTATAATGTAACCCGTCAAATACAAACGTCAACATTTAATGGTACAGAAAGCATTGAAGGCCAAGGAGGGTTGTCAAAGTTTTATATTGGTTCAGGAATACGAATTTATAAAGGACTTGCTTTTGGATTTAATGCATCTTATGCATACGGACAAATACGTAATACCACGCTGTTAAGTATTCCTCGCGATTCTTTAATGTATAATTTGATTGAAAATAGAGACAGATATATTGGCGATTTTATGTTTGAATTAGGACTGCAGTATCAGGATACTTTTATTTACAAAGAGCGTAAATATAGTTTTGGCCTTGGTGCAACATTTGGTCCTCAAACTAGCCTAAACTCCAATGATAATTACAATATAAGAACATTGGGAGTAGGCGTAACTGCTCCAACAAACATAGGTAAAGATACAGTAGCAAATTCAGAGTCGGTAACTGGTGTAGTTGTTTTACCAATGTATTTAAAGGGTGGTGTGTTTTTTCAGCAAGTAAATAAATGGGGTGTTGGTATTGATTTAGGGTATAATAATTGGGCTAGTTATTTAGGTATGGGTGTACGCGATTCACTTAAAAACATGACCAGTATAAATATAGGCGGATACTTCACTCCTGATGCTTTTGCAATAAAGAACTATTTAAAAAGAATTGAGTACCGTGCAGGTATGCGATATGATAATGGGATGCTAAGTGCAAACGGAACTAATGTTTCAACTATCGCCTTTTCTGTTGGAGCAGGTTTGCCTTTAGGTAAGTCACGTTCTAAAGTTAATCTTGCTGCCGAGTATTTGATGCGCGGAACCACTGAACAAAAATTAGTCAAGGAGGAATACATAAGGTTTGTTATTGGGGTTTCTATTTCTGATAAATGGTTTCAACGTTACAGATATGATTAATTAATGCGTCTTATCTCTCCGTATTTATTACTATTAAATCTTATTTTGGTTGGTTGCAGTGAAAGCAATACAGACAAGGTTAAGCGCGTTTCACCAGAGCGTATTTTGCCAATTGAAACTGGAAAAGATGTGCTTATTAACTATACCGACAGCGGATTAACGAAAGCAAGAGTTAAAGCACCTTTATTGGAACGATATGCCACTGAGGATAAAAACTACACAGAAATGCGATATGGAATTAGCGTTGATTTCTTGAATAAAAACGGCACAGTCGAAAGTTTTTTAAAAGCCAAATACGCCATTCGTTATGATCGTGAAAAACGTATGATAGCTAGAAATGATGTAGTAGTTTTGAATATTGCAGGAGATACATTGCGCACCGAAGAGTTGATTTGGGAAGAAGCCACACAGCGCGTTTATTCCGATAAATTTGTTCGTATCACAACCAAATCTGAAATTATTATGGGCGATGGTTTTGAGTCTGATATTACATTTAAAAATCCCAAAATACATAAAATACGAGGAATCGTAAATTTGAAGTAAATTGCTATTTCATTCATGTGGCAATATATATTAGTAGGTTTATACACTAATTTTTTAAGACTTATTACTTTCATTTTTTATACATTGCAAATATGTTTAAGCATCAGCGCTTATTAGAAAATATGCACATACCCTTGTGGCTCATTAAGGATGCTTGTTGGATGCTGCAATTTAAATTTTTTAGTACTATTGTAGCTTTACCAACCATAAGCGTGGCAATTTATTTAGTTATTATTACACGTAATTCCCCAAAACGGTTTTGGCCTAATTTAGCGGTTTTGTTTTGGATAGGTGCCAATACTACTTGGATGCTAGGGGAGTTTTATCAGTTTGACTTTACTGTTTCTGCGGTAACATTATTTTTTTCGGGCATTGCAGCTATTATCGTATATATTTTCATTATTTTCACAAATCCAAAACCTCAACAAACCAAGAGTTAAAAAATTATGACAATAAATTTCGTATAGAATTTCCTTAAATTAAAAAACAAATACTAATTTTACGCGGTTAAATGCAATAAATAGTCACTTCGCTTTATAGGTTTTTAATATAACAAAATGGATAAAATTAAAGAAAGGTTTGAAGAAATAGGTTTACCTAAAGCTACAGAAATTAAAGAATTTTTAAAGGCAAATGCAGATGCCCCAATGGGAACATATACTTTAGATTCGGTATCATCTGGCATGAAGGGAATGATAGGCCTTATCACTGAGACGTCATTGTTAGATGCTGAAGAAGGAATTCGTTTTAGAGGATATAGTATCCCTGAATTAAGAGAAAAGCTTCCACGTTTAGAAGGAACTACAGAGCCACTTCCAGAAGGTTTATTTTATTTAATGTTAATTGGTAAAATACCTACCTATGATGAAATGTATGAAGTAGGAAGTAATTGGACAAAACGTGCCATTGTTCCCAAACACGTTTTTGAAGTAATTGATGCTTTACCAATTTCAACCCATCCAATGACTCAGTTTTCTATAGCAATTATGGCTATGCAAACAGAGAGTGAATTTGCTGCGGCCTATCGTAACGGTGTAAACAAAAAAGATTACTGGGTTCATACATTTGAAGATTCGATGAATTTAATTGCTAGGTTACCTCGCGTAGCAGCATATATTTATCGCAGAACTTATAAAAACAATGTTCATATCGAACCTAATCCAAAATTAGATTGGGCTGCAAACTTCGCTCACATGTTGGGTTATGGAGATAATGATGGTTTTAAGGAATTAATGCGTTTATATATGGTTATCCATGCGGATCACGAAGGAGGAAACGTATCTGCTCACACCACGCATCTTGTTGGTTCGGCATTAAGTGATCCTTACTTGGCGTTTTCTGCAGCCATGAATGGTTTAGCAGGTCCGTTACACGGTTTAGCCAACCAAGAAGTAATACGTTGGGTATTGGAGTTACAAGAAGCATTGGGTGGTGGTAAACCTAGTAAACAACAAATTGAAGATTATATTAACAAGACCATTAACGAAGGTAAAGTTGTACCAGGATATGGTCATGCAGTTCTTCGTAAAACTGATCCTCGCTTTACCGCTCAAATGGAATTCGCAAAAACGCACATGCCAAATGATGAGTTAGTAAATATTGTTTGGGATGTATATGATGTAGCTCCTAATATCTTGGGTAATTTCAAAAAAATTAAAAATCCTTGGCCAAATGTTGATGCCCACAGTGGTGCATTATTGTTACATTACGGGTTAAAAGAATATGATTTCTTTACCGTATTATTTGGTGTATCTCGTGCATTGGGTGTGTTGTCTTCTTTAATATGGGACAGGGCATTAGGAATGGCACTCGAACGTCCAAAATCAGTTACATCTGATTGGATTAAAAATAAAATTGCTTCTCAATCACAATCAAAATAAATGTTAATCAAACGCTTTATTTTAATATACATCACAGCCGGTTTGTTTATACTAACCGGCTGTGGTTTTTATTCCCATACAGGAGCTTCTGTTCCTCCTAATGCCAAAACTTTTTCAGTAGAATACATTAACAATGTGGCAAGTATTGTTATGCCATCACTTAGTCAGGTTTTAACAGAAAAACTTAAATTAAGGTTCATTAACGAAACCACATTAAAGCTTACTCAACAAGACGGAGACGTTAGATTTAGTGGTAAAATATTAAATTATGCTACATCTCCTGTGGCGGTTCAAGGTAATCAACAAAATGCAGTTAATAGATTAACGGTAACCATAGAAATTACATATCAAAATACCAAAGACGATACTAAAAATTTCACACAGCAGTTTAGTAACTTTGTAGATTATCCAGCTTCAGAAAACTTTTCGGCCGTAGAGATTGATTTGGTAAATAAAGTCACTGACATATTGGTGCAAGACGTTTTTAATAAGGCATTTATTAATTGGTAAACGTTTGATTGGAGGCTTATCGTCACTTTCTACTTTTCATCAATTCAAAAAAAAACCGTTTATTCGCATAATCACCACATGAACAAAACGGAATTCATACAACTTATTCAAAATCATGATTTGCCATCCGCAAAACATGTTGCAGCACTTAAACAAGTTGTGGCTGATTTCCCTTATTTTTCCCAAGCCAGGGTTTTGTTGGCAAAAGCCTTACACAACGAAAAGCACTATGAGTACGAAAAGTTTTTAAAACAAACTGCTTTGATCGTTCCGGATAGGGATGTGTTATACCATTACCTGCATAACCTAACCCCTCATTGGCAAATTCCTCAGTTATCAATTTCATTAGAACAACCAAATGTTATTGAACAAAACGAAATAGATTCCGATCTAGGTCAAGCCATTGAACAGGTTGAAGAAGAAGTTAACTTTACAATACACGGTGTACCCGAAACTTTAATATCAAACGAAGAAATTGAAGTAGTTCAAAGCAAAGAAGAGTTGGATGTAGACTTAGCAATCACAATATTATTGGAAGGAAGTAACATAGCTCCTCCTCAAAAAAAGATTGTTTTACCACCAACCACACCAATTGAAAAAGTTATTGATACAGATATTGAAGCGGTGACTGTAGCATTACCAGATATTATAGCACAAGAACCAGAGAAATTTACTAAGGATAGTGAAGAAGAAAAGTTAAGTTTTGTGGAGTGGCTAAATCGTAAAAGTAATCCAGAAAAGATTGCTGAATCAATTCAACCATTACAAACTGATAAACCAATCTATGATGAAAAGGCAGACATTAAAGATACGGAATTAAGAACAAATGTTTTGCCAGAGGTAACAAAAGCTGAAATAGAAGAGGCTGTTGCTAAGAGTAATGTGAACGATTTTCAGAGTATTTTAGACAAATTTGTTAAAGAAAATCCAAGTATTAGTCGCCCCAAAGCGGAGTTTTTTAATCCAGTAAACATGGCAAGGCAAAGCGTAGAAGAGGACGAGGAGCTTGTTACAGAGACACTTGCGAATTTGTTTTATAAACAGGGTAATTACAAAAAGGCAATCAAGGCTTACGAAAAATTATGTTTGTTATATCCGAGCAAAATGACTTATTTTGCAAGCCTTATACAAAAAATTAAAACAGAACTAAAAGACTAATCACCATGTATACAGTATTTTCAATCATCATCATTTTAGTGTGCATTTTGCTAACACTTGTAGTATTAATTCAAAATCCAAAAGGTGGGGGAATTGCAGCTAATTTTGCATCGCCAAATCAAATTATGGGAGCTAAGCGTAGCAGTGATGTTATCGAAAAAGCCACATGGATTTTAGCAGTAGTACTTATTGTGTTTTCATTAGCAAGTAACTTCGTTCGTCCTTCAGTTAGTGTTGAAACGGATGCTCCTGAAAGTCGCATAAAAGATCAAATTGAGAACACAACTGCTCCAGCTCCACTTGCTGCTCCAGCTCCAGCCCAAACAGCTCCAGCAAACGGTGAAGTTACACCAGCACCTGCCAATTAATAAACACTAATTGAAATATATTTAGAAAAGGTCTCGTATGAGACTTTTTTTATGCCATTTTGGTTTTAACAATGTAATCGTTACAAATGCTTGTTAAATGGATGTTCAAAATCAAAATACGTATTAAAACCCTCAGGTTTGTAACTAGGGTTGTACTTTATAATAAAATTACAAAAGTAAATTTTATTAATAGTGCAGAAGTTTGATTGCTTCAAGCTAGTTTTTAAATATGTTAGAAATGTTTACGCAATCCAATACTCATTCCCAACATATAAGGATGTTGCTTAACTGAATAATTATTACTGGTCATGCTGTTTAAACTGTATCGTAAATAAGGTGCAGCAGTAAGCGTAATGGCTTGATTAATTTGGTACGCTAATCCTAAGTGTAGATGAGCAAAAATGCTGTTTTTTATAAAGGGGAACGATTCTTTATTCTTTACTACCAATACGCCTACATTATTTTGGCCTACTAAAGCAGCATCAATTGTACTTATAAATGCATAACTCAATCCAATTTTAGTTTCAATTCCAAATCGTTTGTGCGGTGTAAACCTATAAGTAATTAATAAAGGAATTTCGTTCCAACTGTATTTAATACGTGTATTGTTTATTCCATTGGCTGTAACCGAATCGTTTGTTGCTAATTGGCTATTTGCATCATATTTCGGAGGTTGTGTTGCCTGTGTTGTTCCATATGTCATACCCATACTAAAATGAGTAAATTGCACACCACTAGATATCAATAGCTTGTTCCATTTATAATCTAATAAAAATGCACCACTCCAATCTATTTTAGCAGATTCTATTTGATTACGAAGTGCTACGTGTTCTGTTAGGTCAGATTTATTTGTATTCAATTGCATTTGACTGAAATGAGCACCAATCATTACACTTAAAGATAGTCTTGAAGGAAGATTAGCACCATCTTTAATCGATGGTTTTATTTGGCTTGTTACACTATCATGTATCGCTGGAATAATGTTTCGTGCTATTATAGAAGTATCAGAAGGTTCTTCAGTTTTATTGGGTTGATGGTAGGTGCTAATTTCTTGTTTGTTTGTTTGCTCTTTATTATCGATTAAGTTTGGCTGTATTTTGTTCGTATTTATTCCTTGTTCAACTGGGCCTAGCACAATCAAAGCATTGTTAGCAAGTAATTATTTAGACCCAGATGCTCCTGATCCAGCATTATATCCACAAGGTATGCGCCTATGGAACCTACGCCGTAGCGGATTTAACGTCAAGAAGTATGTAGTTGATCATATTAACATCTATGCTAATGACGGTAAAAATGCTCGTTATAACGACGAAGTAATGGTTACTATCGGCGATGAATATGTTGCAGATCGTTGGATCACAGTAAGCCCTAACCAAGAAACTGGTGCAGGTAGCTTTGGTCGTCACGCACAACGTAGATTTGTTGTATCGGCATTTAAGGCAGTTATTGACACAAATCAAGCAATTCGCGATACTGATACACTAGTATTCAACTTAATTGCTACACCTGGATACCCTGAAGCTATTCAGAACATGATTGCATTTAATGCAGATCGTGGACAAACTGCTTTTGTATTAGGTGATACACCGTTCCGTTTAGCACCTACTGGCACTGAATTATCAAACTGGGGCAATAACAATGCACTAGCATTTGATAACGGTGATGATGGTGCAGTAAGTAGCGATGAATATATGGCAATGTTCTACCCAAGTGGTTTTACAAACGACAACACTGGAAATAGTATTGTTGTTCCGGCAAGTCACATGATGATGCGCACAATTGCCAACAGTGATGCTAAGA
>CANHBJ010000004.1 GCA_947459075.1 Bacteroidota bacterium
ACACACCTGCACGAGCATGGGTGTGGGTATCTGTTTTTAATAAATTAAAATTCATTATTTAGCGTGCTAGGTAAATAGCTTATCCTTCAAAGTGTAAAGAAAATTGAATTAATTGAGGAACCAATCGGTCGATAGATTCGGTATATATATAACCATCATGGTAAAGACTATTGCCAATGGTGTTGTAAAACTTTATTTCTGGAGAGAATTTAAAATATTCGAAATACATATCCAAACCAAAACCAACTTCGTAACCAAAAGTAATTGGAACAAGTGACACAACGGGTTTACTTATACTTCTGTCTTGTTTTACTGTTGATGCTAAATCATAGCTAGCCCTCATGCCTCCAATTACATATACACGAACATTTTTTCTTCGGTCTGATTTAAATTTAATAAGCAAGTCGGCATCACAATAAGCGGATTCTATTTCGGTCGTTTTTTTGCTGTTTTCAAACTCGTAATTGATGTTTCGTTGTACAAAAGAAATGACAGGAAACAATAAACGTAAATCCCAGTTTTCTCCCAAATGTAAGTTAGTAATTGCTCCTAAACCTATACCTGGGAAAGTAACCGAATTAATACTTTTAACTGTATCAAACGGTGCACGATCTGCGCGTCTGTCAATTCGCACACGACCAGTATTGGTTCCTATAGTAAAACCAAAGTGTATTCGTTTATTATCGTATTGCTCCATATTGGCTTGGGCAAACAAATTGAAACTACATAACAATATTGTTAGTGTTGTTATTATTTTATGGCTGTGTATAGCGTACAAATTCCAAATGTTAAAGGTTTTATTTCTATCTTCTTGTATCCAGCATTTTTTAAGTATGCGGCAAAATTTTCTCCCTCAGGAAAATGTTCTACAGATTCTGGTAAGTAGGTGTAGGCTGTTTTACTTTTACTAATTAAACCACCCCAACCTGGTAAAATATATTTAAAGTAAAAGTTATATAACTGTTTAAACGGAAACGATTTTGGTTTGCTGAATTCTAATACAGCCAATTTACCTCCATTACGAGTTACACGATACATTTGGTTGATGCCTTGTTGTAAAAATTCGAAGTTACGTACGCCAAATGCAACGGTAATGGCATCAAATTTATTGTCTTCAAAAGGCAAATTTGCTGAGTCTGCTTGTTTAAGTGTGATTTTACTATTTAGCGCTTTATTGCTAATTTTATTACGCCCAACTTCCAACATTTGGTTGCTAATATCAATTCCAATAATGTGATCTGGATTAAGCTTTAAGGCAGCAATAGCTAGATCTGCAGTACCAGTTGCAACATCTAGGATTTGCTTAGGGTTAACCTCTTTCAATGAGTTAATCGCTTTTTTGCGCCATATTTGGTCTATTCCCATCGACAAGAAACGATTTAGAAAATCGTATTTAGGAGCGATACTATCAAACATCTGCTCAACTTGCTCACGTTTACTGCTTTGTGTGTCTTTGTATGGTTTAACTTCTATCAAAATCGTAAAAAATTATTTGCAAAAATAAGGTATTCCATTTAGGTTGTTAGCTTTGTAAGATTATTACATGGAAATTAAACAAGTAAAGTTCGTAAAAAGTTCGGCAGATTTAGCAGGCTGCCCCGAGGGGCCATTCCCTGAATTTGTATTCACAGGAAGAAGTAATGTTGGTAAATCTTCTCTTATTAATATGATTGTGAATAGGAATGAAATGGCCCGCACTTCCTCTAATCCCGGAAAAACCATTACAATAAATCATTATTTGATAGAAGATAAATGGTATTTAGTTGATTTACCTGGTTATGGTTATGCCCGTAGAAGTAAAACCTTGCGTTCTAAATGGGAGGATTCTATGGAAGATTATATCAAAAATAGAGAGCAATTGCAATTGGTTTTTATCTTAGTTGATAGCCGTATTGATCCTCAAAATAAAGACTTAGATTTTATTAATAGTGTTGCTGATTGGGGTATACCATTAGCTGTTATTTTTACCAAAACAGACAAGAATAAACAGTCAGATACAGTAAAAAACATCAATAAATTTAAAACAGAGTTGTTAAAAAGTTGGGAAGAATTGCCCTTGATGTTTGAAACGTCATCGCTCAAAAAGCGTGGTAGAGAGGAAATTTTGAATTTTATTAGTGAGTGTACTAAAAACTATTACTCTTTAAGGTAATTGTTAGTCAAAAAACAAATCACTTGCTATACCATCTGCTAAAATAAAAGCCTGCGGAGTAAGTTTAAAACTTTTCCCATTATCTATTATTTTTTGTTTAATGATGTAAGGCTCGATTTTTTGTTTCAAAATTTTAGCTAACTGAATACCGAATCTTGTATTTATTATCTGCCAATTGCACCCCCAAATGGTTCTTAGGCCTGTCATGATGTACTCGTTAATGCTATTCTCTAAGGTTAGGTTTTCAATTTCTAATGATAATTTACCCGAAACTATTTGTTTCATGTAAAGTTGGTTATTAGCTATGTTCCAACTTCTTTGTTTTCCATTAAAACTATGTGCTGAAGGCCCAACACCCAAGTATGGTTCATTTTGCCAGTAGCTTGTATTATGAACCGCGTATTCTTGGTTGCGAGCAAAATTACTTATCTCGTATTGTTCAAATCCGTATTCACCAAGCTGATTAACGAGTATTTCAAATTGCTTTGCGGCTTTTTCTTCATCAAGTGCGGGTAATTTTCCTTTGAATATTTGACTTTGCAAAGCAGTTTTAGGCTCAACAGTTAAACAATAAGCTGATACATGGTTTAACCCAAGTTTGTTTACTTTCGCTAGGTTTTTTATCCAGTTTTGATTCAATAGGGTAGGGCCTCCATAAATCAAATCGATACTGATTTTATTAAAGCCAAAATCTTGAACTAGCTTAATACTGTCCTCTGCTTCATGTGCCTTGTGCGCTCTATTCATCCAAATTAAATCGTCATCAAAAAAACTTTGAACGCCCATACTAAACCTGTTTACAGGCGTTTTTTTTATGGCATGTAATTTTTCAGTTGTAATATCGTCTGGGTTTGCCTCAATAGTTATTTCTGCGTTTTTTTCTATTTCAAAGTTGTTATTAATGCTTTCAAACAAATCGTTTAGTAATGATTCATTCAAAATACTTGGGGTGCCACCACCTATATAAATGCTATTAAGTGGTTTGTTTGGTAACTCATGTTTACGTAGTTCTATCTCCAATGAGATGGCTTTAACCATATCAGCTGCATAATGAACTTGTGTACTGAAATGAAAGTTGCAGTAGTTACAAGCTTGTTTGCAAAATGGGATATGAATATACAGTGATGCCAATGTTTTGTGTAATTACAGAGATAAATCGTTTAATTTGAAACGTGCCACAAAGGTATTTTAAAATAATTGTATTGTTGGTTGTGCTGCAAATAAAAACAGCATACCCACAAGCTATGTTCAAAATTAAGTGGATATCCGACAGCGCTTCTACTAATGCAGTAAAACTAATATTGTTAGATGATCAAACTTTTATTGATTCAACCAAGTGCATTCAAAAAATTAGCCAAGTCATAAATAAACTTGCCGAGCAATCTTATCTTACTGCTGGTGTATCAAATATTCGTTTCAACGATTCACTTTGTGTTGTTAAGATTAATTTAGGGAACAGTTATAAATGGATTAAATTGTCTGGTGGTAATATTCCTGAAGACATATTTACAGCAAGTGGTTGGCAGCAAAATTTATTTTACAATCAGGTATTTAATTATCAAATTTATGTTCAAAAAATAACACAAATAATTAGCTATTTAGAGCAAAACGGATACCCATTTGCACAAATTAAATTAGATAGTGTAGAAGTGCTTAGCGATGGAATATCTGCAGTGTTAAATTTAGATAAAGGCGATTTAGTAAAGTTTGATACCATTGAAATTATTGGTGACGCGAGCATTAAAAGTTGGTATGTTGCCAAGTATTTGGGTATTAAAAAAGATGCCTTGTATAATGAGCAAATTTTAAAACGTATTGATGCCCGATTAAGTCAGTTGTCATATATTCAAACAACTCGCCCATCTCTAATATATTTTGTTGGCGCAACGGCTAAACCTGTTGTCTATTTAACCAATAAAAAAAGTAGTAGCATTGATGGTATCATAGGTTTTGCTCCTAGTAGTGATAACAATAAAGATAAATTGCTAATTACAGGGGAGGCTAATTTGAAATTGCATAATTTGTTTGGTACTGGAAAAGGTTTTGATTTGGCATATAGGAGTTTTTTAAGTGGCTCACAAGAGCTAAAAACACGTATTACTTGGCCTTATATTGCTCGCAGTAATATTGGGGTTGATTATGAATTAAACCTGTTAAAATTTGACAGTACTTTTTTAGATGTAAAGCATGATTTAGGCATTCAGTATAGATTTGTTGGTAGCGATTATGTTAAGGTGTTTTACAGTATACAAAATACATCATTATTAAATATTGATACCAATGCCATAAGAATTACAAAAGCCCTTCCTGTATCAAATGATTTAAAAGTAAATTTATATGGTTTGAGTGCCAAAGTTGTGCGATACGATTATTACTTAAATCCCAGAAAAGGTTTTGGATTTGATGTTTCTGCAGCCGTTGGATCAAAACAAATTATACGAAATCCCACGGTAGATGCAATTAAGTTTACCCAAACTGATGGTTCAGTAAAAAGTTTATATGATAGCATAAAGTTGTCCTCCACACAGTACAGGTTATTGTTTAAAGGAGATGTGTTTGTACCCCTTACTCAGCGCAGTACCATAAGGATTGAAGGTAATTTCGGTCATGTGCAAAGTCCTGTGTTGTTTTTTAGTGAGTTATTCAGACTTGGTGGAATTCGTTCATTAAAAGGGTTCGATGAACAGGCTATATTTGCTTCATCCTACGGAATAATAAACACAGAGATTAGATATTTGTTGCAACAAAATAGCCATGTTATGTTATTTTGGAATGGAGCATGGTATCAAAATACAATCAGAAAACCAATTATAGAAGACACTCCCTTTGGTTTTGGTGCCGGGTTGAATTTTGAAACAGGAGCGGGTATCTTTTCTTTATATTATGCTTTAGGTAAACAATTTAATAACAGTATAGAATTTAATAAGGCTAAAATACATTTTGGTTTTGTGAATTATTTTTAAATGAGATTAGTAATAATATATATCGTCATTCTATTTAACATGCTTGCATGTAAAAGTGTGTTAGCACAAAATAATGCTGATAGTTTTAATTTTTCAGCTGATACATCGTATGTTAGCGATAGTCTATATACTGACAGTGTTTTTCAATCAACAATCTTTAGAAATAGAAGTTCTTATAGTTTGATGGATACATTAACTAATGATACCATACTTAATCGTATTTTTAAATCTTACGCGACCATAAATAACCAATATATTGAACGTAAAACCGCACGTAAAAATTTACCCACTGTTAAAGAAATTAAGATCCGCGAAGTAGATCAAAACAAATGGAAGTTCATCGCGATCATTTTTATCTTGGCCTATGTTGCTTTTGTTCGTATATCCAATTCTAATAACTTTCGTACCTTTATTTTATCGGTATTCAATTTAAAGTTAAGTCGTAAAATTTGGGAAGATCAGCGGTCTTTCTTTGGCTTTGTAATTATTCAGCTTTTTGCAATTTACCTTTTTATTGCAGCTTTGTTCATTACTAATTACATGGAGCTAAAGCATTTACTTTATTTCGAAAACTACAAAATTCAGTTTGGTTTGGTACTCCTTATTTTAACTTTGGTATATTTAGCTAAGTTTCTGCTTCACTATATTTTAGGAGTATTATTGCAAATGAAAAATTTAGCTGTTGGTTTTGTTAGCAATACCATATCAGTAAATAACTTTGTAGCATTAATTATTTTCCCAGTAACAGTTTTTAGCATTTACGCAAATAATCCCTTTTTAGCTGTTGTGCTTTCACAAGCCATTATCGCAATTTTCTTTTTTAGCGTGGTTTATCGAGTTATTCGGATTCTACTTTTAAGTAATAGTTTTTTCAGTTTCCCAACATTTTATTTATTTCTTTATCTTTGCGCACTTGAAATAGCACCTTGGTTTATTATTGTTAAATTTTTAAACAATTATTACTCTTGAAAAACGCCAAAATAAAAAGTATTATTATTTCTCAACCCAAACCGGAGTCCGACAAGTCACCGTACTTTGAGTTAGCCAAGCGTTTAAGCTTAAAGATGGATTTTAGACCTTTTATTACAGTGTCACCAATTCCTTATAAAGAGTTTAAAACCCAAAAGGTTAATATTTTAGATTACACAGCTATTATACTCAACTCCCGGAATTCGGTTGACCATTTCTTTAGAATGTGTATCGAGGCTAAAATCGAGATGCCTCCTGAAACCAAGTATTTTTGTGTAAACGATAGTATTGCAAATTATTTGGCTAAGTACATTCAAGTACGCAAGCGTAAGGTATTTACTGGTAAATCTACCGAAACAGAGTTGTTAAATGTGATTAAAAACCACCCTACTGAAAACTATCTTTTCCCTTGTAGTGACTGGAGAAAGCCAGACATCGAAAAGTTTATGAAGAAGAATAAATTTAAATATAAAGAAGCATTCTTCTATCTAATTGTTTCCTCTGATTTAAGCGATTTAACCAATGTAAACTACGATATTATATGCTTTTTTAGCCCAGCTGATATCCGTTCTTTATTCGAAAATTTCCCTGAATTTAAACAAAATAATACCCTTATTGCTGCATGGGGGGCAACAACAGTTAAAGCAATTATTGATGCTAAATTAAAGGTAAATATAATGGCTCCAAGCCCTGAAAGCCCAAGTATGATAATGGCTTTGGATAAGTACATCGAATCTCATAATAAGAAAGTGTAACTTGATATAACATTACTTTTAAGCGGCAACACCTGTGTTGCCGCTTTTTTTGTTTTAAAAAACCATTTGACTTATTAAAATAATGTTGTATACTTGTTAATCAAAAATAAAACAACACTACATTAATAGCATGAAGAAACTACTAATAGGCATATTATTGGCAACCGGTGCAAGTTCTGTCTTTGCTCAGCAAGATGCGCAATTCACGCAGTTCTTCCGCAATAAACTTAATTACAATTCGGCTTTTGCAGGAAGTGAAGATGGGAAAATTTGTGCCTCGCTTTTATATCGTACACAGTGGTTAGGCTTCGGGTCTAAAGAAAAAGGTCAAAGCCCATCAACTTTTGGTGGCAACGTTCATGCTCCGCTATTGGGCGGAAAGTTAGGTTTAGGTTTGAATATTTTTAGCGATAATCAAGGTTTTGAAAGCACTTTAACGCCAACAATTTCTGTGGCTTATCACCATACTTTCCAAAATCAACATAAGTTATCGGGTGGTATCGGCATCGGTTTTATTCAAAAATCACTTGATGGAGGTAAGCTTAAACCACAAAATGATGGAGACAAAGCGATACCAAACAGTTTAGTTAACGGAAATGCGTTGGATTTGAACTTCGGTATATATTATCAAATTCCATCAATTGCTGGATTTGATAAGGTTTATGCAAGCTTATCAGGTACGCATTTAAATCAGGCACAAGTTAATTATGGACCAATAAAATATAATGCAACCATGCACTATTATTTAATGCTTGGTGGTGTTTATGATATGGGTACATTTACTATTGAGCCGAATATTTTTGTTAAAAATGCGATAAAAACTTCACTTGATTTAAATGTAATGACAACCTATAATGGAAATATATTAGGTGGTATAACTTACCGTTCGGTAGACGCATTGGCATTGCTTGCGGGTTATAAATTTTCTGATGTATCAAGCGCTATGGTATCTTATGATTTAACAACAAGTAAGCTATCACAGTTTAGTAATGGTACAGTAGAAATTAGCTACAGACATTGTTTTGGATTTAAAACAGAGCCACCAGTAAAAACCATAAGACCAATTTATACACCAAGATTTTTATAGTGATTAACAATAAGTTAGCTGTGGTTAACGTTAAGAATCTAAAAAAAACTGCAGCGAAGTTGTATTTTTAGTCAAATTATATAATTTTGCCTTATTAAAACTAACTATATCATTCCAAAATGAAAAACATCAAATGGTTTATATCAGCCCTAATTTTAAGTACATTGTTCGGCTGCGGCATGAGCAGTGACAAGGGCGAACTAACCGGTGTACCAGGAAGAAGAACATGGTTTCACCCACAACCTTATGGAACAATTTATGTTCCTTCAGGATCAATTCATGTGGGTGCCAATGAGCAAGACATCCCAATGGCTCAAATTGCCCCAAATAGGCAAATAACCATCACATCTTTTTACATGGATGAAACAGAGATTACAAACAACGAATATCGTCAGTTCGTATATTGGGTTCAAGATTCTTTGTTCAGAAATAAACTTGCCGAAAACAATCCTGAGAAGTATTTTTTCCCACTACCTGAGGGTGAAGAGGACGAATCTATGCGTGGGTTGAATTGGGAAGAGAAAATAGACGAGGAAGATGTTAAAGCTACAGAAGATATTAAAAACTTCTTCTATAACCAAGCTGAAACGTATTACAAAGTGAAGCAAATTGATGTTAGAAAGTTAGTGTATAGTTATGATTTTATTGATCAACGTGCTGCTGCTCAAGTAAAACGTCAAAACTGGAAAAATGTAAACCGTGCTGATTTCAAAAAGAAAAAAGAAGTAGAGATATACCCTGATACATTGGTATTCATTCGCGATTATACTTATTCATACAATGACCCAATGACACAGGTTTATTTCTGGCATCCTAAATATGATGATTATCCAGTTGTCGGTGTTAATTGGCATCAAGCAAATGCATTTTGTGATTGGAGAACAAAATATCTAAATTCATTCTATGCAGATATTCTTGAAAATACTGTAACAAGCTTCCGTTTGCCTACAGAATATGAGTGGGAGTACGCAGCTCGTGGTGGTCGTGATCAAACTATGTATCCATGGGGTGGCCCATATATTCGCAATGCCAAAGGTTGTGCACTTGCTAACTTTAAACCAGGTCGTGGTGAATATAGTTCTGATGGTGGAGTTTATCCTATACGTGTAGCATCATACTTTCCAAATGATTTTGGTTTGTATGATATGGCAGGGAATTTAGCAGAGTGGACTAGTACAGCATACGCTGAATCAGGGAATTTGTTTACTCATGATTTGAATCCTGATTTTCAATATGATGCTAAAGAAAGTGATCCTGAAACACTAAAACGTAAAACAATACGCGGTGGATCATGGAAAGACGTTGCTTACTTTGTACAGAACGGATCTCGTTCATACGAATATCAAGACAGTTGTAATTCTTATGTAGGATTCCGTTGCGTAATGAGTTACATTGGTCGTTCAAATCGTGACAAAAATTAATAACAAACACAAATAACAACTTTAATAAAACAATAATTTAACCTTTTAAAAACAGATTTCTAACATGTCAAGTTCAAAAAGTTTATTCGAAAGCGAAAAATTCAAAAAAATAATGGCTAAAGTTTACGGACTTGGGGCCGCGGTTGTAATTGTGGGTGCATTATTTAAAATATTGCATTGGCCAGGTGCCGATGTGATGTTAATGGTGGGTCTATTAACCGAAGCATTTCTATTTACAATTTCTGCATTTGAACCTTTACACAAAGAAACTGATTGGACTTTGGTTTATCCAGAATTAGCAGGTTTAGATTCTGCTGAAAAAGGGAAAAACTCAGGTACAGTTACTCAACAATTAGATAAAATGTTGGAAGAAGCTAAGGTTGGTCCTGAATTAATTCAAAGTTTGGGTAACGGATTGAAAAGTTTAAATGAAAACGTTACCAATTTAAAAGATTTATCATCTGCAGCGGTTGCAACTGATGAATATACCAAAAGTGTACAAAATGCTGCGGTTTCTGTAAATGGTATTAGTAGTTCTTATGCAAAAGCTGTTGATGCTATTGGAGGATTAGTTACCGCATCTGAGGGGTCAAAAGAATATGGAGCGCAAATAGATAGAATGACCAAAAACTTAAGTTCTCTAAATGCAGTTTATGAATTAGAAATTACAGAGTCTAATAATCATTTGAAGTCAATTAACGAATTTGTAGGTAACCTATCAAAAGTTGTAAATAATCTTTCAGAAACCCACACAGAAACTGAAAACTTTAAAAACGAAATGGGTAAACTTTCAACTAATTTAACTGCTCTAAACAATGTTTATGGTAATATGTTAGCTGCAATGAATGTTAATCGTTCTTCTAACTAATTATATTTAATTATAAATTTTTTTTCGATTCAATAATTACTAAAGTAAGGGAGAATATAAAAGATGTCAGATAGTAATGCATCACCAAGGCAGAAGATGATTAACATGATGTATCTCGTGTTAACAGCGCTATTAGCGTTAAATGTTTCTGCCGAAATCCTGAAAGCCTTCCACTTGGTGGAGGTAAGTATGGTAAGAGCTAGTGAAAATATAGATATAAAGAATAAAGAAACTTTAACGGCCATATCTAAGTACAAGGCCGATCACCCAACAGATCCTATCGCAATAGATTTAGAAGGCAAAGCAAAGCAAGCTTCAGAAATTTCAAAAGAAGCCATAAAATATTTCCATGATTTAAAAGAGGAACTTGTAACTGCTACCGGTGGTAGACACGAAGATACCAATGGCGATGGTAAAACAGATGACGAGGAGCTTATTGGTGCGAGTAATACCGAAATTCATGCGAACATGATGATTGTTCAAAAAAAGGGCGAAGAGGTTAAGAAAAAGATTAATGATACCCGTGAGAAATTCTTAGCTTTAATGCCTGCTGATAAAAAGTCATTTATAAAAAGTGATTTAGTTACCCCTGATCCTCCACCACATGAAGGTGTTAAAATTTCGTGGGAATCACAAATGTTTGAACATACACCTTTGGCTGCTGTTTCTACATTATTAACAAAAATTGAAAACGACATTAAAAACACTGAAACTCAAGTTTTAGATTATTTCCGTTCAAATTTAACGGGTGATGTTATTGTTATTGATAACTTCAAAGCGCAAGTTATTCCTACAAATGGTACATACGTTTCTGTTGGTAGTAAATATGCAGCTGATATTTTTCTAGCTGCTGCTTCATCAAAATCTGATGCAACTGTTTCTGTTAATGGCCGTGACATAAAAACTGAAGAAGGTATCGGTAAATTTGAAACTTCACCAGGTAGCGAAGGAGAGCAAAAGTTCAAGGGTATTATCACAACTAAACGTGCCTCTGGAAAAGTTGAGCAATATCCATTTGAATTTGCTTTCACAGCAGTAAAACCGATTGCAGTAATTGCTGCAACAAAAATGAATGTAGTATACATTGGTTTAGATAATCCAATTTCAGTTTCTGTTCCTGGATATGCAGCAAGTGATATAAGTGTAAGTTTGGATCCTTCTAGTGCAGGTCAATTAAAACCAGATCCTAAACAAAAAGGTTCGTACTTGTTATCACTAAACAAATCTGCTAGCAAAGTAAAAGTTGTAGCATCTGTAAAAGATAGAGGAACTGGAGCAACCAAAAAAATGGGTGAACAAGAATATCGCGTTCGTATGGTTCCAGATCCAATTCCTGCTTTAGGAACAATTGAAGTTAGTGGTGGTGTTGCGGCTGCTCAAGTTAAAACGCAAACTGTAGTTCGTGCTCCATTAAAGAATTTCGCATTCGATGGTGTTAATTATATTCCATACGAGTTTCAATTTGTAATGATTCCTAAACGTGGTGGTGCTCCTATGGTTGAAAAAGGTAATGGACAAATGCTATCTTCTAATATGCAAAGCGCACTTGCCAGAGCGGTTAAAGGAGATAAAATCATTATTACTTCTATAAAAGTAAAAGGACCAGATGGTGCAAGACAATTGCCTACACCACTTGTTTTTGATGTTCAATAAGATTATGAAAAAGATAATATTTTTAGTAGTTGCCGCTTTAGCTGTTTTGCCTTCAATGGCGCAAGGTGTATATGACGATTTCATCTATACGCGTCAGGCAGTAACTGAACGTAAAGTTGTTGATTGGCCTTATCTTAGAGAGGCTGATGTTTTATGGGCTAAGCGTATTTGGCGCGTTGTTGATACTCGCGAAAAGCAAAATCAGCCTATGCAATGGCCTAAAAACCCTTTGAATATTATCATTTATAATGCTATCGTTTCAGGAAAACTTACAGCATACAAAGATGATTCTTTGAATAGTTTCCGCAGTCCTGAGGAGTTTGTTAACTACTTTAGTGATAAAAAGCCAGATAAAAAATTAATTGATCCAAATGGTGATCCTGAGGACCCGTCTAATTTTTACATGGATACAATCTTAATCAAATTAGCTGCTACAGATATTAAAAAATATAAAGTAGTTGAAGATTGGATTTTCGATAAAAAAGAATCAAGAATGTATGTTCGTATTATCGCTATTGCACCAATTGTTGCTCCTAAAGTTGAGGGTGCTGAGATTGGCGAAGTTGAATGGGCATGGTTAAAATACCATAAAGATGTGAGTGATGCAGATCCAGCTGACGTTAGAAGTATTCTTGTAAACATGGAGGTTTTTAACCGTCAAAATGACGCAGCACGTTTAACTTATGATGATTGGTTTGAGCAACGTATGTTCAGCAGTTACATTGTTAAAGAAGCAAATCCTTATGATGCTGCAATTAAAGAATTTTCTGATTTTAAAGATGATGGTGTAGCTGCTCTATTAGAGTCTGAAAGAATTAAAAATGAATTGTTCGAAAAAGAACATGATTTATGGGAGTACTAGTATTCTAAATAAAAAATTAAAACCCGAACAACGTTCGGGTTTTTTTATGATTTGTTTTTACTGTCTATTATTATAGTTACAGGGCCGTCATTGGTTAAACTAACTTTCATATCTGCGCCAAAAACACCTGTAGGTACAGGCTTTTTAATTTCATTTTCAAGTATTTTGTGAAAAGTATGGTATTGTGTTTTGGCTAAATTGGGCTCAGACGCCATTTTATAACTTGGGCGGTTTCCTTTTCTAGTACTTGCATAAAGTGTAAACTGACTAATCAATAGTATATTATAGTCTTTTTCAATACAACTTAAGTTCATAATACCTTGGTCGTCATTAAATATCCTTAGGTTTACGATTTTTTTGCTTATCCATTCAAAATCATCTATTCGATCACTTTCTTCGAAACCCGCCAAAAGTAATATGCCATTAGTTATTTGACCAGTTATATTATCATCTACACGAACAAATGCCTCTGATACACGTTGTACAATCACTTTCATAATTATTCGTAGTAATCTTTTTTGGTTAAGATGTTTATATAACTGTCATAACGTTCGTGTCTTATATTCCCTTTTTCAACGGCTTCTTTAACTGCACAACCTGGTTCATTCAAATGTTTACAATTATTAAATCGGCATTTTGTGATGTAAGGATGCATCTCCTTAAAGTAATGAGAAATTTCACTTTCATTAAAATCAACTATACCAAATTCTTTTATACCTGGTGTATCTATAATACTTCCTCCAAAACTAAGGTCGAACATTTCAGCAAATGTGGTGGTGTGTATTCCCTTTTGTGAAAAGTTTGAAATGTCTCCTGTTTTAAGATTTAAACCTGGCGAAATATGATTTAATAATGATGACTTTCCTACGCCAGAATGACCTGCTACTAATGTATTTTTATTTTTTAATATTGATTTTAGTTGTTCTGTGTTTTTACCAGATATTACTGAAGTCTCCATGCATGTGTAACCAATGTTTTTATATATTGACATGGTCTCTTGAAGTATCTCTTCCAATGGTCCTTCATATAAATCTACTTTATTAAATATAACAATAGTTGGTATATGATAAGCTTCAGCAGTCATAATAAAGCGATCAATAAATCCTAATGATGTTTGTGGTTGTACCAAAGCCGCAACAAGTAATGCTTGATCTAAATTACTAGCTATAATGTGTGTTTGTTTTGAAAGATTACTGGATTTTCTGATGATGTAATTTTTCCTGTCGAGAATTTTATTGATTACAGCTGTATTTTGTTGGTTGTTATCTTCTATTGTATATTCAACAAAATCCCCAACAGCAATTGGGTTGGTATGTTTTATTCCTTCAAGTCTAAATTTCCCTTTAATCCTACATTTTATAAAATCACCATCCTGTGTTTTAACCTGATACCAACTTCCTGTTGATTTTACTACAACACCCCTCATATCTTTACTAAAAATTGATGAGTATGATAACCTATAAATGCTCCAATTATTCCTATTGAATTACTTAGTAACACATAACTGGCGGCCACAAGTGATTTGCCATTTTTAAATAGGTAAAAACTTTCAAGTGAAAAACTGCTAAATGTTGTAAATCCACCTAATAATCCAATAATAACAAAATACTGCATTAGTTCATTGGTTTGAGTGTTTTGTAAAATAGATGCTGCAATTCCAATGCACAAGCATCCTACTACATTAATTAAGAATGTATGTATAGGAAATGCTAGCGTGTTTTCAGGTTTAATTACAAGTCCTACCCCATATCTTAATAAGGCGCCAACTGCTCCTCCTAGTGCTATATAAGCTATTATTTTCACGCAGTAAAGATAGCATATTTTGCTATTGCATAATTGGCATATCATGTTTTATGAATATATTTAAAATAACAAAAAGGATGACTTGAAGTACCATTTGACAATAAAAACGTGTAAATTGCGCATCCTTAAAATTAATACTTACATCAATGTTAAACCTTGTACTATTTGGCCCTCCAGGTGCTGGAAAAGGAACTCAATCTGTTAAACTTATCGAAAAATTCGATTTGGTTCACCTATCTACAGGTGATATTTTTAGAGCAAATATTAAAGGAGGTACAGAGTTAGGTATCTTAGCAAAAAGTTATATAGATAAGGGGCAATTAGTACCAGATGAGGTGACCATAGGTATGCTTGCTAGTGAAGTAAATGCTAATCCTAGTGCTAAAGGGTTTATTTTTGATGGTTTCCCACGTACACAAGCACAAGCATTGGCATTAGACAATTTATTAAAAGAAATGGATGCCGCAATTACCATGATGCTTGCATTAGAAGTTGAAGAGGAAGAATTACGCAAGAGATTGCTACTTCGTGGTAAGGAGAGTGGCCGTGTTGATGATCAAAATCCAGAAGTGATACAAAACCGCATAAATGTTTACAACGCAGAAACTATGCCTGTAAAAGATTATTACATGGCTCAAAATAAGTACAAAGGCATTAATGGAATTGGACAAATCGAGGTTATTTTTAACCAATTATGTCAAGCCATTGAGGGTGCTGCTAACTAATATTAAGGATTACCAAAATAAATGGCCGAATCTAATTTTGTTGATTATGTGAAAATTTGCTGTCGCTCTGGTAAAGGTGGGGATGGTTGTATGCATTTATTGCGCGATAAGAAAACGGCAATGGGTGGACCTGATGGTGGAGATGGTGGCAGAGGAGGGGATATTATTGTTAGAGGAAATGCACAAATGTGGACGTTACTGCATTTGAAATACCGCAAGCATGTTATAGCAGAACCAGGAGGAAATGGAAGAGATTCGAACTGCCATGGTAAAGATGGTAAAGATGATTATTTAGATGTTCCACTTGGTACGGTAGCTAAAGATGCTGAAACGGGAGAGTTTTTATTCGAAATTACTCGTGATGGACAAGAAGAGATTTTGTTAAAAGGCGGAAGAGGTGGTTTAGGGAATGCGAATTTTAAGAGCAGCACCAATCAAACACCGCGTTATGCAATTCCTGGTAGAGAAGGTAAAGAAGAATGGAAAATATTAGAGCTAAAGGTACTTGCTGATATTGGATTGGTTGGTTTTCCCAATGCAGGAAAATCTACTTTATTAAGTGTAATAACAGCTGCAAAACCTGAAATAGCAGACTATCCATTTACCACCATTGTGCCTAATTTAGGCATTGTAGAATACAGAGATTATAAAAGTTTTGTGGTTGCAGATATACCAGGAATTATTGAAGGTGCGCATGAGGGAAAGGGTCTTGGACTAAGATTCTTGCGTCATATTGAACGTAATGCCACATTACTATTTATGATTCCTGCAGATAGTAAAGACATCAAGGCTGAGTATAAAGTGTTGTTGAATGAATTGAAAAAATTCAATAAAGAGTTGCTGGATAAAAAAAGACTATTGGCCATCACTAAATCTGATTTATTGGATGAGGAATTGATGGCTGAAATGAAAAAAGAATTACCTAAAGTGCCGCACATTTTTATCAGTTCGGCAACTAATTACAACATCATACAGCTTAAAGATAAGTTGTGGTCTATGATCAACGAGGATTAAAACGAACGAGAATTGCTTTAGAATAATATCAATCCACTTAGTAATTCTTAGTTCTACCTTATCTTATATCTGGTCGTTTAAAACCATAAATTAGTTAAACCTATTTTATAAAATGTGGTTTTAAGAAAGCTTACCAAACTTCTTTAATTCGAATATTGTAATTTCTGGCATAATACCTACACGCCCTGGATAGCCCAGGAAACCAAAACCCCTATTAACATATAACCTACTTCCGTTCACTTCATATAAGCCTGCCCAATGTGGGTAAATATATTGTGATGGACTCCATTTGATTTTACCGAATTCGAAACCAAATTGCATTCCGTGGGTATGGCCACTAAAGGTTACATCAATATCTGGATGTTTAATACTTACAATATCATCGAAATGACTTGGGTCGTGAGAAAGTAATAATTTAACAGGCACATCGGGCATGTTTTTAATGGCTTGATCTATATCTCCAAATTTTTGGAAACGACCTTTATTTCCCCAGTTTTCAACCCCTATTAAACCTATACGTTGCCCTCCTTTATCTAAAGTTAGGTGTTCGTTACGCATTAGATGCCATCCCATGTCAAAGTGTAATTTCGCTAAGTCGTCTAAGTTTTTTTGTTTTGCGGCCTTTGTTTCCCAACTAATATAATCACCATAATCGTGATTACCATATATACTAAAAATACCCATTGGCGCTTTTAACTCGCTAAACATGTTAGCATAATTATATGCTTCTTTTGTTTCGTTATTAACCAAATCGCCCGTAAAAAATATCACATCAGGTTTTTCAGCCATCATCATATCCATTCCCTTTTTTACAGCATCTTGATCAAGTAAACTGCCTGTATGAATATCGCTTAATTGTGCAATTTTTAGCCCCTCGAATGCAGGAGGTAAGTTTTTTAGGTACAATGGCACGTGATGAATACGGTAATCGTAGCCGCCTTTAAATACGCCTTTAGTAAGTAAAATTAGTGGTGCGGCTGCTGTTAGTGTTCCCGCTTGTGCAAGAAACTGACTACGAGATATTTTTTTTGAGATTGGAACTATTTCTGTATTAGTATCAAGATCATTATCATTAGGACTTTGATTGAAATTCCTTGTCTTTTTTATCCATAGAAATGCACGTCTTAAATCATCAACTAAAACAAAAAGCATGAGCGTGAATTTACTTAGGTATATGATAAATATACTCGCGGCAATATATACACGGTATTTGCCATTTGTTTCCAATTCAATAAATAAATAACCTATTGTAAATAAGGTAATCAGAATAATGGGTATACTCCACCAAATTATCCTACCCCAATAGGTTACCTGCTTTCCTTTTTTTTCTAAAATGTGTTTTACACCATGCCATGCGTATATATCAATAAACAACATAAATGCTATTGTAGTAAGCGCGATTTTAATTTTATATTCCTGCATTATTTATGCGTTAATTTGCAATTGTACAAAGGTAAATAATAAAGCAATGATTAGTTATCCGAACGCTAAAATCAATTTAGGATTACACGTTATTAATAAACGTGATGACGGTTTTCATAATATTGAAACAGTTTTTTATCCAATTAATTTTAGTGATATGCTAGAATGTATAGAGAACAAGGCTTATGCCAAAAACAATAAATGTGTTTTTGTACAACATGGATTACATATTAGTGGCAACATTGACACTAATTTGGTTGTACGTGCATACAAGCTGTTGGATAAAGAGTTTGATTTGCCTCCTGTATTGGTTCATTTAAATAAGTTGTTACCCATGGGTGCTGGTCTAGGTGGAGGCAGCAGTGATGCTGCTTATATGTTAAAAATGTTGAATGAACTTTTTGACCTTAATCTTGATACAACATCCTTAGAAAGTAGAGCAGCCGTGTTAGGAAGTGATTGTTCATTTTTTATTCAAAATAAACCAGCTTACCTATTTGGTAAAGGTCATGAATTACAACCTTTTGATTTATCGCTAAAGGGCAATTACTTGGTTCTTGTCAATACTGGTGTGCATAGTAATACCGCAATGGCCTATAAACACGCTAAAAGACGGGAGGTAATAAAAGCGCATCAATCCTTAAAAAAACACATACTGCAGCCCATTGTGCTATGGAAAGACATGGTTGTGAACGATTTTGAGCTATCAGTTTTTGAAAGCTTACCAGAATTAAAAGAAGTAAAGAATTGGCTATACAAGCAAGGTGCGGTTTATGCATCGATGAGTGGTAGTGGGGCATCTATTTATGGTTTGTTTGATGAAGTACCGAAGTTGACAGGACCATGGACAAAGGATGTAGTATACCAAGATTGGTTGATATAAAAAGAAAGGGTCGTTTGCATGCAAACGACCCTTTCTTTTTATTCTAATAATATTATTATCTATTAACACTAAATTTTACTGTGGCTTGACTATCACTGCCAACAATCCTAACAAAATACAAACCATCGCGCAAATTGTCAGTTGGTAGGGTGATTTTGTTTTGTTGATTGCCTATCACGCCAAAGCTGCTTAGTACTTTCCCATTAATATCAGTAAGTGTAATGTTATAATTTTGTTTAGCACTTAAATTAGCTTCTATATTCAACACATCTTTTGCTGGATTAGGATAAACTTGGGTTTCAATTAAGCTTAATTTATTTTTAAATAATCCACTATTAATAGGTCTTGGAATTTGGTAACGGAACGTTTCTTGAACATTAGCCGTATCAGTAACCATGGTTGCTTCAGCAAGGAAATACTTGCTATTTTCACTTAGCCATATATAGCTTACGTCAAGTTGATTGCTTGGCACATCAATTGGAAGTGAAGATATTGGAATTGGAGTCCAAATCATTTTTGTAGGATTTAATGGGTTAGGTAACCCACCTTCAAATTTAAAGTCTGTGATTGTACTTTGTTTTAAGCGCAATGAGTTATAAGTTCCAGTTGGTGTTTTTAACGTTCCCCAACCATCACATAAAACATCTAGTTTTATGGTTAACGTTATTCTTACTGAATCGAAAAGTGGGATTTGTAATAATGAAGCGGGTAATACAAAACTTGAAATGGTAGTATCTCTGGTTCTGGTAAGGTAGTTTAAAGGGAACGTGATACTTTTTAAGTAAATAAAAGGTTCACCCCCAAAAGGTACTGGGTTAGGGATAACAGTTTGAACACCAGCTTGGGTAACACTCATAAAAACAACATTTTGCAAATCACCGTCTTCAATTAAAACATGGCTAATACCAGGAGGCGCTGGAATAGGGGAGTTTAAAGGTGAAGAAAATACTGATTCAGATGTTGTTTGTTTACTTGCACCACTAAAATCCCATGTTTTATTAACACCGTTAGTAGTACCCAAGCTACTGCTAGATCTGATCGAATCAACCCCGTAAAAAATAGTATCACCTGGTTGTGCAAAGTTTGCACTAGTAAGTGTAATTTGGGCTTGCGATATGCATGCAGTTAAAACAGAGATTGCTAAAAGAAACTTTTTCATGTTGTTTATATTTTGAGTTTTACTATTTATCTCACAAACAAATATAGCTTTTTATATTTAAGTGAAATGTGCACTATTGAAATTTTATAGTAATAAAAAGTTCTATGCTAGTTGTTCGTTTTTAATTTATGTTTTATAAATTCTACTAAAATAGGCAGCAATGAAACACCAATAATACCAAACACAACTAATTCAAAATTTTTCTTCACCCACTCAATATTACCAAACATATATCCTGCTAAAGTTAGCATGGTTACCCAAACAATGGCACCTGCAATACAGTATGTAATGTATTTGCTGTAAGTCATACTTCCCACGCCTGCAACAAATGGTGCAAAAGTTCTTACAATAGGAACAAACCTTGCTAAAATTATTGTTCTTGCACCATGTTTTTCGTAGAAAGAATGGGTTTTATCTAAGTAGTCTTTACGTATGGTAAAAAGTCCAAAAAGTTTGGCTCCTTCTCCCTTTTTAGCAAGGTATCGGCCAATAAAATAGTTGGTATTATCTCCGGCTAAAGCAGCAGCAATAAGTAGTATAATAATTAGAAATACGTTTAGGTTATTAACTTCATTGGCGGCTAATGCACCTGCTGCGAAAAGCAAAGAGTCGCCTGGTAAAAAGGGGGTAACAACTAAGCCAGTTTCGGCAAAAACAATTAAAAATAACAATGCATAAACCAACGCTCCATATGCCTGAACAAAATCTTGTAAGTGTTGGTTAATGTGTAATACAAAATCAATAATTTCTTTCATAATTTTATAAGTTGCTGCAATGTTAAGCATAATTACTAATTTTGCTTGTGCTTAAAAAATTAATAACATATACCATATTGGCTGCGTTAGCTCTAACTTTAGTTAGTACACAAGCTTGCAAAACCTCTAAGTCTCGCAAAAAAGGTTGTAATTGTCAGTTTTAAATGAATTCGCCACTAATAAGTTTAATTACGGTTTGTTTCAATGCCGAGGGTTTAATTAACGATACACTGCAAAGTGCCATCAACCAAACCTATAAAAACATTGAATTGGTTATTATTGATGGAGGCAGTAAAGACAATACCGTTGCTGAAGTCAAAAAGTATGAGACATATATTGGTACTTTAATTAGTGAACCTGATAAGGGTATTTATGATGCCATGAACAAAGGCATTAAAGCAGCAAAAGGCGAGTGGTTTTATTTTTTAAATGCAGGTGATGCCTTTTATAACGATACTGTTTTGGAAGATGTGTTTTTGAAACGAGACCTTAACGGCATTGATTTTATATACGCCAAAATGCAATCGGTTAATGAACCCACTGGCGTTAATTATATTGGCGGACATCAAGTGTCATTCAAAGATTTTTATTTTAAATATCCCATTTGTCATCAAACCACTTTTACACGTAAATCGGTTTTCGAATACATGCCTTACTTAGACTCAAGCCTTAAAATTATGGCTGATAACAAATGGCAAATGACCTTTTTTAAACATCAACAAAACAAAACGTTGTTTATTGACAAGGTGGTGGCTTTTTACGATATACAAGGAGCTTCATACCACAAAAGAATGAAAGGCTACCGCGAGTTTTTGGGCTACATTGGTAAGTTATTACCCTTTCATATTTATTTGGCCAATGTGTTATTGTACCCAATTATTTGGGCTAAGGTTAAGTTTATACGTACTTTTCAGCAAACATCATGGTTTAAAGTATACCGTAACCTAAAGTTTAAGAACAAAAAAGCCAATGTTTAAAAAATGTTATGTAGTTAATTACTCAACCCATTTATATTGCACACGCTTAATTTTTAACGCATGATTTTATCAGATAAACGTATACTTGAAGAAATAGAAAAAGGAACTATATTAATTGAACCTTTTAAACCGGAGTGTTTAGGTACCAACTCGTACGATGTGCATTTGGGTCGTTATTTGGCTACATATAAAGACCGAATACTTGATGCCCGTGAACACAACAAGATTGAAACATTTGAAATTCCTCAAGAGGGTTTTGTGTTGCAACCCAATACCTTGTATTTAGGTGTTACTGCCGAGTACACTGAAACACATGCACACGTTCCGTTTTTGGAGGGCAAAAGCAGTACCGGCCGTTTGGGTATTGATATACATGCAACAGCAGGTAAAGGTGATGTTGGTTTCTGCAACACGTGGACATTAGAAATTTCGTGTGCGCAACCGGTACGTATCTATGCTGGTATGCCTATTGGGCAGTTAATTTATTTTGCTGTTGAAGGTGATATTGAAACCATGTACAACACCAAGAAAAATGCAAAATACAATAAGCGTGGTGTTAAGCCAGTAGAAAGTATGATGTGGAAGAATAAATTCTAAAATTTATAATTGGTAATAAATAAAATCCCGCTTTGTATTTTTATAGAGCGGGATTTTTAATTGCTGTAAAATTCTTTAGTCTGATAACAATCGCAAAACATATTGTACTCTGTCCATTTGCCAAAACGAACAGCAGGTCTCCCTGTCTGAGAGTATAAATATCCCGCATTGTTTAATAGACCACCTGGTAAAAAAGTAACCACAAAATTCACCTTAAAACTGGTTTTTGGGTTGAGCCATTGGTAGGTTATTTGCGCGTTGGTATATTTCTTTAATTTTAAAAATATTTCGTTGCTCAACGAGTCGTTGATGTTGGTTAGCGTGGTATTTATTTCTTGAAATCGACCGTTGTTATACAACAAATAACTGGTATAGTTTTTAGTTTTAAAATTACCCCAAAACACACTGCCGTTGTTGTTAATATTAATACTTAGGTGGGAATTAAGTTGATGGTTGTAATACTCATGCAAACGAACCATACCTATGGTATCAAATTGAAGGTAGATGAAGCCAAAATCGAATGATTTTTTTTGATCGAATTTCACTCCCTTTTTAAAATAAATTCTATCACACAAAAACAAGGGATTACCTAAAGCAACAATTCCATTAAAGGGATAACTGGCAGGTTTTGATTTTGATGCGCAAGAGTCTTGGCTTAAACTTAAACTGTAATCTCCATCAAAATAATGAGTGGTATCCAACTGTGCAAATGCAGTAACAGAAAAAAACAAGGTTATAACAAGTAAATGGATTTTCATATCCACTAACTCAATAAGATTTTCCAGGCACTTTCTATTTCTTTAAGCTCTAAATATTGATGCGCCAATTGGTGTTTAGCATTAACCAAAGCATCACCAGTTTGTGTTTGTATGATGTTTTGTAAGTCTTTATTCATACGTTTAAACACTTCAATATCGCTGGCTTCGGGTAAGTTTTCGGTATTGCCAAGCATACCCAAATCGTTGCCGGTTAAAACAGTACTTGTTCTAATTTCAATAGGCAATGCATCAACTCCAATACCTAAAGTGGTTAAGGGTTTAGGCACTTCAAACAAAGCTTCGCCATGTGCACGGGCATACCAATCGCCACCTAAACGCGATACCAAATCAATTTTTTGTTGATCTATTTTTCCAACAGCGTTTAACACATCAATATTTACGTGCATTAATTTCACTTCACAAATCACCAAATTACCTGCGCCACCTTCGGTTCCTAATGGTATAACTTGATTAACAACACATTCAAATTGTACAGGAGATTCTTTCACACGAGGTGGTCTTATGGTTAACGAAGCTTCTTCTGTTAATCCAGCTTTGATAAACTCGTTGGTGCCACGTGGATATTCAGTACTACTTAAACTGGTTTGTTGTACCATGTTATAAGTAACCACGTTTATGCATACTTCAGGTACTTCAAGTACATTTTCTAAAGTATGTTTGATGGTGTTATCGCGACCTCTACGTGCAGGCGAAAAAATTAAAATAGGCGGTTTGGTGCTAAACATGTTGAAGAAACTAAACGGACTTAAATTTACGTTTCCATTTGTATCAACAGTGCTTGCAAAACATATAGGTCTTGGTGCAATAGCTCCTTGCATCAAACCTTGTAATTCCATTACCTTTAACTCTTCAGGGTTATAGGTGCGGTATTGATTGGTCATTTACTTTTGAATTAAATTATAGAATAGCATTAAGTGATGACGCTTCACCAACTAACCCTTGAGCACATTTTAAAATACGACCGGGATATTTTTGAATGATACGGTAGTCATGTGTAGCCATTAAAATTGCTGTTCCTTGTTGGGCAATGTTATGCAACAAATTCATGATGTCATCACTTACCTTGGGGTCAAGATTTCCTGTAGGTTCATCTGCTAAAATAATTTCTGGTTCGTTAAGTAAAGCACGTGCAATAACAACACGTTGTTGCTCACCGCCACTTAACTCATGTGGCATTTTATAGTCTTTTGTTTGCAACCCAACCAGTTCTAAAACTCGTGAAATTCGGTCTTTTATTTTATTATCGTCTTTCCATCCTGTAGCTTTTAAAACAAACGAAAGGTTTTGAAAAACTGTTCTATCGGTTAAAAGTTGAAAGTCTTGAAATACGATGCCTAACTTTCTTCTTAAAAACGGAATATCTTTAGGTTTAAGTTTTGTGAGGTCGAAACCGGCTATACTTCCTGTTCCTTTCTCTAACTTTATTTCGCCATAAAGTGTTTTAAGTAAACTGCTTTTACCGCTACCAGTTTGGCCAATTAGATAAACAAACTCACCTTGGCCGATTTTAACATCAACATCACTTAATATGAGGTTATGACCTTGAAATATTTGTACATCGGTTAAATCTATTACTGTTTCCATAATTTTGTTACCAATTAATTTTGTGCATTTTTCCGAAAGGTATTTCATTTAAGAGTTTAAAAACATCTTCAATTTTGTCTCCTAATCCACATTTTTCCAAAGCACGCTCAGGTCTGTCTGTTCTAAAGTAGGCAATTAGAGTGAAATTGTCATCTCTAAGTTGAACGTAATCAGGTATTTTAGCCTTTCCTTTTATTTTAATTATGTACAAAATATAATAAAATTAGTTGTGTAAAAAATAAGTGCTGTAAAATTAAACGAATTCCTTGTATAATTGCACTTGCAAAATTATAAAAAAACATGAGACTACTTAAACAGGTTTCTTACTCTTTTTTGTTGGCTGCCGCAGCAATCACTTCTGGGTGTAGTGTAAAAACAAACATGGGTAACAACAATTACACCGTAACACCAAACCCGTTGGAGGTAAAAGGCGATTCAATTTTAATTATGATGAGTGCCAACATTCCAGCTAAGTCGTTTAATCCCAAAGCGAATGTTCAGTTTCAGCCTTACTTAAAAACAGCTAAGGGAGACGTACAACTTAAAGCGGTAACGCTAGGTGGCGAAAAAGTTTTAGAGTCAGTTGATTTTAAAATTGATTCGAAAACAGGGGGTAAAATTACTTACACAGAAAAAATTCCTTACAATTCAGACCTAAAGCGTGCAACCTTGTATCCAAGTTTTGCTGTTAAAGTAAATGGTAATTATCAGGCAATAGAGGCTGTAAAAGGTTCTACTTTCACTGATAAAGTTTTGGCAGAAGGCACAATAACTACCTCTTTGTTAGTTAAATCTAGCGAAACTCCGGTATTTGATGGTACTGCCTACACTGCTTCATTCAGCAATGTAGCGGTTGATATTTATTTTCCGCTTGATGGAGACAGATTTAATCCAAACTTCAAATCTGGTAAATCAATTAGTAACAAAAAGCAATTGGAGTCATTGAAAAAATCATTAAAGTCTAACAAAAATTGGACAGTTAAAGGAATTGCAATCAATGGTTTTGCATCACCTGAAGGAGAGTTGCAAAGAAACTCTGGTTTATCTCAAGGTCGTGCTAATTCTACTTTCAGTTACATGAAAAAAGAGTTGAAAAAATTAGGTTTCACCGAAGTTAATGACCAAAATTTAACTATGGGTGCTACTTTGGCAGAAGATTGGACTGGTTTAGCTAAATTAATCGAAGCTTCTTCACTAAAGAATAAAGCTGCTTTAATTGCAATTATTAGTAATAACTCATTATCAGATATAGATAAAGAAGTTCAAATTAGGGAAAACGATAAAAAATCTTGGGATAAAATTAAATCAGAGATGTTGCCTAAACTACGTAAATCAGAGTTAGTAGTTAAAGGTCAAACACCATTAAAAACTGATGCTGAACTATTAGCAATGGTTAATATAGACTCGTTAAGTGATGTGGAGATTTTACACTTAGCTCTTATCACAACAGATAATGTTAAGAAAATGGAAGTTTACAACAAATTCCAAACTAAATTTCCTAATGATTGGAGAGGATTTAATAATGCTGGTGCATTGGCACTAACTACCGGTGATATGGCTAAAGCGGGCAATGATTTAACTCGTGCAAATGAACTATCGCCAGAGAATGGTGCAGTATTGGCAAATATGGGTGTTGTTGCTAAGAATAAAGGTAACATCAAACAAGCAGAAGATTTATACAAACAAGCAGAAGCAAAAGGAGTTGATGTTAGTTACCACAAGGCAATTATTGCTGTTAAAAAAGGTGATTATGCAAGCGCTGTAAGCTTATTTAATAAATCAGGTAAAAAAGATTTTAATACAGCGTTAGCTCAATTATTAAATGGTGACGCTTCAGGTGCAAAAACAACCATAGATAATATGGCACCTGATCAATTGAACTGGGAATTGTATTACTTACGTGCAATTGCAGGTGCTCGTATAAACAATGCAGAAGTTGTTACAAGTAACTTAACACGTGCAGTGCAACAAAATGAAGCTGTTCGTCAAATGGCAAAAGAAGATGTTGAGTTCATCAAGTTATTTGGTAACCCAACTTTTGAAGGTGCTATTCGCTAAGCATAAATAAAAATAAAATTTAAAAGGGTTGAAACTATTTCAACCCTTTTTTTATTCATTAAAATAATAAGAACAATTAACATGACAGCAGATCAGTTAAAAGCATTACGTTTAAGGGTTGAAGACCTGAGGAGGTATCTTTGACGTTGATGGGAAACAAATTTTAATTCAAGACGAAGAGAACCAAACTTTGCAACCCTCCTTTTGGGATGATCCTAAAAGAGCGGAGCAGATTTTAAAAAGCATCAAACAAAAAAAGATTTGGACTGACGCTTATCAAGCAGCTGAAAATGCTGTTGAGGATTTAAGTGTATTGTATGAGTTTTATACGATGGGGGAAGCTAAAGAAGAAGAAGTTGAAGCTGCCTATAAATTTTCCATTGATATGGTAGAATCATTGGAGCTGAAAAATATGTTGAGTGGCGAAGAGGATCAGTTTAATTGTATTCTTCACATCAATTCAGGGGCAGGAGGAACTGAGAGCCAAGATTGGGCAGAAATGCTGATGCGTATGTACATTATGTATTCTGATAAACATGGTTTTAAAGCAAGTGTTGTTGATGAACAACCGGGTGATGGCGCAGGTATAAAATCTTGTTCGATAGAAATTACAGGTGATTTTGCCTATGGTTATTTAAAAGGTGAAAATGGTGTGCATCGTTTGGTGCGTATTTCACCGTTTGATGCCAATGCTCGCAGACACACTTCGTTTGCATCAATTTATTGTTATCCGATAATTGATGATAGCATTGAGATTGAAATTAAAGATGCAGATATTGAAATTCAAACATCGCGTAGTGGTGGTGCAGGTGGACAAAATGTAAATAAGGTTGAAACCAAAGTGCAGTTAACGCACAAGCCTACTGGTATTGTTATTGTTTGTCAGGTAGAGCGAAGCCAAAGTGCAAATAAAGAGCGGGCATTTAAAATGTTAAAATCGCAGTTATATGAAATGGAGTTGCGTAAACGCAATGAAGCTAAACAAGTATTAGAGGCAGGAAAGAAAAGAATAGAGTGGGGATCTCAGATACGTAATTATGTTTTTCATCCATATAAGTTGGTAAAAGACTTGCGTACAGATGTTGAAACTAGTGATGTGCAGGGTGTAATGGATGGCGAATTAGATCAATTTATAAAAGCATATTTAATGGAAGAGTCTCAGCATTAGTTATTACAAACAAAAAAGCCCTCGAAACATCGAGGGCTTTTTTGTGTAATCAAAAAATGAAACCTATTAAAACATGGCAACTTCCGTTACCGGGCTTCCAATTAATCCCAAATTCAGTTTATTATTCAATCGGCCTGAATAGATAAATAATTTGTAAATCATCAACTTTGGCAAATTGCTGAACAAATTCTAAATCTGGGTTTTCTCAATTTTACCAATTGCATTTATTTTAAATGCAATGGCTAATGTTGAAGTGGTAAAATTTTAATCTAAAACTCAACATTATTTTCTATACATAAATCAAATAGTTACCATTTACAAAGTATCTATTGATTCATGTGGGTTAAAAGTTCAACAACGGAGCAGATTCTTCAGCAATCTTCGATGTTAAATCTTCTTTGCTATCAGATTTTTTGTTGCTACCGTTTCCGTTTGTTACGGTTTTTACCTTGTTAAATTCACCTAAGCCAAAAACCTCATACTTGTTTTCTTTTAAAAACATACCTAATGCAATGGCTTGTTTAATGTTGCCAATTTGCACGTCAATTTCAAACTCATCATTAATCATTGGACGAGGAGAGATAGTGAAAATAACTTTTTGATCCATTAAGTAATCAAACAAAAATGCAGTAGTTTTTCTCTTCGCTAGTACGGTTACCTTTTCTTCCATTATATGGTAATTTTTTTTAAAGTGTTGATAATCTGAGTGTATGTTTCTGTTAAAACATGTTGTAAATATACATTGCAAGCTTGGTTTACCCGAATCTTAATACTGATAGATACACACAAAATTTATGAGCTACTTTGCGCTTATGCACATTGAAAATAAATATGTTAGTAACATGTTATTATCTGCTATGTTATAAACATCCATTTTCCTTTTTTGGGAAAAAGTAGTCCATATGTAAACTTGTAAATTGGCTTTAATATAAAATCAACTTTATTTTAAAACAGGGAAGTTTATGCAGCTAAACGTTGGTTATGTAAGTAATCTATTACATTTTGTGCTAGTTTTAAGTCTTTTAGGTAGTTTTCAATATCGCCTGAAAGCATTTTGCAATGTGCTCTTAATCTATATGCATCAGCATAATGGTCATCTATACTTATTGCTTTATTTAAATCGCCAATTGCAACTTCTGGTTTGTTGTATTTAACAAATACAAGCGCCCTCCAATAATATAGGTCTTTTCTAAATGGACTAACTACAATGGCTTTATTAATAAAATGGTATGCTTCATCATAATCCTTTTGTAGGTAACATAATTCTGCGGCCATCATTAAAAAACTTGCATTTTGGTTATCTATTTCAAGTGCTTTAATTAAAAAAGTTAATGCAACGTCATAGTTTAAGTTTATCTTATATAGTTCTGCCAAATGGAAAAATACTTCCGAATTGTTTTCTCCTTCTTCCAACATATTAGTCAAAATGGGTTGTGCTGTTTTAAGCTTACCCATGTAAATGTAACACAAAGCTCGTTTTGTTTGTGCTACTTTGTTTTCACTATCAAGCAATAGTACCATATTAAATAAATGAAGTGCTTCTGTAAATTCACCGCGATGTAAAGTTTGTAAGGCATTGTCTAAAATCTGAGTAGGTTTTACGGTGTAAACCATTTGTTCTAGTTTATTCATGACGTTATTTGTTTTTATTTCTGAGTACAAAGTTTGTCTACCACTTCGCAGCCTATTTGCGAAGTGTTCTTTATTTAATTAATTATATGATAATCAAGTATTTAAATCAGAAAAAGAAAGGGTTTTAAGTCCTTATAATTTAAAACTACGCAAATAATTTCATGTATTGTGGCATGAGTTAATTGTTAACTTCGCATTATTATTAGTAAAAAATTCTATTATGAAAACAGCATTAGTTGTAGGGGCAACAGGAGCAGTTGGCAAAGCTTTAGTATATCAATTATTAGAAGATAATAGCTATTTACGTATTTTGGTTTTATCGCGTAAGCCGTTAACCATTAAACATCATAAGTTAAGTGTTATGATTGTTAATTTTGATGAGTTGAATGAATACAGTGACCAAATGGCTGCTGATGATGTATACTGCTGTATAGGTACAACCATTAAAGTGGCTGGCAGTAAACCAGCTTTTTATAAAATTGATCACGATTACGTGCTTGATGTGGCGCGTATTTGCAAACAAAAAGGGGCATCACAGTTTATTTTAGTAACCGCAATGGGGGCTGATTCTAATTCTACAATTTTTTATAACAAGGTTAAGGGCGAAATAGAGCAACATGTGGCTAATTTAAATTATAATAGTTTCATCACTGTTCGCCCAAGTTTATTATTAACTAATCGCAGTGAGTTTAGGTTTGGTGAATGGATCGCTCAAGTATTGATGAAGTATACTCGGTTTTTATTTATTGGTTCGTTAAAAAAGATAAAAGCGATACCCGTTGAGATGGTAGCTAAATCAATGATATATTATGCCCAAAAAGGACTAAAGGGTAACCATATATTTACAAATGATATGCTGTTTATTAAGTAATAAATATATCATTACTTCTGCATGTCAAACTCTTTAAGCATATCTGTTTGCTTTTCCCAATGGCCAGTTTTTTTATTAAATTTATAAAAGTCGTAACTACCATCTGGTACATAAGTTTCTGGATGTCCGTAGTCTTGCGGACGAGTTGGAGCAACGTTTTCTTGTACTAAAATATTTTTACTTGGCTCATATCGTAGCACCATATTAGCATTGTTGTTGTATTCAAATATCATACGCTTTAAAGGCTGTTTAAAACGTTTGTCTTTTAAATCGAAAATTGAAACGCCAAATCGAGGTTCATTATTTTCAAAATACAATGATTCAACTATTTTTTTATTGCTCATCATTGTGTTGCCATCCCAACCAATTAATGTGTAGAAGGTTTGCTTTTTATAAGTATTAGCAATTATTTTATAGTACAATGCTCCAAACCAATGTTCGCTGCTAAGTGTTGTATCCAAAGCGTTTTTAATAAAATCAGAACGATCTATTAATGGATAATAACTTCTAAGATTGGTAGTGTCTTTAACCGATTTTAAATAATCGGGGTTGAGTTGAATTACACCGTAGTTTCTATAGCTTTGGTTGTTTAGTGCTAAATTCCAGGTAATAATTCGGAAAACATTATCAGGAGATGGTAACACCGAAATATTTTTAATGGTGTCAAAGTTATAAAAGTATGAATTTTCAATGCGCAATGCTTTTACAAAATTTTTAACAAAGTGATAGGCCGATGTTAATCGTTCTTGTTCATCAGTAGAAGTAATCATCAATTTACCTAATGCTTCAAGTCTAATCTCAAGATCATTTAAAGAATCTAGATTTAATGAATCTATCCTATTAACTGAGCCAGTAGATAATTTTTGAGCCTTTACAGTGAGTATACTTAATGAGCCAAGAATTAAAAATATGGTAAAAATGATTGGTTTCATATTGGGTGTAAATATCATAAAAACGCATCAGCATTCAAAACTAGTTATTACACTGGTAAACAAAAAAGCACTCCGAAGAGTGCTTTTGATATGTAAAAGTGTTTTGGATTAATTATACTTTTTTAATAACCAACGCAGATGCTCCACCGCCACCGTTGCAAATTCCAGTAACACCAATGCTCCCACCTTCTTGGTGTAATATGCTTGTTAACGTAGCAACAATTCGGCTACCGCTATTCCCTAGGGCATGACCCAAAGCAATAGCTCCACCATAAACATTTACTTTTTTGCTGTCAATACCTAGTAAGCGGTTATTAATTATTCCCACAACGGCAAATGCTTCGTTAAACTCGAAATAATCAACATCTTTAATATCTATACCAGCCATTTTTAAAGCCTTAGGAACAGCCAATGAAGGTGCTGTTGTAAACCATTCAGGAGCATGAGCGGCATCAGCAAAACCAATAATTTGTGCAATCGGTTTTAAACCTAATTCTCTTACTTTTTCGCCACTCATCAATACCAATGCACTTGCTCCATCACTAAGTGGAGAAGCATTTCCAGCCGTTACTGTACCAGTTTTGTCAAATGCAGGTTTTAATGTTTTCATTTTATCAAAGTTGGCTTTTGAGTATTGCTCATCTTCGGTCATTAAAATTGGCTCTTTTCCTCTAACCGGAATTTCAACAGGAACAATCTCTGAGTCGAAACCTTTTTTAGCAAATGCTGCCTGGGCACGTGTGTAGCTTTCCATAGCAAAAGTATCTTGCTCTTCGCGGCTAATGTTATGTTCGCGAGCACATAATTCGCCTGCATTACCCATATGAAAATCTTTGTAAACATCCCACAAACCATCTTTTATCAAACCATCTGTAATTTGTCCGTGGCCTAATCGGTAACCGTTACGCGCTTTATCCATGTAGTAAGGCACATTACTCATACTCTCCATACCACCTGCAACAACCACATCATTAGCACCTAACATGATGCTTTGTGCACCTAGCATAATGGCTTTACTACCTGATGCACATACTTTGTTTACTGTGGTTGATGGTACAGTATTAGGAATACCTGCGGCAATCATTGCTTGCGTTGCAGGTGCTTGGCCAATGCCAGCACTTAAAACGTTTCCCATGTATACTTCATTTACCAATTCAGGGTTGATGTTTGCTTTTGCTAAAGCACCTTTAATGGCAATTGTTCCTAGCTGAGTGGCGTTAAAACTAGATAAGGCTCCACCAAAACTACCAACCGGAGTACGGGCAACCGATACAATAAATACTTCTTTCATAATATTTTTTTGGGTGTTTAAATACTAATTAAAATTTAGGTTCTGTTTAAAAGTTGCGCAAATGTAGGAATTTTAAAATTTAAGGAGTGTTTATTTTTATATCCTTACTTTAATATCGTAATTCGCACTCATGGGTATCAATAGAGCTTTTGTTTATGGTGATTTGCTTTTCGAAACCATCAGGTTTTCAGGAGGGGAGTTAGTAAATATTGATTTTCATACCAAAAGGATAGAAAAGGGGGCTAAATTGCTAGGGTTTGATTTACCGAGCACATGGGGCGTTAATTATTTGTCAGATTTGATATTGCCCCAAATTAATTCATATAGCTCTCGTATTCGTTTGATTATTAGTAGACAAGGTGAAGGGTTTTATTTGCCCGATAACAACGAAGTAAGTTTTTACATAGAGCAATGGCCTTTGTTACCTAAAAAATTGTTGGTTGATAATATTGATGTTTTTAATGGTCAATATAAAGCCTGTAATTCTCTGTCTAATTTAAAAAGTGGAAACGCATTGATTTATGTTTTAGCCTCGAAATATGCTGCAGCCAATCACTTAGATGATGCACTTATCATGAATCAATTTGGTAGATTGGCAGAAACAACTAGCAGCAATGTGTTTTGGATTAAGAATGGCGTCATATCAACCCCGCCATTAACAGAGGGGCCCGTAGCAGGTATAATGCGTGAAGTAGTCATGGATTTAGTGAGTAAAAAAGGATTATTGTTACAAGAAAGAGAATTAACCATTGATGAATTAATGGTTGCTGATGAGTGTTTTTTAACTAATGCGCTTAATGGCATAACCTCGGTAAGTAAATTTAGAGGTAGGGAATTTCAACAAGAAATTACATCGTTGCTACAACGTGAAATAAAATAATAAGGTGGCTTATTTAGCCAACTTATTATTATAAAATACCATCATCTAAAATGTCATCATCAATGTTTTCTTCATATGGACCTGGTTTAGTTTCAGCAGGGGCTGTTGATTTATTTCTATTGAAGTCACGCTTTTTATCAGCTTCTCTGCGCTTTTTTATTTTAGCTTTACGCTCGGCCTTTATCTTGTCGTATTCTGTTTTTTGTTGTTCGTTTAACACTTGTTTCACCCGCTCATCGTTTTTTTGCATTTGTACAATAACAGCTTTTCGTTTTTCTTCTTTAGTGGCGTTTTTAACAGTCGCTTTTAACGATTTCATTTCATTACGATTTTGCTTCATAATTACTTTAAGTTCTATTTCTTGATTAGCGCTCAGATTTAGCCTTTTGCTCATATTCGCAAAAGCACTATCTTTATTCATGTTTTTGTGTTTGAGTTTGTGCTGGTTTACACCATTGTTTTGTTCTTGTGCCCTAACTAAAGAGGCAGTACCGATAAATAAAATCAATGTAATAGCGCAAAGTTTAATTGAAGTTTTCATAAGTTATCGTATTTACTAGTGTTCGACAACTTTAATATAATAAGGTTTAATGGTAGAACAAATAAAATTGTACTAATATCAAATTCAGCCTTAACTTTGTAATTCAAATTTTATTATTCAATCAACAGGGCTATTTACCCTGCTATGTTTTGAAACTATGAGTAAACACGGAAAAATTTTGGTTGCCATGAGTGGCGGCTTAGATAGCACAGTTACCGCAGTAATGCTGCGAGAAGATGGTTATGAAGTTGTAGGAGTGACCATGAAAACATGGGATTACGCAACAAGTGGAGGGAGTAAAAAAGAAACAGGTTGCTGCAGTCTTGATTCAATTAATGATGCCAGGAGTATTGCTGTTAAGCATGGCATTCACCATATGATTTTAGATATTAGAGATGAGTTTGGTGATTTTGTAATTGAAAATTTCGTAGATGAATATTTGGCAGGCCGCACACCTAATCCTTGTGTTTTATGCAATACACACATTAAATGGGAAGCCCTTTTAAAAAGAGCAAATCAGTTGGATTGTGATTTTATTGCCACAGGACATTACGCTAATGTGCGTGAAGAAAACAGTAGGTTTGTTGTAAGTAAGGGTTTAGATGAAAATAAAGATCAATCCTATGTTTTGTGGGGTTTAACACAACAAAGCTTGTCTCGCACACAATTTCCGCTTGGTAAATATCGTAAAAGTGAAATACGCCAAATGGCTATTGATATGGGATATGATGAATTGGTGAAAAAAAGTGAAAGTTACGAAATATGTTTTGTTCCCGATAACGATTACCGTGGGTTTTTAAAGCGGAGAGTTGAAGGCCTTGAAGATCGTGTAGATGGAGGTAACTTTGTTAGTCGCGAGGGTAAAATTTTGGGCAAACACAAAGGTTATCCTTTTTATACTATTGGTCAACGTAAGGGGCTTGAAATTGCAGTAGGTGAGCCATTGTATGTTGTCTCTATTCACCCTGAAACCAATACTGTTGTATTGGGCAAAGAAGAAGATCTAAACCGCAAAGGAATGTGGGTGAGGGGTTTAAACATGGGTAAATATTCTAAGTTAACGGAACCTTTAGAAGCAGTAACCAAAATCAGGTATAAAAATGCCGGAACAACAAGCACATTGTATCAAGAAGGTACTCGTATGAAAGTTATTTTTGATGCTGATGTTAAGGGAATTGCACCAGGACAATCTGCGGTGTTTTATGAAGGCGATGATGTGCTTGGAGGCGGTTGGATTGAAAGTAGTTTCGAAGTATAGTAATTGCTTTTCGATACCAAATATCAAGTATATTCGTTTCAACAATATTGCATGAAAAAACTATTTTTTTTACTAAGTACTATTATTGTGTTGGCTGCATGTAATCGCAATGATGATTTGGTGGGTGTTCCACAAATTGGAACAGCATATTTTCCTTTAAAGCTCGGTTCAATATGGGTGTATAAGGTTGATTCTATTGCCTATGATGATAACGGTCCAAAACAGGCTATCGATACTTTTTATTATCAATACAAAGAACAAATAACCGAAGTGCAAACAGACGATACGGGACAACCATTGTATTTGGTAAGTAGGTTTTTTAGACAAAACGATAGTGATACTTGGCAACAAGTAAGAAATTATTCAGCCCAAATTATTGACAATAAAGTACAGCGTGTGGAGGAAAATACACGTTTTGTAAAGCTTGTATTTCCGATCAAATCGCGCAATACATGGAACGGAAACATGTTTAATGCCAAGGGTACTCAAATTTACAAATTAATTGATTTTGAGTTTCCTTACACTTTTCAGTCTTCTTTTTACAAAAGCATAAAAGTTGAACAAGTGAACATATTAAACTTTATTGAAGAAATTAAACGATACGAAAAGTACGCAGAAAATATTGGATTGGTAGAAACATTGTATGATTCATTAAATACCCAATCAACGGGAACCAAGGGTTTTCGTTTACGAATAAATCTAGTGAGCTTTATCCAATAGAATGAGGGTTGTACATATTTTTATATTCTTTTTTTTCATTTGTGTTGTAACAACAGTTCATGCACAGCAAAAAATGGCATATAAATTTGCTGTTTTTTTTAGCAATAAAGATACAGTAACATATCCAATTTCAAAACCTGAATTATTCTTATCGGCCAAATCAATTAAGCGCAAGCAGCAACAAAATATTGTTGTCGATGTATTTGATGTGCCAGTCAATTCTTTACACATTGAAGCATTAATAAAAGCTGGATTTAATGTGCATAATACTAGCCGTTGGTTTAATTGTGCCATTGTTTTTTCTGACAATAAACATGCAGCAGATAGCCTAAAAAACATTATTGGTGTAACACAGGTAATTGATGTTGGATTCAGTGAAAAAAAAACTAATACGCAAATAAATAAACCAGTTGATTTGGGTGAAATGGTTACCCAATTAGAACAAAAGTTATCCAATATAAAAAATAAAATAAACCAAGATTCTAATATCTATGGGTCGGGTTATACTCAAGCAGAAATGATTAATGCCACAAAGCTTCATCAGATAAATTTAAATGGTAGTGGTGTTACCATAGCCATAATTGATGCAGGTTATAGTAATGCCAATAAACACGTTGTATTTAAGCATGCGCTTAAACACTTAATTGCTACTTACGATTTTGTTGATATGGAGGCTAATGTTTTTGACAACGATGATCATGGCACAGCCGTTTGGAGCTGTTTGGCTGCTAACGATACTTTTAGTTTTATAGGCACAGCTCCTTCTGCAAAGTATTTACTTTTACGATCTGAAGATGCCAAAACAGAGTTTCCTGTAGAAGAATTTTATTGGGCTATAGCCGCTGAATATGCCGATAGTATTGGCGCTGATATCATAAGTTCTTCACTAGGTTATAATGAATTTGATCATGATAATTATAACTATGAGCAAAAGCATCTTGATGGTAAAACAACTTGGATAACTCAAGCGGCAAATCTTGCGTCAAAAAAAGGATTGTTTATAATAAATAGTGCAGGCAATGAAGGCGATAATTTATGGAAACAAATTGCGTTTCCTGCCGATGCAAACGATGTGGTTACTGTTGGTGCCGTTGATAAAAAACAACGTTTTGCAGGGTTTTCTTCTGTAGGATTAACAGCCGATGGTCGTATTAAACCTGATTTAATGGCTTTAGGAGAAAACGTAACAATTGCAAATGAAATGGGTTCCATTTATGAGGGTGATGGCACCAGTTACTCGTGCCCTATTTTAGCGGGTGGTATTGCTTGTTTATGGCCACTACTAAAAAACTACAACGCTACTCAAATTATAAACTGGTTACATATGAGTGGGTCATACTACTATAAGCCTAATAAGTACTTTGGTTATGGAGTTCCTGATTTATACTTGGTTTATCAATTAACTACAAACTATAAAAACGATTCATTGCTTGATGTTCGTGTATTGGATGATAAAAACCATCATTTAACTTTTTATGCAAACCACGAAGAAAAACTTAAAATCACATTTGTAAACGCCTTAGGTAAGCAGGTTTTTTCTCAAACAGAAAATTTGAAACAGCCAGGTTTAATAAGGTTTAAATTAAATGGCTCTAAAAAACTTAGAAATGGTGTTTATACATTACATATTTTATGTGATGGTAAAAAAGTTATACAACGATTGGTGGTGATATAGTTAAATTCCAATTCATGAAAACGACAAAAGAACTAGAACAATTTTTAGAAAATGAATTTTGCAATTGGTTATCTTCATTAACTACTGAAAATGTTGCATTTTGGGGTAAAATGGATGTACAACAAATGGTAGAGCATTTAATTATTGCAGTAAATGTAAGTAATGGTAAACAATTGATTACACTGGCTACTTCAATTGAAAAAATAGACAAATTAAAAAAAATTGCATTACTAAGTGATAGGCCTATGCAACGAGAGTTTAAAAATGTGGCCTTGCCAATAGATCCTATACCTCACGAATACCCCGACTTGCAGGCTGCAAAAGAAGGTTTAATAGGTGCTGTTCAAGCATTTAAAAACCATTTTAATGCACAAGTAGAAAAGACCCAATTACACAATATTTTTGGCGAATTAAATTATCATGAGTGGTTATGGTTTCACTATAAACATTTCATACATCACTTTAGCCAGTTTGGTATTATACCTATTGTAGATAGAATTAACTAATTTTATAAAAGTTTAGTTAAATCCTTAGAACCGACTGGTCGTTTAACAGTGAATCCTTCAGCATAGGTAACATTAATTAATCTTCCAAGTTGACGTGCTCTACCTTCTAAAAATGCCCAAAAATCTGCTGATGAAATAGGTGTTTCTGGTTCGTTTATGTTTGAAGCTGGATTAAAAAACTGCGATTTAAACGCCTTTATGGCTTCATTTTTCTGGTTGAAATAAGGGGTAATATCAAAAATTACATCTGGTTTAGTGTAATAATCTTGAATGTAATGATAGGTTGATTTTGGTCGCCAAGCCTCTTGTGGTTTGCCATCTTGTTGGGTTACTATTTTACGCAAGCCACTTAAAAAACAAGCCTCGTGTACCAAATCGGCTGCTCGTCCATGATCTACGTGTCTGTCGAATTCGCTGTTGCACAGAACAATTTCCGGCTGGTACTTACGTATGATGGTAATTACTTTCAATAAACTTTCTTCGTCTTTCACAAAAAATCCATCCCTCATTCTTAAGTTTTCGCGGGCATGTATTCCTAATATTTTGCTAGATTCAGTTGCTTCTTCATCACGTATCTCTGCCGAACCACGTGTGCCTAATTCGCCCCGTGTTAAATCAATAATACCTACTTTTTTACCCAAAGCAATGTGTGCTAGCAAAGTTCCTGCTGCTGCTAATTCTACATCATCTGGGTGAGCTGCAAATGCCAAAATATCAATTTTCATTATGCGAATATAAACGTGTTTAACCTATTATTTCTTTTAGTTACTATCACAAATCTGATATCGTTAATTTAAGCTTATCTGTGGTTGGGTGAGCTGTACAAGTTAAAATACGACCCTCATTTACATCTTTATCTGTTAATACTTGGTTGTAATGCAGATGAACAGTACCACTATTTAGTTGGCAAACACAACTGCTACACATTCCGCGCATACAACTGTATGGAAGTTCTATGTTGTTTTTTTGTGCGGCTTGTAAAATGGTCTGTCCGGCTTTTAAGTTTATAATATGATTGGTGTTTTTTACTAAAATGGTTACCTCTGCATCGGTGTATTCAGGAGTTTCTTCATCGCTTAATAAACCTCCTTCATCATCTTCGTCTTCTTCATGCGTTGTAAATGTCTCTTTATATAATTGCTCTTGGCTAAAGCCCATGGTAAGTAGGGTTATAAAAATCATTTCCATGAACACAAATGGTCCGCAGGTGTAAAATAAAACATCTTTTTTATTGGGCACTTTTTGTGATACAATTTCTTCAAGCATAAATCGGTTGAGCCTTGCCTTCATTAGGTTTTTGTTGTCGCTAAACAACCAAATTATTTCAAATCTATCCGTAAATTGTTGTGTGAGTTTATTTAACTCATAGTAAAAAATACAATCATCTTTGTTTGAGTTCGAATAAGTCAAAAGCACTTTACTATTACTTAAAAACAAAGTTTGTTTTATCAATCCTAAAATAGGGCCGATGCCAACACCGGCTGCCATAAAAAACAATTGATTGGGTAAATTATTCGGCAAAATAAATCTCCCTTTTGGTTTTAGTATATTAATAGAATCACTTATTTTAAGTTTATTGTGTATATAACGTGTTGCTTCTCCATTTTCTATAAGTTTAACGGCAATGCATAATTCATGATCAATCTCACTTGCACTACATAACGAATATGGTCTGCGAATTTCTTTACCATCAATATTTAATACTATGGTAATATATTGACCAGTATTGTATTTAAAATTCTTAGGGATATCAAAATAAATACATTTTGAATCGTTGGTGGCCGAAATTATTTTTTTTGTAATGATTGTAAAATCTGACATGCTATTTTAGGTATTTATCCAATCGATATGTGCAATAATAGATGTATTCGCACACTTTATTGTTTTGTTTTAAGGGCATTGGCATTTGTTTAATCAGGTTATTGGGTCTAAAATTTTATGAATAACTGAGTAAATTCTCTGATTAAAATCAGATTTTTGTTTACTTGTACCTTATGTTTGATGTTCGGCTGATGTGTTTTATTTGCACCTTAATAACGCAATGGAAATCATAATTATTTATCCGGTATTTGTGGGTATGGGCATTGCCACCGCTGAACTTGCTAGTCAAAAAGGTTATAAAGCAAGGTGGTGGTTTTTATTCGGAACGCTCATTCCTTTGGTATCAACCATAATATTATTCATGCTTAATAATAAGCGAATACATGAATTATCAGAAACAATTACACAACCCGATGTTACACATAATGATAAAATATTGTATAAAAAACCTATATAATTTGTGGTTCATATAACTACCTTTGTATGGTGATTAAATGGTGGAAAATATTAGGTGCGCTATTGGTTTTATACGCACTTATTTGGGGGTTAATAACACCCATACCTAAGCTTGCAATTTTAGAAGAAAGCATACGTAACTTATTTTACCACGTACCCATGTGGTTTGGTATGGTGCTATTATTATTAGGCTCAATGGTTAACGCAATTAAATTTTTGCGTAAAGGTTACTTAAAGGATGATATCAAATCGGCACAACTTACACACGTGGGTGTTTTGTTTGGTATGATGGGCATTGTAACCGGAATGATTTGGGCTAAAAATACTTGGGGTGCATATTGGACAAACGATCCAAAGTTAAATAGTGCTGCAATAGGCATGTTAATTTATCTAGCCTACATCGTTTTACGTAGTAGTATTGAAGATGAAGAAAAACGTGCTCGAGTTTCGGCCGTATACAATATATTCAGTTTTCCAATTTTCGTGGTGTTGATTTTTATTTTACCCCGATTAACTGCTAGTTTGCACCCAGGTAATGGCGGTAATCCGGGGTTTAATAGTTATGATTTAGATAGCAAACTACGTTTAGTGTTTTATCCGGCAGTAATTGGTTGGACGTTAATAGGATATTGGATTGCGGATTTAGCTATTCGAAAAGAACTTATAAAACAAAAACAATTAGACAATGAATAGTATACTTAATACAATCTTGTTGCAAACACAAGTTGCAACTGAGCAAGTTTCAACTCAAAAATTTGAAGTTACGGTAGCTGTTATTGCCGTTATATTTATTGGTATTGTTGGTTACTTAATTAGTATCGACAGAAAACTTTTAAAACTAGAAAAAAAATAGAGCGATGAAAAATACGCATATTATTATCATTGCTTTAATAGCTGTTGCTATTGGCGCTATCATTAGCACTTATGGTGATTCAAGTACTTACGAGGGTTTTACTAAAGCAGCCGAAAACCCAGATAAAGAGTACCATGTTGTTGGTGTTTTAAATAAAGAAAAACCACGCGAGTATAATCCGCAGTTAGACGCCAATTTATTTACTTTTTATTTAATAGACGAGCAGGGAAAAGAAAGTAAAGTAGTATACAGAGCACCTGAACCTGCCGATTTTGAACGCAGCGAAAAAGTTGTTTTAATTGGAAAAATGAATGGCGATCATTTTGAAGCCAACAAAATTTTATTAAAATGTCCAAGTAAGTATAATGAAGGACAAGCACCTCAAGGATAATATATTTTGTCAATAAAATTAAACGCCCGACTGAATTAATCAATCGGGCGTTTTTAATGCTATCTGTTTATAAGCCAATACACAGCAAATTCAAATAACCTAATCTTATAACCAAGTGTAAAATAAGCATACAACAAGGCTTTTTTGTGATTTTAAAGGTTATTTTTGCACTCAAATATTAATGCATTTTATATCGTGAACGAAGTACAATTTATTGGCGAACGCCTGATATACGGAAACCTAGGGCATTTAGCCGTTGTAGTTTCATTTGGTACAGCTATTATCGCAACCTTTGCATATTTATTTGCTGCGAATAACCCCGAGGAAAAGTCGTGGCAAAAAATTGCAACAGCCGCATTTTATACTCATACAATATCTATACTCAGTGTAGTTTTGATGTTGTTTTTAATTATTCGTTTGCATTTGTTCGAGTACCATTATGCTTGGCAACATTCATCTACCGACTTACCACTTGAGTACATGGTATCATGTTTTTGGGAAGGGCAAGAAGGTAGTTTTCTATTATGGATTTTTTGGCATGTAGTAATTGGTAATATATTGGTGCGTTCAGCCAAATCATGGAAGTTTGAAGTAATGGCGGTGGTAATGATGTGCCAAATTGTGCTTACATCCATGCTTATTGGGGTTAAAATTTTAGGATACAAAATTGGTAGCAGTCCTTTTGAATTGTTGCGCAATGCAATAGAAGGTCCAATTTTTAAACAAGCCGATTACCTCAGTAAAATAAAAGACGGAAATGGTTTAAATCCTTTATTACAAAATTATTGGATGGTTATTCACCCACCCACATTGTTTTTTGGATTTGCTACCACCATTGTTCCGTTTGCATATGTAATTGCAGGCTTATGGAAACGTGATTATGTAGGTTGGTTAAAACCTGCTTTGCCATGGGCACTAATTAGTGTTATGGTGTTGGGTACAGGTATTATTATGGGCGGTTTCTGGGCATACGAAAGTTTAAGTTTTGGTGGTTATTGGGCTTGGGATCCGGTAGAGAATGCATCACTTGTTCCTTGGTTAATATTAATTGCCGGTGTTCACGTAATGATAATTTATAAAACAACAGGCAACTCATTAATTGTTGGCATGATACTGATTATTTCAACTTTCTTATTGGTGTTATACGCTACTTTTTTAACCCGTAGTGGTATTTTAGGAAATGCATCTGTTCATTCATTTACAGATTTAGGCATGAGCGGGCAGTTGTTGTTGTTTATGTTTGTTTTTCTTGGATTATCAGTTTTTATGCTAGCTATTCGTTGGAAAGAGTTACCACGAAGTGCCAAAGATGAAGATGCATACACCCGTGAATTCTGGATGTTTATTGGCAGTTTGGTTCTAACTATTTCTGCATTTCAAATAATTCTAACCACATCACTTCCTGTTTTTAATAAAGTGTTTGGAACTAATATGGCTCCTCCTAGCGATGTTATTCAACATTATAACAAATGGCAAATGCCAATGGCCATTATCATTGCATTACTTACGGGTATTGCTCAGTTGTTAAAATATAAAAAAAATACTAGGGAGGGATTGATTAATATTTTAACTCAAGCTGCTATATCAATTGTGCTATCTGCTGCAGCCATGTTCTTATTAGAACTTAAAAATTGGTTTTATGTTGGGTTAATGTTTGCTTCTGTTTATGCGATTGTTGCAAACTTATTTACGATGCGGCCTTATTTAACTGGTAAGTTTAAAATGGCTGGAGCAAACGTTGCGCACATCGGTTTTGGATTATTATTAGTTGGTGTATTGGTTTCATCTGCCAATAAACAAGTAATATCCATTAACCAAAGCGGTATGCAATTAAACCCCGAATTTGATGCACAAGCCAATATGGAGCATGTTTACCTTGAAAAAGGTAAATCGTTACGTATGGGTGATTATGAAATTGAGTATAAGGCAGACTCAACAGAATGGGTTAATAATTATTTTCAAGTACATTACAAAAAAATAAAACCAAATTCTAATGAGGTTGATTATGAATTTGATTTATATCCAAATGCGCAAATAAATCCTAAAATGGGATTGGTAGCCAACCCTGATACCAAACATTACATCAGCCATGATGTATTTACTTATGTAAGCTCTGTGCCGAAAGAAAAAACAACCAAGTTTGTTCACGAAAAATTACATGAAGTTAAACTTGGCGATACCATATACACCAACAATGGTTATGCTATATTAGAGAACATAAACTCTAACGCAAAAGAGTCTAACTTAGATGTTAAGAATTTAAGTTTATTAATTGCTGCAGAGTTAAAAGTTTATGCATTAAATGGTACTTATAGTGCTACACCAATGTATGGAATACGCGAGAATTCAGAGATTAAGTTTGAAAGTATTGTTGATGAAGCGAAGTTGAGATTTAAGTTTATGGGGGTTAATCCTCAAACTAAATCCATAACCATAGAAACTGCTGAGCAAGATACCAGTGGAGATTTTATTATAATGAAAGCCATTGTATTTCCTTGGATTAATTTTGTTTGGGCAGGAACTATTATCATGATTGTTGGCTTCCTATTGGCCATTTGGCGCAGATTGTCTGAACATCAACGTGTGCGAAATTAGGTTTAGGAAGTCTATATCACAATATTGACTTTACATTGGGTGTGATCTGCAATGGAGTATAGGCCTAAAAGGGCTCTAGTAGAAGTTAGGATGATTTACTTTAATAAACAAACTATCAACCATTTACCAATCAATTTGTATAGAAGGTGAAAATTAAGTATGTTTATGCTTCAATTGATATAATTTAATTTTATTGAAAACTGCTGTTATCATAGGCTCTGGAAACGTTGCCACTTGTTTTGCAAAAGCATTTGTAAAAAAGGGCATTTCAATTGATGCTGTTTATAGTCGTAATTTAAATCATGCAAAACAACTTGCAGATAAAGTGGGAGGTATTGCAATTAATAATTTTAATAAACTTCCTATCAATGCCGATTTATATTTAATTGCGGTTAGTGATAATGCTATAGAAAATGTTTCAAACCAATTAAATGTTAATGGATTGGTATTGCATACATCTGGTTTTACTGCTATGGCTACTTTAAAAAACAATAAGCGATACGGGGTTTTATATGGTCTACAAACCTTTAATAAAAAATCAAAAACAGATTTAGATTATGTTCCTTTATTAATAGAAGCATCAAGTCTTAAAGATGAAAAAATCTTAAGGCATTTTGCTTTAAGTATTAGTGAAAATGTACAAGTGGCAAATACACATGGACTAAAATAATAGGAAT
>CANHBJ010000005.1 GCA_947459075.1 Bacteroidota bacterium
GGTGCAATAGCATCATCTTACGGATCAGTAAGTGCGGTTACCTTTGTTTCTGCTGCTTCATTTTTAGAATATAGCCAGTTGCATTTTGGCGGTCACATGGTTGCAGTAATGGCCTTTATGGAATCGCCCGCAATTATTGTTGGGGTGATGCTTATGACATTATACAATAAACAAAAAGAAAATACCATCAAAATAGGAAATGTTATCAAACACTCATTAACAAATGGTAGTGTTTTACTTATTTTAGGCAGTTTATTTATCGGCTTAATAGCTGATAGCAAGCAAGCAGAGGGAATAAAGCCATTTACAACTGATATTTTTAAAGGTTTTTTAGCCTTATTTTTATTAGAAATGGGTATGGTTACTGCCAAAAATTTAGGTGCATTTAAAAAGTATGGTTGGTTTGTTACTCTTTTCCCAATAGTAATACCGCTAGTTAATGGCTGTTTGGTTGCAGCATTAAGTGTATTGGTATCAAATGATGTGGGAAACAGGTTTATGTTCGCTATTTTAGCTGCCAGTGCATCTTACATTGCGGTTCCCGCAGCCATGCGCATTGCAGCACCTAGGGCAGATCCAGGACTTTATATACCTATGGCCCTTGCTATAACCTTCCCTATGAATATTACTATTGGCATGCCGATATACATGGCAATTGTTAAATCGGTGATATAAAGCATGTAATTTGATATCAATTTTTATTCATTTTTAATAAATATATAACTTTTATCATACTTTCTGCACATAGCTAAATCAGAGTAATATAAACGATAAGTAGCTGATAAATAAATTTTTAACAATAAAAAATCTAGATTTTACAAACATTGTTAACACTTGTTTAATATATAGAGGCTTGATTTTTAGATTATTTTATGATTAGCTTTACTTTAACAATTGTATTAAACTATGTCTCAATTAATCATAGGTCATGTTTCTGAAAACTCAACAAAAATTTGGGTTAGGGGTGTTGCCAATAATGAAAGTACTGCAACACTTACAGCACATATTACATTAAAAAGCGACTTCCAAAACATCACGCAAAACCTTACCATTTATAAACACGATAATTTTATAGGGGTATTTGAATTTACCGATTTAAACCCTGCCGACAGCGGATTTTTCAGGGTGATGTATATGGTAGAGGTTGTATTTAAAGACATTGCCAGAGTACCCATTGGCGGATATGGAAGAGGTAGTTTTAATACTGTTCCTAGAGTTAATTATCCAATTAGTTTTTTATTAGGTAGTAATTTTTTAAACCGAAATGAGGATGATGCTAAACGTGTTTTTAAAAACTTGAGTAACATACGCAAGGTTGATAAGCCCTCTTTTATGATACATGCGGGAAATCAAATATACATTGATGCTCCATCTCAAAAAACACCCATACTAGCCGATTTATACAAACGTAGATATAACGAAGCCTGGAAAACGAGAGAAGCAAGTGAGTTTTTGGGTAGAATTGCCAATTATAGCGCAATAAATGACCATGAGCTTTACTTTAAATTTGCAAATGATACTGAGTACGATTTTAAACCAGCATCTTATTATTTAATGGAAGCGCTTCCATCCTATCACAGTTACCAACATTTAAAAAATCCTCATACCTACGGAATAAACAAGCTTTACTACAACTATAATTATGCAGGAAATGCCTTTTTTGTTATGGATGTTAGGACAGAGCGCTACCAATTTGGCAAACGACAAATGATTGGTAGTGAGCAAATGGAGGATTTCAAAAGTTGGTTGTTGGATAATAAAGATATACCAAAATTTGTAGTAACTGCTGTGCCTTTTGCTGCCATAAAGGAAACATATTTTAGTGAGTACTGGAGTTCGGAAACTTACGTAAAACAGAAAGAAGAAATATTGCTTTTTATTAAGGCGAATAGCATAGGAAAATTGGTATTTTTAACCGGACAAGGTAATGCCTCTTTACATAGCACAATAACAATTAAAAAAGGCAATGAAGAACCGTTAGTTATTCATGAATTAATGTGTGGAGCACTATCCCATTACGAAGCTGCTATATGTAATTATGACGATTTTGTTTGGCAACAACGCAACAGAATTGCAGATTTAGAATACGAGTTTAAATTACAAAGCGGCAACGGTGAGAAGGATCCTTCAGTGATGAGCGTATCGTTTGAAAACGGAATATTAAACTACAAGGCATACTCTACTCGACACATCATGAATGAGGATGAGGTTCCACCAATTATTTTATCTGGTAGTATTAAACTTAATTAAAATTGAGTTTTAATTAAGCGACTTCCTACTAGCTCATCATATTTGAATTGTATGTTTTTATGGTATACCAATACCATATACTCATTTTCGGTTTGTGCATGAGATCCTTCAATAATTGTATCATCTATTTTACCTTCGGCAGTTTGAGTAGCATATTTATATTCGTATCGCCCTTGTTTTAGCTGTACCTCCAACTCATATCGCAACCTGCTTTTGTTGTAATACATTTTGTATTCAGGTAACAAGCGCCAATCAGTGAATTCTCCATATACATAAACATCTTCGTTAAGAGGTGCTAAACTCAACAAATAAAAGTTAATAAAAGCATAATCTCCATCAATGCCGCCATTTTGCCCATCTCTATTGGCTATAACACGTTTACCATTAAAATCTAAGTAGTTAAAATACTGCTTACTGCCTCTCGATTCTTCATAATTTAAAAAACAATGGTATACACTATCTAAAGTTTTAGCACGTACATTTTGACTAAACTGCCTTAAACTTCTAATATCAAAAAAACGAAACTCATTACCTCCAGAAAATAAAGTTTGATCGAAATAATTATAGTCTAAGGTATTATCGCGAATGAATAATGGTTTTAAGCCTATAATTGAGTTGTCCCATTGGCCATTCTGCATCAACACTACATTAATGTCTTTGTATGGATCGGGTACATTAAAACCACGGTAGTTTACACTAAAACCAACCTCTTGCTTAGTAAAGCGATGTTGAGCTAAAGTGGCTGGCTTTGCTGTTCCTTCGATAGTAACTGCAGGATTAAGTATCATCATTCTACGCGTTAGCACCAAATCCGATTCATCAAAATTTCTGTATACTTTAATTAAGTAATTACCTGCAAAAATGGGTTTCATGTTTTCGTTAGGTAAGAGCAAATTATAATGCACATACCTTACGTAGGTATTGGTAGAATATTTAAAATCATTAATATTATCAAAAGTTAAACCTCTTAAATATTCATTTTGGCTAAGTGCTGTCGGGTTCCAACTTGCATCACAGTGAATCAATGTGTACTGAAAATAATCATTCTTATTGCCTAATATATCAAAACTCAACTCCAATTGATCGTTGGTGTTTAAAGCAATAATCGGATAACGGTCATCAGTACCCGATTTTGTTAATAAAACTGATTTAACTCGCGCATCAAAAATTTGATTATCGTAACGCAATTCATCTGCACTTAATAAAGTGGAGTATATAGTAGCAATAACAAAGACAATTTTTTTAATCATGCTTACCGTTTTGTTCTATTTCAATAATTGCTTCAAATAATTTTTCGTAATCTGCTTCAAATTGTTTTAGTTCTTTTTTAAGCAGCTCGTAACTAGCATTATGCTCTTGTGCTTTCAAGTTATTTTGCATCAATGTGGTATCTAAAAAATATTGTTCAGCTTCCGTAATTTTTACTTTTAAGTCTGCAATACGTTTTTCAATATCCGCAAATTCTTTTTGTAACTTTTGTAATTGATTACCTGATGGTTTTATGATATTTTTTTCTACATCCTTTTTAGGTTTGGGCGCTTCTGCTATATTTTTTTTCAGCTGACCATCTTGCATTTTTTTAATATCCTCTTGCTTCTGGCGCCAATATTCATATTCATCATAAGTACCAAGGTATTCTTTTATTTCACCATTTTCAAGCCACCATATTTTGTTGGCAATTTGCGATACAAAAAACCTATCATGAGATACAACAACGAAAGTACCTTCATATTGTTGCAAGGCCTGTATAAGGATATTAATAGATCGCATATCCAAGTGATTGGTAGGCTCATCTAATAACATGAAGTTAGCTTCTGCCAATAGCGTGCGTGCTAGTGCGACACGTGCTTTTTCACCCCCACTTAACACTTTTATCTTTTTAAATACCTCATCGTTGGTAAACAAAAAGCAACCTAAAATGGTACGTAATTCTGTTTCACTTCTATCAACAGCATATTGGCGCATTTCATCTATAATCTCGTTTTCTACATTTAACGACTCAAGCTGATGCTGGGCATAAAATGCTTCAATTACATTATGCCCTGTAGTTATTTCACCATCATAGGTATCTGTACCTGCTATTAAACGCAATAAAGTTGACTTTCCTTTTCCATTGGCACCAATTAGTGCAATTTTATCACCTCTAACAATCTCTCCACGTGCATTATTAAGAATTTCAATATCAGGAAAAGATTTTGATACGTTTTTAATTTCACTTACCACCTTACCAGATTGTACACTTATGCGGAAATCAATATTAATCTCTGCATTATCATCTTCAGGGGCTTCTATCCTATCTAGTTTCTCTAATAATTTTACCCTACTTTGAGCTGCAGTAGCTTTACTTGCCTTGGCTTTAAAGCGGTTAATAAATTGTTCTTGTTGTTTAATGAACTGTTGTTGGTTATCGAATTGACGTTGTTGTAAATCCATTCGCCCCGCCTTCGATTCTAAATAATAACTATAGTTACCACTGTATTCGTTAATTTTTTGCATGCTTACCTCAACAATTTTGGTAACCATTTTATCCAAAAACTCCCTATCGTGCGATACTACAATTACAGTTCCGTTGTAATCCCTCAAATAGTTTTCTAACCACTCAATTGTTGGTAAATCCAAATGGTTAGTGGGTTCATCAAGCATTAATAAGTTGGGATTTTGCAGTAATAACTTGGCCAACATAACACGCATACGCCAACCTCCGGAAAACTTTTTATACGGTTGTTGTAGTTGAGCTGTTGTAAAACCTAGCCCTTCCAAAACCTTTTCGCATTTATGGTGAATATTGTAACCATCCAACGCATCGAACTCTGTTTGTAAATAACTTAATTTATTTAAAACCTCATCGCTGTAATCAGTTTCCATCACCTTAAGTATCTTTTCAATTTCAATCTCTAAATCGAGTTGGCGTTGAAAAGCACTCATTGCTACTTGCAAAATAGAAGCCTCGGTTTCAAAACTTAATTGATCTTGGTTTAAAAAACCTATGGTTAAATCGCGTGGTTTAGAAATATTCCCTTCCGTTAGTTGGTACTCACCATTTATTACGCGTAACAAGGTAGATTTACCTGTTCCGTTCATTCCAATCAATCCAATACGTTCGTTTGGTTTAATGTGCCAATTTGCGTTGCGGTATAAAAAGCGTCCGCCAAATTCAAATCCAATATCTGTTAATGCTATCATTTTAGTGGCGCAAATATAGCAGAATATGGCCAACCCTAAACTATAAAATGCACAGCTACAAGATATTTATTTAAGGATTATATTTTTTTGAGCCTAAACTTGTAAATCTTTAATATTTACAAGTATTTTAGAACTTTAATTGATAGCGAAAGATTATGCAGTTTCCAGGATCCATCAAATCAAAACTCCCAAAAACAGGTACTACCATTTTTAGTGTGATGAGTGCTTTAGCCACAGAACATAATGCCATTAATTTAGCACAAGGTTTTCCCGATTTTGAATGCAGCGCTAAGTTAGTTGAGTTAGTAAACCATTACATGAAAGCTGGTTTTAACCAATATGCACCTATGCCAGGAGTAATGACATTACGCGAAAAAATTGCCGAAAAAACACAAGCAATGTATAGCGCAATATATAACCCAGAAACAGAAATTACGGTTACTCCTGGTGGAACCCATGCACTATACGCGGCCATCAGTGCCTTTATTGGAGAAGGCGATGAAGTTATTATTATTGAACCCTGCTACGATAGCTACTTACCTGCTATACATGTTAATGGCGGTCGTGCTGTTTTTGCTGAGTTAAAATACCCTAATTATAAAATCGATTGGGATGAGGTTAAAAAGTTAGTGACCTACAAAACCAAAATGATCATCATTAATACGCCTCATAACCCAACGGGGACAACATTAGGCGCTCAGGATATGCAGCGCTTAGAAAAGATAGTTAAAAACTCTGAAATCATTGTTTTAAGTGATGAAGTATACGAACACATTATTTTTGATGGTGTTGAACACCAAAGTGTAGCACGTTATCCTAAATTGGCAGAGCGTTGTATTATTGTATCATCTTTTGGCAAAACCTTTCATACCACAGGATGGAAAATGGGTTATGTGTTAGCACCTAGTAACCTAACTACTGAGTTTAGAAAAGTACATCAGTTTATGTGCTTTAGTGCAAATACACCCGTGCAATATGCGATTGCCGATTATTTGGATGATAAGGACGCCTACTTGCAACTGTCTGCTTTTTATCAAGAGAAAAGAGATTATTTTCAGCAATTGATTAAAGGCAGCAAGTTTAAGTTAATGCCATGCCTAGGTTCTTATTTTCAGTTGCTGGATTACAGTAAAATAACAAAAGAAAAAGATACCGACTATGCCATTCGTTTAACTAAAGAATACAAAATTGCATCCGTACCAACATCCGTGTTTTATCATAAAAATATTGATCATCACGTGCTTAGATTTTGTTTTGCAAAACAGAAACAAACCCTCGAAAAAGCAGCAGAAAAATTACACAAAATATGAGCAAACTGATTATTGCTACCATACAAACTAATCTGCATTGGGAAAATCCAACTGCTAATTTGGATATGTTTACCCAAAAAATTGCAGCCATAAACCAACCCATTGATGTAATTATACTGCCCGAAACTTTTACAACTGGATTTAGTATGAATACCAGTTTAGCCGAAAAGCCTGATGGCATAACCATGCAATGGATGCAGCAAATGGCAAAGCAATATAATACAGCTATTTGTGGCAGCATAATGATGAATACGAAATACAACGATATTTACAATAGGTTTATTTGGATGAATCCAAATGGTACTTATCATGCTTATAACAAACATCACTTATTTAGTATTGGCAAAGAACATAACCACTACAAGGCGGGTAATGAGTTGGTAATAGTTCAATATAAAGGCTTTGCAATTAGGTTATTGGTTTGTTATGATTTACGTTTCCCTGTTTGGGCAAGAAGAACTGAAGCATGCGATTACGATGCCCTATTTATTGTGGCCAATTGGCCAGAAAGAAGAGCAGAGCATTGGAAAATTTTGTTGCAAGCCAGGGCTATTGAAAACCAATGTTATGTTGTGGCGGTTAACCGCGTTGGTGAAGATGGAAACCAAGTTAACCATAGTGGCAACTCTAGCATGATTGATCCGTTAGGAAATATTGTTTACCAAAAAGCAATGATAGAAGACACTGCCATTCATATTATAAATAAAGAAATTATAAATCAATACCGAATAGACTTTCCAGTAACTGCCGATGCAGACCTGTTTACCATGCAACTCAAACCCTAATTTTTAAATCATTATACAAATAGCCTTAAACTTATAATACCTATTATGAACAAAATATTATCATACACCATTATTGCCGCTGTTATACTTGTGCTAAATACACAAGTAACTTATGCGCAAAAAAACAATACTAACCAACCTAAACCCAAAGCTATAACAGAAAAGGGAGCGTTGTTTTTCGAACACACATTTATAAGCTTAGGCTCCATTCAAGATAAGGAAGAACCCATTAAAGTGGTTTACAAATACCGAAATATTGGAAAAGGGAAAACCACCATTATAAACATAAAGCCCGATTGTAGTTGCTCTAAACCTAAATGGGACAATAAACCAATTGCCTTTAACCAAACTGGTGAAATTGAAATATATTTTTACCCTAAAGATTTGAGTGGTACACAAACCAAAACCATAACTGTTTTTACAGATGGAGAGCCTAATGTGTATTATTTAAAATTTAGCATTTTTGTTGATGATATTAATGCAAGAGTAGCAAAAACATTTCCATCAAAACAAGGCAATACACTTTTTGATTCTTATGAAGTCATGTTCCCTTCTATTTTTAATTATGCAACAGATTCTACTCTTAGAACAATATATAACCCTACCCAAAAAACAATTAAAATATTAGGTATTAAAACACCATCATACATGAGTGTTACCAAAGAAAAAGATTACATTTTGCCAAATTCAGGGCTAGGGCTTAAATTTAAGTACAGGGCTAAAGAAGCCAATGATTTCGGAAAAAAGCTAGACGAAGTGATTATTCATACGGATGATAGCCTAGAGCCCAAAAAGAAGTTTTTAATACGTGCTAATATTGTTGAAGATTTTGATCATCTAAGCGAAAAAGAAAAAGCACATCCTCCAATTTTTGAAGCCATAACACCTGTTGTTGACTTAGGCCAAGTAAATACTCAATCAACCCATACTGTTAATTTTACCATTACCAACCGAGGCAAGAGCCCTTTATATGTGCGCAAAATATTTAGCACTTGCGGCTGCACCACAACTGATTACGATTATAGCAAACCCATTAAAAAAGGCAAGAAAGCTACTATTACAGTAGTATACAACACCAACTACGACATAGGAAAAATTGAAAAACAAATCAGTTTGATTACTAATACTCCGAATCAAACACTTCATTATTTAGTGCTAAAAGCAAACATTGTTTATACCAAAAAATAAGCATTTCCGTTTGATTTTTTGACATGCTAATGTATAATTTTGCAAAATAAACAGACCATAAATGAGAACAAAACTAAGTTTAATTGCGCTAGGATTTGCTAGTGGTTTGGCAGGTGCCGCAAGTTTTTATTTTTTATTACCAAATAGGGTAATTTTAACTCAAGGAGTTTCAAATAAACAAACACAATCCATTTATAATAATGTAGATAATAAAGGCATACAAGTAGCAAGTAGCGATGATATGATTAAAGCATCAGCTATTACTACCCCAACTGTAGTTTTTATTAAAACCATAAGCAACCAACAAGCCTCTGATCCGTATTATGATTTTTGGTCGGCTTGGGATTTTTTTGGCAGACGTGGCCCTGTTACCAGTTCGGGAAGTGGTGTAATTATTAGTGCTGACGGCTATATTGTAACAAACCTGCATGTAGTAAAAGATGCTGATGTAATTGAAGTAATTACCAACAACAATAAGCATAGTTATAAAGCCAAAGTTGTTGGCACCGATGGCTCTACAGATTTAGCTTTACTAAAAATTGAAGGCAAAGGATTACAGCACATTCCTTTTGGTAATAGTGATGATGTAAAAATTGGCCAATGGGTGTTGGCAGTTGGTAATCCTTTTAATTTAACCAGTACCGTAACTGCAGGTATTGTAAGTGCTAAAGGTCGAAACATTAATGTAGTAAACAACCGTTTTCCTATTGAAAGTTTTATACAAACAGATGCCGCCATTAATCCAGGAAATAGCGGAGGTGCACTAGTAAATACAAATGGCGAGCTGGTTGGCATCAATACCGCTATAGCTTCAAATACTGGTGCATACAGTGGTTATGGGTTTGCCATTCCATCAAACCTAGTACAAAAAATTGTGCGCGATTTAATAGAGTACAAGGAAGTACAACGTGGTTTTACAGGCATGGATATTATTGATATTGATGCTCCTCTTGCCGAAAAATTAAACATCAACAACAACCTTGGTGTATATGTACAATATGTGTTACCAAGTGGACCTAGCGAAAATGCAGGTATAAAAAATGGTGATGTTATTGTTAAAGTAAATGAGCGTGAAATTGAAAGTAAGGCATTTTTTGATGAGCAAGTTAGTTACTACCGTCCTGGTGATAGGGTTAAAATTACCCTACTAAGAGATGGCAATAGCCTAGATATGTATGTGAAATTAATTAACCGGGAAGGCAATACTGAAATTACGCGTAAACAAAGCGTTAGCTCAACAGTTCTAGGTGCTGATTTTACAGTAATATCAAAAGTAGAGGCCGAAAAATACCGCATACCAGCAGGTATAAAAATTAGTAACATAAAAAACGGTAGAATCAGAAACATGGGTATTCCAGAAGATTTTATCATTACCTCGTTTAATAAAAAATCATACACCAAAGCAGAGGATTTAATAAAAGAACTGGAAAATGGCAAAGGACAATTATTAATTGAAGGCATATATGCCAATGGTAGCAGAGGATTTTATTCCTTTTACTCATACTAAATAACAATACCATTAGGTAAAAGTATAAATAAGGCTGTGTGTTCATCACAGCCTCATTTATTATATAAGTATTCTTAGGGCTTACCATAAAGCAAAAGATTTGGTAATTTACTTCTTCCTAAATTTCGAAACACTAAGCCAGTAAATCTTCCCTATTTAATTTCTTGTTCAATAAAAAGCACCTCAATAACCATAGGTTATTTTAACATTTCACTATAATAATATCCTTTAAATTAGTGGTGTATCGTGGCGATAGTTTCTCTTGTTTCATAACCCACATGCGCTTTAAATCTTGAGAGGCGAGCTTAATCTTTTGTCTGCCATATAGGGCATTCAGTTTATCTATTGTATGCATAATAGCCGTATGATTGGGATTACCGTTTCCAAAAATGGTTAACTGCGTGGCATCTTCCGGAGTAAAATCGAATACAATTACGCCCGCTTTTTTGTAATGATAACCTAGTTTATAAATACGTTCTAGGGCAATGTTCGCATACTTTACCAATTCGTAGTTTGAGTTGCTAGCAAAAGGTAATTGCACAACCATACTGCGTGCATATTGAGGCAAATCATTACGAAACCTATTGGTATGTAAAAAAACAGAAAGCGAGTTGCAACAACTCCCCTGCTTGCGTAACTTTTCGGCACAACTCACGGCAAAGGTGGTTACACGTTCCTTTAGCTCATCAAGTGTGGTAAAGTTTTTATCAAATGAACGTGTGGTGGCAATGTTCTTTTTGGGTTGTACTTCCTCTAAATCTAAAGTTGGTATTCCATTTAGGTCTTGGTGCAGGCGCAAACCAACTATTGACATGTGTTTTTGAACCCAATCTTTATCCATTTGCACAAAATCAAGCGCATTATTTACGCCAAGTGCACACAACCGTTTGGCATGCTGCCTTCCTATACCCCAAACATCCTCAACTTTTGTCCATTTAAGTGCTTTAATGCGTAATTCATCGCTGTTTATAATGTATACACTGCGCGTTTGTTGTGTATATTTCTTAGCAATTTTGTTGGCAATTTTAGCTAACGACTTTGTTGGTGCAATGCCAACACTTATAGGTATACCCGTACTTTTGGTAACACGCTTCTGCATGTTTAACCCATAGGCATGTAAATCTACATACTTAAATCCTTGCAACTTTAAAAAGACTTCATCAATGCTGTAAATTTCCATTTCAGGTGTGTACTCACCCAAAATATCCATTACACGGTTACTCATGTCGCCATACAATGCAAAGTTTGCGGAAAACACCTGCACTTGGTGCTTACTAAATAGCGTCTCAAATTCAAATGCCGGGGCACCCATTGGTATACCCAATGCTTTGGCCTCGTTACTACGTGCTATTACACAACCATCGTTGTTTGATAAAACAACCACAGGTTTACCAATTAAATCAGGACGAAAAACACGTTCGCATGAAGCATAAAAGTTATTACAATCAGCTAAAGCAAACATGTTAAAAGGCTTTTATTACGTGGGTAACAATACCCCATACCAACAATTCATTTTCGGGAGTAATGCGAATAGGCTCGTATGCAGAATTTGCAGGCATTAACCAAAGTTCACCATTTTTAATAAAGATCCGTTTGACAGTAAACTCTCCATCAATGTAACACACGCCTATTTTGCCGTGTTTGGGTTCTAAACTTTTATCAATTACCAATAAATCACCATCGTGTATTCCTGCATCTATCATAGAAACACCCTTTACCCTACCATAAAAGGTGGAAGATGGATGTTTAACCACATGTTTGTTGAGGTCTATTTTTAAATCAATAAAATCCAGTGCAGGCGAAGGGAAACCTGCACTAATACCGCCCTCTATAAATGGTAACTCCAGCACCGATTCAGATAGGGCAGAATAAATATCAAGCGTAATGGTATCGTATAATTTAAGCACTGCCATATATGCCAACAAATTTAGTAAATAACAAGTATGTTTTTGCTAATTATTTTAGCAATGGTTTAATTTTCTTCACTTTCTCTTTCGTAAAAATGTCTTTCGTGTATTTTCGCTACAGCTCAAATAAAAACACCTACAAATAGGTATAGAAAGTTTAATACAGTAAGCTAATAACCTTGTATGTTGGGCATAAAAAAAGGAGGCTTAGCCTCCTAATGATGTTTTAAGTTCGTGAACTTGACTATCCCACAATTGAGTGGCATTTTCTTCGTCCGACTCATCAACAAAATCTGTTACTACTAAAGCCACATCATCTGTTAACTCATCTTGTATAATTTCAAATTCAAAATATTCATCTGGTTTTGCTGTTTTCCATCTAAACTTCATTCCTTTAGAGGCAGTCTTTTTAAGTAACTCAGCTATTTGCTCATCACCGTCCCATTTAAACTTGTAGTTATTGTTATAAATATCTACATCATCGGCAAACCAAGTTGATAAGCCAGATGGAGTACTGATGCTATTGTATAAAATAGCAGGCGAAGATTTGATTGGGTACTCTAAGCGAATTTTTTTTCTTTTAGACATTACTCTAATATTTTAGGGTTAGGATTTAACGATTATTCATCCGTCTTGTATGGCAAATATATGTTTTTAATCCACTTTACAAACTTCTTACCCAACTTTTTGGTTAATCAAACCCACCATACTATAAACCAAATGATTAGCCCCATCAATATGTGTTTATTGTACGAACAACAATTAATTACTAAAGAATGAAAAGATTAACGTTCCATTTTTTCGCCAAAACTTAAATCGCCTGCATCACCTAAACCGGGTAAAATATAACCATGGTCGTTTAATGCATCATCAACTGCAGCTACCCATAGTTTATGCCCTTGTAAGTGGTTCATTAAATATTCAATACCAGGCTTAGAAGCAATTAAACTTACCACATGTAACTGCTTAGGCTTACCATAACGCAGCAAGGCTTTGTAAGTTAATTCAATACTTTGCCCTGTGGCCAACATGGGATCAATCAGTAATACCACTTTATCATTAATATCTGGGCTAGCTAAATATTCAACTATAATTTCAAAATCGGTATCATTGGTATGCTTGCGGTAAGCAGATATGAAAGCAGAATCTGCCTGATCAAAAAAGTTTAACATACCTTGATGCATACTTAAACCTGCTCTTAAAATAGTGGCTAAAATTGGTTGCTCAACCAACCTGTTTGATTGATGTGTGCCCAAAGGAGTGGTTACTTCAACCGTTTTCCAACTCAAGGTTTTGCTGATTTCGTAGGCCATTATTTGACCAATACGTTCAATGTTTTTTCTAAAACGCAAGCGGTCGATTTGCAGGTTAACATCGCGTAATTCACTTACATACTGCTGTAACAAACTGTTTTGTTCCGACAAATTAATCAATTCCATAAAACCAAAGTTAGGAATTATAAGCTTTTAAAAGCTATTTTGCAGGAAATTTTTAATTGGCAAATAGCCAATAAGATTACCTTTACTTTATAACAAGTTGGGGTTTAGTAGATAAAACATCTTGTTTACAGCTGTTAGATTGAAGCGTTTAAAGCAAATATTCTTCATCACCATTCTACCCCACCCCAAACATATTTAGAACATAAACATAAGATGAAATTAACTTTTTGGGGCGCAGCCAAACAAGTAACTGGAAGTATGCACATGCTTACTTTAGATAACGGTTACAAAATTTTGGTTGATTGCGGCATGAATTACGAACAAAAGCGTGAAATGAATGAAGATGCTTTTGACTTTCCTTTTAATCCCGCAGAATTAGATTTAGTGATACTTACACATGCCCATATTGATCACAGTGGTAATATTCCAACCTTGGTTAACCGCGGTTACAAAGGCCAAATTATTTGCACCGAACCAACACTTGAACTGAGTAAACATTTACTTTTTGATAGTGCCAACATTCAACTAAACGAGTTTAAATATTTATTTAACCGTGCACCTAAACACCGAAAAGCACATGTACCACGCCCTATATACCTGGAGCGCGAGGTTGGCGTAGCAATGGACAGGGTGGTAACTTTACCTTTTAACCGTAAGTTTAAAGTAAAAGAAGATATTAGCATTGAGTTGATTGAAGCCGGGCATTTATTAGGTGCCGCAAGTGTTGTAGTTGAGTATACCATAAATGACAAAACAACCCGTATTGGGTTTAGTGGAGATTTGGGTCGCGATCATGCAGAGCTTATTCGCACGCCAACACCCATGAAAGACCTAGATTATTTAATCTCTGAAACTACCTATGGCGGACGTAAGCATACTTCATCAGAACTTGCCGAGCAAGACTTAATGAAATATATTGATGAAGCCATTGTTAAAATTCGCGGAAAATTAATTATTCCTGCTTTTAGTGTTGGGCGCACACAAAGCATTGTGCACGTGTTATGCAAATTGGCTAAAAAAGGCTTGTTGCCACAGGTTAAAGTTTTTGTTGATAGCCCACTGGCCATAAAATCAACACATGTATACAGCAAACACCCCGAATTATTGAATGATGAAGCAACTGCATTTTTAAAACAGCATGGCGATTTATTTGATTTTGAAGGTTTAAAATGGATTGATAACCTTGACAGACACGAACAAGTTGCTAACTATACAGATTCATGCATCATTATATCTGCAGCCGGAATGGTTGAAGGCGGTCGAATTCAAGAACACGTAAAAAACAACATTCAAAACCCATTCAGTACTATTTTAATTGCTGGCTTTTGTGCCGAAGGAACGCTTGGCCATCGTTTATTATCTGGCCAAGGTGTAATTGGTATTAAGGGTAAAGACTATAAAGTATACAGTAAAATTGCACGCACAGATGTATTCAGTTCTCATCCAGATAAAGATGAAATTTTCCGCTACATCAAAGCATGCAGCAACCCTAATTTAAAGCGTGTATTTTTAGTACATGGCGATGAGCCTAACTTAATAGCTATGCAAAACATGCTGGCCCAAGAAGGCATTAATCATGTTGAAATTCCCGATATGGGCGATGAATTTTTAATATCATAAACATATGCTGAGTAGTGGACTAACAGCAGCATTTGCCACATTAATTTGTTGGACAGTAGGTACTTTTGCTTTTACCTTAGCCAGTAAACGTGCTGATCCGGCTGCCGTTAATCGCGTAAGGTTATTTTTTGCAGCCTTGTTATTAAGTGCTGTAGTGGTGCTGTTTTTTAAAGTTACCTTCATCCAATTATTTACCTTACCCACTTTAGCAGAATGGATTTGGCTTGGCTTAAGCGGCATTATTGGTTTAACACTTGGCGATTATTTTGCATTTACTGCATACAGCATTTTAGGCAGTAGCCGCACCAGTTTATTTAGCACCTTTGCCCCTGTTGCTGCCTTACTTTTAGGTATCATTATTTTGGGTGAAAGCATTAATTTTATTGGTGTTTTAGGTATGATGATTAGTACAGGTGGTATTATTTGGTTTATACAATCAACCCAAAAAAGCAACGATAAAAGTATTGAAAAAAGCCAAATTTTAAAAGGAATTACTTATGCTATTTTGGGCGCAGTTGGCCAAGGTTTAGGTTTAGTTTGTGCTAAAAAAGGATTGAACATAACCCACCAAACGGGTGCAGATTTAAGTGCAGTGCACGCCACTTGGATACGCATGGGAATTGGTACCATAGCAGCATACAGCATAGTCGTTTTAAAGAAAAATATTTGGGTAGAGTTTAAAACAATGACTACATCAAAAGCCATTATTACCCCATTATTAACGGGTACTTTGTTTGGCCCCGTGATGGGTGTCTCTTTTAGTTTATATGCAGCTTCGTTAATCCCTGTGGGTATTGCTCAAACCATTTTTAGTTTATTGCCCATTACTGTTATGCTAGCCGCCATCATAAGCGGACGAGAACGCATAAACGGGCCTTCTATATTAGCGGCAGCCATTTGCATGGTTGGTGTGTTTATTTTGGTATGGCGCGATGAGTTGGTTAATTGGGTTAATGCATTTTAATTGACCATAACTATTTTACAAGAGCCATATTATTTGAAGCACTAAAAGGTAAAGCTATAAACTGTATACGTAGCTATTTAAAAGTAAGCTGACTTAAGGCCACCTGGTAACAGATGCATCGTTTATTTTCTACATCCCAAATTTCTAACTGCAACTGCGGATCATGTAAGGCCCAATTAATGGTTATTAGTCCGAAATGATTTTGCATAACAGGGCCACAAATCCTGTTTTTATTTGGTGTGGCAAACTTCCAAGTTGATGATAATCCACTGGCAGTAAGATCGTAAATAGGATATAATCCCGGATAATTAACCTTTGATAATTCGGCATAATGCACATCACCACTAATAAATAATACCCCGTTTGCTTTGGTCTTTTTAACCAATTCTAACATACGTTTTTGCTCGTGAGGAAAATTAGCCCAAGACTCGTAACCATTGTACTCAATACCAAATTGCGAACCGCCAGCTATAATTCTTACATCAGCAGGCTTAGTTAATTCTTCCTCCAACCACTTCCATTGTGCCTCGCCTAAAAAGGTAGAATCTGCTGTTGCGTATGGTGCAAAATAATGTCTATGCCTTCCGTTTTTACGGTGCTTCTTTTTTTTATCAAAACGTATTAAATCATCTCTAAAAGTGCGGCAATCAAGCAATATAACTTGTATTGTTTTTTCTTCTTTTTGGTAATAATATGAGGTATAAATTCCAGCCCTGTTTCTTCGCTCCGATTCTTTCGGTTCATCAAAAAAATCGAGCATCACTTCTTTCGATTTTTCTTTTTCTGCGAAGTGTCTACCTGCATCATTTTCGCCATAATCATGATCGTCCCAGGTGGCAATAAGTGGCACATTGTTTTTAAGATTTTTAAAAGAGGGTTTGTTGCCCATGCGTTTGTAGATTGCAGCAAGGGTATCCATATCATGCGTATCACCATAAACGTTATCGCCCAAAAACACAAACAAATCAGGCTTGTGTGACACAACCACATTGTAAACAGGCAACTCACTGGCTTGGTTTGCACATGATCCAAACGCAATTTTAGATACCGCTTGTTGCGCGAATACCGCTAACCCTAAATTAAAAATAAAAATGGTTACCAATAAAAATCTATACATGCCTTGTATTGCTCTTTTTGTTTTAGTTAAATGAATGATTAATCGAAAAGTACATTTTCATCAAAATCATAATCCGTATTGTTGTATTTCTCGTTACGTGCCGATTCTTTTCCTGCTTCAATAGCTATAGAAAACTGTTCTTGTATGGTTTGTTGCTCATCAAAATCTGCTTTACTTTTCCCATTTAAAAAATACACAAATTGGTATTGGGTGGTGTCGGCAGTTTGCATACCTACGGTGTATGTTTTCCAATCATCACTTGTGTTTAATTTGTATTTATAAAAATACATGTTGCCAGTAGTTGATTTAAAATAGGTTGCCGTTTTAGCTATCAATACCAAGGAATCAAGTTTTGTATCTCCATTACTTGGTTTAACCATATTACGAGCATAGCTATAAACAAGCATCTCTTGTTGGGTAAACTCCTTAGGCATTTTATCCAACTGTTTGTTGTTTTTAAGTGCAAAATAAAAGCTTAAACGCGAATCCATATTGTAACTTAGGTTATAAATTATGGTGTCGTGCACGGGCTTTTTATTGGCCAACATAATGGCTACAGCATAACCTTTTACGTGGTAGTTTTTGGCTTTAAGTTGCTTGTTAAAATAAGCTTTAACTTGTGAATCATCAAAATGTTTAATCAAAATACGGTTATACATTTCTAAATCGTAGTTGCGGGAGTAGCTTTCCTTTTCGTCTTCGGTTAACTCTTGCTTTAATACTTTTTTGGCATCGTTAATTACACTATTTATGTAAGGTTGATAAGCTAATGCAGCCACCTTACTGCTATCAATGGCATCGGCCAACATGCGGTGAACGTATATTTTATACTCTTCATTTTCGCCCAACTTTAATACATCAGGTATAAATTGTTTTCTATTCCACAAGCTATCACCCGACTCAATGTAATCAAACAAGCGGTTGTATAACGCGTTATCGCTGGCAAAAGGTGGTTCTGCAATTAATAAATCTTTACACGCTTTGTAGGAGTTGTTGCTATTAATAGAAGCCAAGGCACGTAAAATAGATACTTGGTAATCATAATCGTCACCCGCATTTTTATACTCTTTGGTTAAATACGAAATGGCTTTTTCATCTTTTCTAAAACCAATTTCATTAACCAATTCAATGCGCATGTCCTTTTTATACTTATCATCTTTAAGTCTACCTAAGGTTTCAGCTATGGGCATGTAGCTTTTACCTTGAAACTGCGTACGGCCAACTAAATCGCGCGCTTGGGCATATGTTGTACTGTCATCACTTAACAAATCACTTAATATATTAGCTGTTTTATCTAAAAATGGCTGAACCACTTTTGACGTATCTGTTGATTGAAATGTTTCAAAAAACGTGCGCACAAAATTGTTTCCCCGGGTAATGGTATCGGTATGGGCCAATAAGGTATATATGTACCTGCCTTTAATGATTACTTTCGATAGCATCATTCGACTTGTATTGGTATCAGTATACAATACATCAGCGCACACCGCTCCATTTTTATTGTAATAAGTTACTTGCTGTGTGTAATCATTACGGGGATTCATTTCCTCTAACTCACTTTTCCAGAACTTAGCCGTGTCTTTGCTCATAAAATATTTGTGCAAACGTTGCCAGCGCAATTCAACACGCTCTCCGGTTTCGGCATCAAAGTAATTAATGTACTCACTTTGTCCGGTGTGATTGCTTTTTTCATCGCGCTTTTTAAACGAGAAATTATAGCTGTTTACATCTGGTGGAATAGGAATTGGCGATACCACCGTAAATTTGTGCACCGTATCCAAACGTGGTTTTCCAGGTGCCGAAACAACATCAACCAACTTAAATGTGTTAAGCACATCAACCGCTTTTTTCAATTGTTCATCGCTGGTGCACCAAGCAGAAAACGCATACACATGGCTGCCTCTTATTACATAAATAGCAGCCATTTTAGTATCTCTGTTAGGGTGTTTATAAGTGCAATACAATATTGGATAACCGCCTAAGCTGCTATATTTTCGACTCATTAAAGTAAGTCCAGTGCCCTCTAAGTAACCACGTTCAACCAAATTAATTTCCACGCTGTCTTCTTCTAAGTAAGTGGTATTAATAGCAACCTGGTTTAGTAAAAAGTACTTAATCCCATCGGCATCAACCGCCTGAAAAATATGAGAGTTAGGTGTGTAATTGGTTAAAGTAGAATTTTCGAAATTTGCTAATGGAGATACAGGCAAGTTAATTGAAAAGCCTTCTTTGTTACTGCTAAACGGAGCAGTTGCCGCAGAGGGGTTATGAATAACAATGGCGTTAAAAAATGGGGCCGCATTCTTTTTTATATAAGTCCCATTTCCACCCGCTTTAAACACAAACAGCTCAAAAGGAGTAAACACAATGCAATAGCGTTGCATGTTGCCACGTTTGGTTTTATTGATAATATCATAAGCCTTATAACCACTTACTGTTGTAGGTTTAAAACTTTGTATGTCACCAGGTATATACTCGTATAACAAACTATCAATACTTTTTTTAAACTGTTCTTCGGTAAAATTAATAAACGGAGCAAAGGTTCTTATGCGGTTAACCGAATAAAATGAACCGTTCATCATATCGGTTCTTAGGTACTGCTGACTAACACTGTTATCAGGTATTACCAATAATTTGCCTGGTACATCAACACTAAATCGGCCATCAGCCGAAGTAAATTTTTGATATGTTATAGGCACTTCAATTTTATCTAACTTACCACGTAATGCTGCATTGCGCAATCCTAAATTAACAGCACGCACCTTGTATCCCATTTGGATAAGTAAATTTATCACCCCCTTTTCGCCTGGCAAATGCGCTGCACCAATACCTGTAAACAATGAACCCAAACGCATAAACGAATCCATGCGTTGCACCATGTTTTTATTTCGCACATAAAGCATGCGTTCAAAATAAGTTTCGCTATAACCTTGTTTTTGCATCAACGAGTCAAGCTTTGATAAATCTGCTTGGCGGTAGTAATCTTCCAACAAGCGATCAAAATCTTTGTTGTATTTCCGTTCTCTATCCTCAGGATACATATCGGTGTAGGCTTGCATCACCAACTTTAAACTCTCATCCAAATCTTCAACAGAAACTACCGTTTTTTTTAACCTACTAGCCGTTTGAAAAATATACAAATCAAGGTACGTATCCTCCTCAAAATCTTGTTTATTTCCAGTGTGCCTAAACATCAATTGGTTTAAAACATCTGGGTCGCGGGCCAATGCCTCTTGAATATAACCTTTGGCATAAAAATCTTTAAACCACGTAAAATCATTAATGGTAATAGGGTTATCGTTACCCCTAGCCTCACTACTCTGACTGCGCATGCTGTAGCTCATAAACTCAGTGCTTAAAAACTCCTCTAACCAGTTTTCTGGCGAACTTTCTAAAGCTACCCTATCGCAATTTTTAATTGCCGTAAAAAACGAATCGCTTAAGTTAAATGCTAATTTACTGCTTACATGCATGGTGCCATATAAATAAGATGGCCTTGTTAATCCCTTACCCGAAATCTCCCATAACAACCCCTTTTGTAAAGGCTGGGCAAAAGCAGTTAAAGTAAAAATTAATCCTAGTAAAAAGGTAGCTAAAAATAGATGGAGCTGTTTAGTCATTTGGGTATATTTGGTAACGCGCAAATTATATAAAATGTAAATATTTTAAAGTACTTTTTAAAACATACGTATAAATAAAACGGCATTAAGCTGTTGCAAAGCAAACAAAACCACACACATTGGGGCTTTCCCCTGAACTTTACTCAGTATTTCATCATTTATATTTTGAAATCAAAAACCATTTCAGCATAATCGATTTTGTAAATACCTAAATGAAGAATATCCAAGCGGAGTAATAAGAGCAAAAGGTTTGTTTTGGTTGGCATCAAGACCAAATGACGCAATAAATTTCAGTCAAGCAGGTGGATCATCAAGGCTAGAAAGAGCTGGAGTTTGGTGGGTAAGCATGCCGTTTAACGAAAGAATATATTATCAATCATTTGTTGATAACAAAGATTACATAGAAAGTAAATGGCACAAAAAATGGGGCGATAGAATGAATGAAATTGTTTTTATAGATCAAGACATTGATAAAGAAAAAAAGATTGCCGACTTTGAAAAATGCTTATTAAAAGAAAGTGAACAAAATCAGTTTGAAAATAAAATTAAATTTGAAGACCCTTTCCCAAAAGAAATCTAATAGAATATAGTGTCGCTATAATACTAAAAACAAGTAATCAGATTATTAGATTACCTCAAACTTCTTATTTTATTTACGAATAGAATAAATAGTAAAAATAATGTAAAACTGTTTAAACACAGCATTGTTTAACAAGTTGGTTTATATTTGCAACTGAAAGATGAAACTGAAAGTATACATTATATTTGCTTTTATGCTATGTCATGCTATTGGCGCCTATTCAGCTGTATTCTCTCCATTACAAAGTTTTGATTTAGATTATGGTGAATATACAATTGAAGCATACACAGATCATTCTGATTACGAAACACCATCTTTTCAAACAGAATTAAATGAAGAAGATGATGCCAAAATTTGTCATGTATTTTGGCATTTATTTAACTTTACGTCAATTAACTGCCATACAATTACCAACGGTAAAATAAACACCTCTTATATACAAAACTTTTTAGAGCCTCCGTGTTTGAGTTAATAACTCAAAATCACCTCTCAATTTAATTTTAGTAGCATTTTCGTTTGAACCTTCCTGTGTGAAATTCATCGATATTAAATCCTGTGTTAATTATTCAATAGGGTTAAATGATGCGATTAAAACCTGTTTAAGTTTTCAAAAAATCATAATCAATGACAAGATTAATTACTGTCACCATATTGGCAATATGCTTCACTGCGTGTTCAATTGAAAGTAAAAATGACAAAGTAAAAGAAACATTTTTAACCACAAGTCCAATCATAATCGACACAAGCTACATTGTAGAGTATACTGCTGATATTCATTCATTACAAAATGTAGAAATACGAACCAAGGTTAAAGGACACCTTGAAAATATATATGTTGACGAAGGAGACGCAGTAAAAGCTGGGCAATTACTTTTTAGTATTAATAAAGATGCATTTAAGCTTGAACTATTAAAAGCACAAGCAAATTTAAAATCTGCAATAGCACAATTGAAAATCGATCAATTGGAAATGGAAAACGTAAAGAAATTGTATGAAAAAAACATCGTTTCAAAAACCGAATACGACAAGGCAAGTGCATTATTGGATGCTGCTAATGCTACAATAGAAGAGGCAAAATCTGAAGAACAAGTTGCTAAGCTGCACTTATCTTTTGCCGAAATAAGAGCGCCATTTGATGGAACTATAGACCGTATTCCATACAAAAAAGGAAGTATGATTGACGAGGGTACTCTGCTCACTACCATCTCTAACAACAAGGAGGTATTTGCCTATTTTAATGTATCTGAAAAAGAATACTTGAATATCAGGGCTCAAAAAGCATCTATCGAAAAAAATAAAATCACTTTAATGCTTGCAAACAATCAACCTCACCAATACAAGGGCACAATAGAAACCATTGATGGAGAATTTGATAAAAACACTGGAAACATTGCTTTTAGAGCAAAATTCGCAAATCCAGAAATCTTACTTAAACATGGATCAAGCGGTAAAGTTCAGCTTATCAATGAACTTGAAAATGCATTGGTGATTCCTCAAAAATCAACATTTGAAATACAAGACAAATATTATGTATATGTAATTGATGCCAACAATACCGTAAAGGCTAAAAACATTGTGGTGAAGCAACGTTTATCACATTTGTATGTAATAGAAAATAATCTTTCCACCAAAGATAAAATTGTATTTGAAGGTATTCAAAATGTAAAGGATGGGGATCAAATAAAAGATGAGTTTGTTTCGATGAGACAAATTATTTCAAAATTTAATTCGCAATAACCATGTTGAATCAATTCATAAATAGACCTGTATTATCCATTGTAATTTCATTATTGATTACCATACTGGGCGGTTTGGCTATTACCCAATTGCCAATGACACAATTCCCAGATATTGCACCGCCTGAGGTAACCGTTACCACTAAATATACTGGTGCTAACGCAGAATCCTGTATCAAGGCAGTAGTTACACCGCTAGAAAGAGCCATCAATGGTGTTCCAGGTATGGCTTACATGTCATCTGTATCAGGAAATGATGGTACAAGCGTAATCAATATTGTTTTTAAGGCCGGAACCGACCCTGAAATTGCTGCCGTAAACGTGCAAAATAGAGCCGCATCAGTATTGGATGAGATGCCAGAAGAGGTTATTAAATCGGGAGTTATTGTAGAGAAGGTTCAGAACAGTATGCTTTTGTATTTAAACTTATTAAGTACGGATAAAAACTTAGATGAAAAATTTTTATATAACTATACAGACATTAATATATTACCGGAGTTAAAGCGTATTGAAGGTGTTGGTTTTGCTGACATCATGGGTCAGCGTGAATATGCAATGCGTGTTTGGTTGAACCCCATTAAAATGAATACTTATGAAATATCAGCCGAAGATGTGGTTCAATGTTTAAAAGAACAAAATGTAGAAGCTGCACCTGGTAAAGTTGGTGAAAGTTCGGGTAAAAAAAATCAATCGTTACAATACGTTATTAAATACTCTGGTAAGTATAATACCAAAGAACAATATGAAAACGTAGTTATAAAGAGAAATTCGGATGGCCAAATATTGCATTTAAAAGACATTGCAGAAATTGAATTTGGATCATTAGATTACGATATTCTTTCAAAGGAAAATGGAAACCCATCGGCTGCAATTGTACTAAAACAAAGACCAGGCAGTAATGCAAGTGATGTTATTAAAAACATCAAAATAAAAATGGAAGAATTGCAAAAGAGTTTTCCAGCTGGTGTAACATATACAACAAGTTACGATGTATCTAGCTTTTTAGATGCTTCAATTCATGAAGTTTTAAAAACGTTATTAGAAGCATTTTTATTGGTAGCCTTAATTGTATTTATTTTCTTAGGTGATTTTCGTTCAACATTGATTCCTGCCATCGCAGTTCCTGTTTCATTAATTGGTACTTTCTTTTTTATGCAGTTGTTTGGCTTCTCCATCAATCTGATTACGCTATTTGCATTGGTATTAGCTATTGGTATTGTGGTAGACAATGCCATTGTAGTGGTTGAAGCAGTTCACGCCAAAATGGAAGAACATCATTTAGAAGCTAAAGAAGCAACAGAATTGGCTATGAAAGAAATTGGCGGTGCCATTATAGCCATCACCTTGGTGATGTCGGCAGTATTTATTCCAGTAGCTTTTATGAGCGGACCTGTTGGTATTTTTTACCGTCAGTTCTCGGTAACTTTAGCCATTTCTATTGTGCTCTCAGGTATCAGTGCACTAACTTTAACTCCCGCTTTATGCGCTATTTTACTGAAGAGTGCACATTTAAAACCTAAGAAAAAAAATGCACTAAATTCATTTCTAAATGCCTTTAACAGTAATTACAACAAGTTAGCAGGCGGTTACCAAAATATACTAATTAAGATTGTCAACAGACGGGTAATAACTATTATTTCTTTGCTTGTATTTTCTTTCTTCACATGGGGAATTGCCAATTTTTTACCATCTGGTTTTATCCCCAACGAAGACCAGGGAACAATCTATACAAGTGTTACTACTCCATCTGGTGCAACTTTGGAACGTACAGAAGAAGTTTTGAATGAAATACAATCTGTAACCTCTCAAATAGAAGAAATAGCCTCTGTATCTACTTTGGTAGGATATAACTTTGTAACTGATGGCACAGGTGCATCATATGGTATGAAACTAATGAGTTTAAAAAACTGGAGCGATAGAAAAAAAACTGCTCAAGAGATAATTGATATATTAAAAGAAAAAACACGCTATATCAAGGATGCAAAAATTGAATTCTTCACTCCTCCTCCAGTGCCTGGTTATGGCAACTCAAGTGGTTTTGAATTACGGATATTAGATAAAACAGGTAAAGGCGACTTAAAAAAGATAGAAGAAGTAGCACATCATTTTTCTGCTGAGTTGAATAAACGACCTGAAATAAAAAATGCTTTTTCCTCGTTTGATGCCAGTTTCCCTCAATATTTAATAAATATAGATAATACAAAAGCAGCGCAAAAAGGGGTAGTTATAAGAGATGTATTGAGTACTTTACAAACATTCTTAGGAAGTGATTATGCAACCAATTTTATACGTTTTGGGCAAATGTATAAGGTAATGGTACAAGCGGCACCAGAATACAGGGCCAAACCTGATGACTTATTAAAATTAACAGTAAAAAATCAGGATGGAAATATGGTAGCCATATCGTCCATATTAACTATACAAAAGGTTTATGGACCTGAGCAGGTAACACGATATAATATGTATCCATCGGCAATGGTAAATGGTGAACCGCAAACAGGCTTTAGCAGCGGGCAAGCTATTGATGCCATTAAAGATGTAGCAAATGAGAAATTACCCCAAGGTTATGGGTTTGATTGGGCAGGATCTTCAAAAGAGCAAGCTAACGCAGGTAATGAAGCTATTTATATTTTCTTGATATGCCTCCTATTTGTATACCTAATCCTAGCAGCACAATACGAAAGCTTTATTCTACCCTTACCAATTATTTTATCCTTACCACCAGGAATTTTTGGTGCATTATTTCTGTTATCAGTATTAGGTTTAGAAAACAACATATACGCACAAGTTGCAATGGTAATGCTAATTGGTTTATTGGGTAAAAATGCAGTGTTAATTGTGGAGTTTGCATTACAAAAAAAGAAAGAAGGATTATCACCTTATAAAGCCGCTATTGAAGGAGCAACACTAAGATTAAGACCAATCTTAATGACCTCATTTGCATTTATTGCCGGATTACTTCCTCTACTATTTGCAAGTGGTGCAGGTGCTATTGGCAACCGAACCATTGGTGCTGCTTCGGCAGGTGGAATGCTTTTCGGAACCGTATTTGGTGTGCTTATTATACCTGGTTTATATTACATATTCGAAACCATTTCTACCAAATTTGTACAACTTAAAACATTAGAAAAAAAATCTTTAACTGAAGATATAAATCAACATGAATAATTTTAAAAAATGGTTTTATAGTATTCTTTTATGGTTTGGCGTTATGCATATTGGATGCATAACACCAGAATATAATATTGAGAAAACAAAAAGATTATTGCCCCCAGCTTATTCCTTTGCAAATGATAGCAACAATTCGGCAGACATAAAATGGAAAGATTTTTTTGCTGATAAAAATTTAGTATCGCTTATAGATACAGCGCTCAAAAACAATTTTGATGTTCTCATGACTTTACAAAAAATTGAAGTCGCAAGAAACGATTTGCAATTTACCAAAGGTGCCATGTTACCAACAGTAAGCTCAAACTTTAGTTATTTACAGCGCAAATTCGGCTATTACACTATGGATGATGCAGGAAACCGTGTTACAGAAATTACCCCAGGAAAAATGATACCAACCAATTTACCAGATTATTTCGTTGGGCTACAAACCAATTGGGAAATTGATGTTTGGGGTAAATTACGTAATAAAAAGAAGGCAGCATTTGCCAGGTATTTAAGCAGCATTGAAGGTACTAATTTAGTTATTACTAATTTAGTTTCCGAAATTGCAATTGCCTATTATGAATTGATTGCTTTAGATCATGAATTAGATATTATCCGAGAAACAATAAAATTGGAGCAAGATGCTTTAGCAATAATTAAAGTACAGAAAGATGCGGGTGTAGCAAATGATTTAGCTGTAAAACAATTCGAAGCGGAAGTGCTAAATTCAATTGGTATGGAATTTGAAACGCTTCAAAAAATCACCGAAACAGAAAACAAAATTAATTTCCTATTGGGTAGATTTCCGCAAAAAATTAAAAGAGAAAAAGCTAATTTTACTTCACAAATACCAACACAAATCAAATCAGGTATTCCATCTCAACTACTCAAAAACCGACCTGATATTAAGCAAGCCGAATTAGAATTATTAGCCACAAAATTTGATGTAAGTGCAGCCAAAGCTGCGTTTTATCCATCATTCAATATTACTGGGTTATTAGGGTTTCAGGCATTTAACACATCTTTTTTATTTACATCTCCACAATCTTTGGCATATAGTTTATTGGGAGGATTAACTACTCCATTGCTAAACCGAAATGCAATAAAATCTCAATTCAAAAATGCCAAAGCGAATCAACTTGAGGCAATGTATAATTACCAAAAAACTATTTTGAATGGTTATGTGGAAGTTTCTAACGAAATTTCAAGTATCAAAAATTTGGAACTAATACAAAACAATAAAACCAAAGAAGTTGATGCATTGACAAAATCAATTGATATTTCAAACGACTTATTCAAATCAGGTCGTGCAACTTATTTTGAAGTGTTAATGGTGCAAAACCGTTCCTTACAATCAAAATTAGAACTAATTAATACGAAAAAACGCCAATACAATGCAACCATAAACATATACAAAGCACTTGGAGGAGGATGGAAATAGCAGAAAATTTGGGAAATCACAAAACTGACAGTTGAAATGGCTAGATAAATTATAACCTCACAAAAATTTAAAAAACATTTTCATAAATATTTAATTATAAAATACAACAGATTTTATTGAGACATATAGGAATAGCCACATGAACATATCTACCAAGCTAAACAGCGTTTTTATTAACAACCATCGGTATATGTTTAAATACTATAACAAGTTTACCAATAGTATAATTCAATGTAATTTATTAAGTATTTGTTTTAACTAATTACTTTTAAAGATGATACAAATCAATATTTAATTCCTATTTAAAATCTACCTTTATAAAAATAATATTAAAATGAACCAAGCACATATTCATTTACTTATTACCCATCTACCAATTTTCGGTTCAATTTTAGGTGTGCTTGTCCTTTCTCATGGTATCTGGACAAAATCTAATCAAACAATGGTTGCTGCATATAACCTATTTATTCTATCTGCAATTGGAGCTGGCATTGCTTACCTAACAGGTGAAGGTGCTGAAGAAGCGGTTGAAAATATACAAGGTATTGCTGAAGCTACTATTGAAAAACACGAGGACTTTGCACTATTTGCTTTAATTTCTATAATTATTTTGGGAGTTGCTTCTTTAATTGGTTTGTTAGCAACTTTAAGCAAATCAACTTGGACAAGAACACTAGCATTTGTGGTTTTATTTATAGCACTTTTTAGTTTCGCACTTGCTGCTAGAACTGGTTATTTAGGTGGTCAAATAAGACATACAGAAATTAATACAAACAGCCAATTAAATACAACACCCCACCAAACAGAAGTTGACAATGAATAAATCAAATCATTAAAACAAATCCGTATCGGATGGAAAATATCTAATACCGCCCTCCTCCCCAATCCAAACACTTTCAACTGCTTGCAAACTGTGCAAAAATGGTGGGTAACTACCCAATTGCCACAATTACCTTGTACCAAAATTATTTTCAAATAAATTATGCTAACACGTGTAATTGTTCTTAATAGTAAGGTATATGGTAAAGCCGAAATAAGGCTTGACGACTGCGATAGCTTACAATTGGTGGGACCAAACAATATTGGTAAAAGTACCCTTATTTATGCACTTAACTTTTTGTTTATCATCGATGGACAAAAAATGAGTTTTAGTGGTAACCGTAAGGGCGACAAAGAAACCATTCACCATTATTTCCCAAACCACAACCAAAGTTTTATTGTTTTTGAGGTTTTTAAGAAATCTTACTACAGCATTATTGTTAAACGCGATAGCGACAGTAACCTTGAGTACTATAAGTTTGATAGCGAATATAAAGAGGAATTTTTTGTTGATACCGATAAACGTTTGTTAAAGTTTGAAGAGGTAAAAGAAAAAATTGCGGCCAGTGGTTTACCGCTTGAGCAATTTAAAGACAAACGTGAGGTGTTTCAGTTTGTTTACCAACGTGGTAAACGTAACAATGGTGTAGTTTGGCTTGATGACAGTGTTCGCAGCGAAGGAATAAGCAATAACTTTTCGCGTATTTACCGCTACTTAATTAACACCAAATTAATTACCAATAAAAACCTTAAAGAGGCACTTATTGTAGCCGATAACCGCGAAAACGAAACCTTAAACTTCTCGCAAAAAAATAAAAAAGACATTAACGACTTAAAACGTGTGAACAACGAAATTCGTAACCTTAAATCGGTAAAGAATGAGTTTGACGAATTCCGCGAATTGGTTAGTCAGTACAATGCCAAAGCACGCATTATTGGCGAGCTGTTTTATGGTTTTGAGAAAAACTATAAACACACCATGCCCGAGTTGCAAGTTCAATTGCACGAAAAAGATAAAGCCATTGGCAGGTTAAATACAGAAATGAACGAGGAGTTAATTCCTGCAAAAGCCGATTTAGACCGTAAAATTGGTGGTAAAGAAGCTGAGATTAACTCGCGTACACAGCTACTTCACGAAAAAGAAAACGAGATTAAAGAAATTGATGCCTACGAACCAATTAATATTTTAAACGAGCAATTGGCCAACTTCGATCAGCAACGTAAAAATATTGAAAGCCGAATAACCATGGCCGAGTTGCAGCGTCTAAACAGCCAGCAAATAGAAAATAAAATTGTGCGCATTAACGATCAAATTGCGCGCGTTGAAATGCAGGTTAAAAATTACAGTAACCTACTTATTAATAAAATTTCAGGCTCGGTTGAAAATCGTAAATTGTTAAATTCCATTTTAAGTGAGCAAGTAAGCAGTTTACCTGGCGACCAAGTGATGAAGCAAATTCACAAAATAAGCCAAACGCTTAGTGTATTTGATGGGCAGATTGACATTTCTAAAAACATTGTTATCAAAGACTTTAAGAATGTTGATGAATTAAAAGAAGAATTAGCTTCACTAAAAGAAGATAAAATACAGCAAGAAAGCTTATTAAAAGTTGTTCAGGATTTAGAAGCATCAAACAACGAGTTACAAAGAATTGGTGCAGAAATTGAAACCATTAAAAACAAAATTGTTCGCATAAAAGCTAAACCTACTTTGGTAAAGTCGTTAGAGCGTTTAAAAGCCGATTTGAATGACTTGATGGTAGAAAAGGAGAAATATGAAACCGAGCAAAAACAAATTGCTAAAACCATTGCACGTAAAAGTAATGAGTTGCGCGATTTGTTAGATGAAAAGCAAAAACGCCAAGAACGCATCAACAAGCTGATTGAAATGAAGCATGAAATTGATGAATTAGGCTTGGTTGGCGATGAGTTTGAAACCAACGAAAGCTTGGATCAACTCTACAATAAAATTAAATTAAACTGGCAAGACCGCATCACCATCAAATCAAACAAAGACCATTTATTTGAAAAATTGCGCGATAAATTACAAAGCACCTTTGCTGATGAAAACGATTTTATTAAATACGTAGAAGAAGAAGTTGCTTTAATTGAAGACAAAGAACGTAGTGTTCAGTCTTTGCTTGAAAGTATATCAACCCAATTTGCCAATCCAGCATACACTTTACTTAAGCGTTACGAAGAATTTAAGGAGTTTTTATACAATAAATTTAATACCAAACTTTCGCAAACACGTATTTCTGATATCGAATCATTAACCATTGAGTTAATTGACAACAAGCGATTGGTTGAAGAAGTTCGTAAGATTAGCCAAATTCAACAAATTAGCGGACAACTGATGTTTGAGTTTGATAACAGCGAAAACTTAAAGGTGCTTGATCATTACTTAGAAAGCGGACAAAAAATTGAGTTTGATGATTTGTTTGATATTACCTTACACTTAAGCCGTAAAGGAAGCACCAAACAAGTAGATTTAAGTCAACAAATTGAAAGTGATGGTACAGATAAAATGATTCGTTTGGTGATTGTAATGAACATCATTAACCGATTAGCTGTTGCCGATCATGAAAACCGTATTGCCTTATTTATTGATGAGGTTGCTACCATTGATAAGCAAAATCGTCCGGAGTTAGTGCGTTTCTGTAAAGAGCATTTCTTTATCCCGATTTTTGCTGCCCCTGATGCTGTGCCGGGCTTTGGTAAATACTATTTCATTTTCCGCAGTTCGGGTAAAATCAATATCAACGAAAAAACCAACGCGGCTTATGGCGAGGTGGTTGATAAAAGTTTAAAATTAGAGGTGTAACTGTTATCTAAATTATAAATATGAGAACAGAACCACGTACCATATTAAATTTCCTCTCCAATTACTTTGATATCATCAAGGAATTGTTTGACGTGCAGTTGAAAGACGGCCTAGTTAGACGAGAGGATTTGAATGCTATTTTAGCTGAACACGACAGCGATATTTTAAATAAGCTGATTGAGTATAAATTCTTTAAAAAGATTGGAGACGACTTTGAAATACGCCCCATGTATTTTAAGTTTTTGGAATTTATTTTAAGTGAGTTTAAACCGCTATTGCCCGAAACCATCGAGAAATATGAACACTCGGTAACATCGTTATTTAAAAAAATTAAAGAGGGCATTAACAAAGACCGTAACATTTTATTACAACGTATCAGCGATTTAAATAATGAGGTGCGCGATTTTACAGAAGCTGTAGAGAAAAATACACTTCGTTTAATTGCCGAAACCAAAGAGTTAAAATCTAACGTAGATAAAATAGATTACCGCGAGAAAGTACGTAAGGCCAGTTTCTGGATTGATTACTACATCACTCCATTAAATACTATTTTAGATGTGAGTAATTCAAACTCCATTACCAATAGATTGCTTGATATTTCGCAATACATTAACATACGCAGGTTAAATTTTGATGATGAATTGGCTCGCCAACAATTTGAGAAATTGTATACTTTTTTGGTGCAAACCAATGATGATTTACTTCGTCAATCAAAAATACTAACTAACGAATTATTGCCATTGATTGAGCGCATAAGAAGCGAATCAATGATATTAACAGGTTGGATTGAGTTTTTGAAAAACCCGAACAAAACAGAAACTCCATTTGTACCAAAATCTATTAGGGCTTACCCATATAACAATGCCATGTATTTTAACTCGTTAGAGTATGTGCAACAATACATGCAAAATGATGATGTTTATTTGGAAGACCCTAACTTAAGTGCAAGCGATAAATGGATTTTTAATAAAGAATTTTACCGCGAACAGTTGATGAAAGAATTACCTATGCCTAACTTTTTTGAGTGGGCAGGTGTTACTTTAAGAAGCGAATACAAGGATATTGAAACCGAGAAATTTTTCTCCCTCTCTACCCTATTATTTGAAGATGACATTGAATTAGAGTTCGATCCAACTGCCGATAGGCAAGTGATTAGAACTTCAGATATGAATTTACGCGTACCAAAAATTAAAATTAAACGACATGGACTTTCCTAGATATCATAAAGAAATTGTAGGCGATTTATTGGATGGCAAGTTTGTTTTAGCCACCGATGCCAAGTTTATTGAATTAAAGAATAATGCCGATTTTTATGGCAAGTTTTTTAAAGAAACATTTGATTTCTACCTCGACATTAAATCGGATTATGCTTATTTAATTAGCGAAGAAACCATGGAAATGTTGAGCCGAGATATTTGTATTTTTATTGGTTTGCTTTGTTACGAGTTAGATAAAGAAGGTAAAAACTTTTTGGATGAAATACAGTATGCCGAGTTTGATTCCGAGATGATAGATAACTTGTTAGACAACTCATCGTACACCGATTTAATTATGAACAACAACCAGCTTAAAAACAGCGAAGCACGCAAGCAATTTTTAGGCACGCTAAATCGCAGAAACATTATAGACCGCAACAGCGACAAAAAGTTTACGTTTACACCTGCTTACAAAGTGTTTATGGATTTTGCCAAGAATTTTGCCAAAGGCAAATTGGCTACTAACAGCGTAGAAGAAGATAACGAGTAGTAGCTTTTTCAATTAAAAATTCAAAAAACGCGCGGGTTGCCTTGGCAACCCGCGCGTTTTAATTTAATCAAATTTAATTACAAACCATTTTATATTTAGCACGTGGGGTTGCACCCCTTCCGAAGCTTCGGAACCGTCTAAATTTTTAAGTCGTTTCTGTTTATTGTTTTTTAGCCTCGTTGAATTAACATTTGCCCACACAAAAAGTGACAAAAAACTATTCACAAAACTTGTAGTTACGACAACTCCAATGGTGCAAATACTTGCAGTGCCCAAAATATCTCTTAATTTTGCCACTATAACTTTTATCAAAATATGGCATCAGGTTTTTTTGCAATTTTAGATGATATCGCAACTTTAATGGATGATGTAGCTGTAACAGCAAAAGTAGCTACAAAAAAAACAGCAGGAATATTAGGCGATGACCTTGCCGTAAATGCAGAAAAATCTACGGGTTTTGTTTCATCAAGAGAAATACCCGTACTATGGGCAATTACCAAAGGCTCATTTATTAATAAACTTATTATTGTTCCTATTGCCTTTTTGTTGCAATTTTTTTTACCTGTTGCAATTAAAATTATATTGGTACTTGGCGGGTTTTATTTGGCTTTCGAAGGTATTGAAAAAATAATTGAATATTTCTTTCATAAAAATGAACATACCACTGATGCTCCAGTAATAACAACAGAAGATGCAGCATTAGAAAAAGTAAAAATAAAATCAGCCATAACAACTGATTTTATTCTTTCTGTTGAAATAGTGATCATAGCCTTAAGTACTGTTTTAGACAGGCCTTTATCAATACAAATACTCACCGTGTCGGTGGTGTCTATTTTAGCCACAGTTGGTGTGTATGGTATTGTTGCATTAATTGTGCGCATGGATGATTTAGGTTTTCGTTTCATAAGAAAATCTGGTGAGAAAGGATTTTTAAACACACTTGGTGTGTTGTTGGTTAAAACGTTACCCATAGTAATTAAAACTTTTGCCGTAGTAGGAACAATTGCATTAATACTGGTTTCGGGTGGCATTTTTGTACATAATATTGAATACCTGCACCACTTTTTGCCACAGTGGCCTGCCATGTTAAAAGAGGCTACTTTTGGTGTTATTGGTGGACTTTTAATGGTTGCTTTAATAACCATAAGTAAAATAGTAATTGGTTTGTTTTCGAAAAAATAATTTGGTTACAATTAACTTTGTAAACTTTCCTCTTTAAAATTTAGTCGAGGCATTATTACTCTGCTAAAATATTGCTAATTTAAAAATCTTCAATACTTATTGTAACAGATTATTTTTTTGGCAACTTATTCCTTCCTATCAATCCTATTTTTTTTAACTACATATCAATTCCAATCATATATTTCAATTATCACGAACTTCATATAATTATATATGGCAAACCATTAAACAAAAAAGCGAGGATTCATTTAAGAAGCCTCGCTTTAAAATTTAGTTAAGTTTGGATTTATTCAGTAATTAATAACTTACCTGTAAATACTTTACCGTTACTTTGTGTTTTTAAAATGTACACACCAATTGGTAATCCTTTGGCATTAATAGTAACAGTTTCTGTACCAGTTAACATTTGATTATACACTTGTTTACCTGTTATGTCATACAACTCCACATCAATGGTGGTTGCACCTTTAGGCATCAAAATTTCAAATTCGCCTTGGTTAGGGTTTGGCCAAAAACTCATGCCACTTTCTTTATTTAATGAATTTAATCCAGTTGAAATAGTTGGTGGCAAATCAAATGCCTCTGTTCCATCTGTACGTGATGTAGAAACTCCTTGATTAGCAGAATAGCCTAAACCTCTGCGTGCAAAAGTGCTCCAAATTAAAGCGCTATCTGCTCCATTGTTATTCATTTTATCCGCAGCTAAAATAGCATCACGTGCATCAATAAATCCAGGATTACATGGCTGTAATTTTAATCCATCAATTACCAATTGTAAAGCACGGTTATTTCCCCCTTTACCAGTATACAAGTTACTGTCGTAGCCATATTTATCAATTAAATTCCAATACATATCATACAACATGCTGCACCATACAGAACCTACACCATGCGGAACAGCAGCTGTTTTAACCGAGTTGTAAGTAAATGGATTGGTGGTCATGTTGCGGCTGTAACGGTAAGTACGAATACCTAAACCAGATATTGGTTGGTAGCTTAACCATGTTCCAACGCCACGAGCACGCTCTACAGAATCCATAGCACCATGAGTTAGTACAAGGCCAAAAAAATCGCTCCAACCCTCGCCCACTTGCTCTTGATTGGTTAAACAATTTGAATTGGCAGGTCCACCAGTTAAACGGGTAGAAATACCATGACCATACTCATGGGCAATTACTGCATTATCAAGATCACTATCATACACACCTGAAAAATCTAAATTTGTATTTAACGATACAAAAACGCTATCAACAAGCATACGCGATTTTAATGCATCACCTATTGCTTTACTAATCATAACAGATGGTATCGTAATATCGGCTGTTCCTGTTCCTGTCATTTGAAATGGAGCCTGAGTACTATTATTGGCCACGATAACCATTAGAGCTCCGGCATTTTGTGCATTTCTAATTTTAATTGGAAAACTGCAAGAGCCTCTGTCTATTAAAACTACTTTACCAGTATAATCACCCACAAAGGCATTACAACCTAAAGTATTGGTGGTACTATCGTTAACTATAATCAATCGCTTGTTTTCTATGTTGAACGTTTTATTACCAAAAGCTGAAACAACAGCTGCAGTTGAGTCGGTTTTGGTATTATCCTTCATTTTTAGCAAGGGTGAAATAGCAACTCCTGCACGCGGCCACAAAAACATTTGCATGCGAGGCTTTTGTCCATCAGCAGGTGTAGAAAAATTTGCATTTCCAGTTCCACTTCCATCTTGTGCATCAGCATTAACAGCATCATTTCCAGCTCCACCGCGTCCGTAATTATTTAATTGAAAATTACCTGATTCTTCATCAAATCCATAATGGTACATGACATCGTGCATAAAGTTATTCCATACAAATAAGTTGGTAATAGCAGCATTTAAATTGTTACTATTTGAGCCTAACATATTATAAGGATAATCGAAGTTTAAATTAGCACCACCATCCGGGCTGTAACCTGCAATATTATTGTTATCTCTATCTTCGGAAGCATACACATTGTTACCTGCCGTTATCATATACTCAGCACCTGAAACAGCATCCGTATCATGCCAACCAAATGGCGAAGCCAATGAATCACTGGGGTTTACCAATATTTTACGGCTACCATGATTTGGGCTTTCAACACCTAAAGGCAAAGCATGATATGTTGCTCCATCGCTACGTTTTTTCAACGTACTTGGTGTGGTTTGCTTGTTGTTTAATTGTGTTGAAACAAACGATGCCGAATGATGATGTTGTTGGTTATTACAACTTACACTCCAATTGTTTTTATCAATTACCTCACCATTACCAGCATCAACCCTAACATTCCACCAATTGTTGGTTTTAGCATCAAGCCAATTGGTGTTGTAAGTTAATTTTAAAACACCTGCTTCGGTTAGGTAATAAAATAATTGTACACGAATAGGTTCTGTAGAAACCACATCATCATTTAAAGTTAGTTTATAATCAACCAAAGGAAAAGATGTTTTAGCTAATACAGCAGGTGCTTGTAATGCCAAATGATTGGCTGTTGCATATACGGCAGTATTGGGTGTAACTGCAACTTTAAGTGCTTGCGCCTTAACAGCAATATCTTTTATAAAACTTTGGTTAAATGTAATGGTCTGGTTATTTTTTAAGTGGATGCTTCCTACTCCATTAAAAACCTCTACACCTTGGTATTTTTGACGAAAATAAATGTGTGTAACGCCATTGTGTTTTGTGGTGTATTGATTGGTGATGATAACATCCTCAATGTCTGTAGTTGCAAGTCCATGCATCAGCAAAGCACTTTTTATTTTAGTTTGAGTAGTTTCTTGTGCCTTAACACCCAGTGTTAAAAAGGCACCTAGTAGTAGTGTGTATAGTTTGTTTTTCATTGTGTTAAATCAAAGTTATTAAAATATTATTACCACACAAACTTTAAACTACTTTAATGATAATATGACAAAAGCATTTAAAAATTGGTATCGGGGATGCAAAATTTACACGCAACTAGATTTTAGTTAGTTTAATTTTTAAAAAAACCTAATTTACAAATTCAAATTAACTAGGCACTAACTATTGTAATTTAATTAAGTGTTTTAAACCAAAAATTAAATACCATTTTTTTATAAAAAACCTAGTTGAAGTTTGGCACTTTCACTCATTAAATCCTGACTCCAAGCAGGATCGAAGGTTATTTTAACCTCTACGTTATTCACGCCTTCAATTGTAAGTAGCTTTTCTTTTATTTCAGCAGGCATACTTTGTGCAGCAGGACAAAAAGGTGATGTTAACGACATAATAATTTCTATATCTAAATCATTGTTTACGTTTACTTCATATATTAAACCCAACTCGTAAATGTTTACAGGTATTTCAGGATCGTACACAGTTTGTATAACCTGAATAGCTTCGTTTTGAACATCAACAAAGTTTTTGGCTGGTTTCGCAGTTTCTTCCATAACTATTTATTAGCTCTCGCCTTTTTATTTAATCTATTTTTAGTCCTAAATCAAAACAGCACTATGCACCTTTAGTTTTATAGGCCAGTGCGTATAATTTCATTTGTTTAATCATGCTGGCAAAACCATTACTGCGCTGACTCCCAATCATGCGGCTCATGCCAATTTTATCAATAAAAAACAACTCACTGTTTAAAATCTCTTCAGGTGTTTGTGCATTCCAAATACTCCACAATAAATACACCAAGCCTTTTGTTATTTCGGTATTGCTATCGGCTTCAAAATGCACTTTGCCATCAATAAACGTAGGAAAAACCCATACTTTACTTTGACATCCTTTAACTATATAAGTTTCAGTTTTATGTTCATCGGGCATGGCAGGCAGTTTTTTACCTAAATCCATTAAGTAAAATAAAGTGCTTTCCATATCGCCTTCAAACAGCGAAAAATTATCTATAATTTCATTTTGTATATCGTTTGTAGTCAAGGTAATTATCTGTTTGAAAATTTAATAATTGAACTCAGCGACTGAAGCAATACATCTACTTCTTCTGTAGTATTATATAGTGCAAACGAGGCTCTTACCGTACCTTCAAGGTTAAAACGATGCATTAAAGGCTGTGTGCAATGGTGCCCAGTTCTTACGGCAATACCTTTGGCATCCAACATCATACCTACATCAAAATGATGCATGTTATTTATGTTAAACGATTGCACCGAGACTTTGTTAGCCGCAGTTCCTACTAAAGTAATGGCATTATTGTTGGTTTGATTTATTTGATGAACACCATCCACAAAGTGTTTTAACAAGATGTTTTCGTGGGCAGCTATGTTTTCTTTAACCAACTCATTCACATAATCTAATGCATATTTAAAAGCAATTACACCACCAATATTGGGTGTACCAGCCTCAAACTTATAAGGTATTTCGTTATAGGTTGTTTTCTCGAATGTTACTTCTTTTATCATTTCGCCACCACCTTGGTATGGAGGCATGGCTTCTAGCAACTCACGTTTACCATACAAAACACCTACTCCAGTTGGGCCATATAGTTTGTGAGATGATATGGTTAAAAAATCGCAATCTAAAGCCTGCACATCTACTTGCAAATGCGAGCATGCTTGTGCACCATCCAACAAAACTATAGCACCTACTGCATGGGATTTTTGAATAATTTCTCTAACAGGGTTTATGGTTCCAAGCGCATTACTAACCCATACACAAGCCACAATTTTGGTTTTTGTTGTTAGCAGTTTATCAAACTCCTCCATCAACAATTCACCCGAATTATTTATTGGTATAACTTTTAATATGGCTCCTTTTTCTTCGCATATCATTTGCCATGGCACAATGTTACTGTGGTGTTCCATGGTGGTAATCAAAACCTCGTCACCAGGTTTTAAATTGGCTTTACCCCAAGTTTGTGCAACCAGGTTTATGCATTCAGTTACACCTTTTGTAAATATACACTCGGCTTCTTCTTTCGCATTTATAAATTGTTGTATGGTTTTACGAGTAGCTTCAAAGTACTCGGTTGAACGAGCGGCTAACGTATGGGCTGCTCTGTGAATGTTGGCATTATCTAACTCATAATAACGTTGCAAAGCATCAATAACCTGTTTGGGCTTTTGTGTGGTTGCGGCATTATCAAAATACAGCAAAGGTTTTCCGTTTACTTCTTGATGAAGTATGGGAAACTGTGCGCGTATTTGAGTGATGTTGTTTAACATTTTTTTATTTGAAATTCTTTAAGCACCGAATTTGTGTTTTTATTTGTGCATATCATTTAACTAAACGTTTATACACCAATAATTTATCACAAAAGTTTATAATCAGTCCTAATTTTATCAACTCTAACTCTCCTATTAATATTTTAACTGGTCTCTGTCTAATCTAACTTAACTAAATAATGCTAGCCTATAATTTCCCATCAATTTTTTGCTCTAGCAATTCCACCAACTCAGGTATTTTAATTTTCTCGGCAATATCAACAGCATAGGCAGTTAATAATAATTTGCGCGCCACATCTTCAGGTATACCCCTGCTTCTTAAATAAAACATTGATTCCTCATCTAGCTCACCAACAGTTGCTCCGTGTGTACATTTTACATCATCAGCAAAAATTTCTAATTGCGGTTTTGTATTAACAGTTGCATCATCACTTAATAAAATATTTTGGTTGCGTTGGTATGCATTGGTTTTTTGAGCGTCTAAATGAACCATAATTTTACCGTTAAATACAGCAGTTGAATGGCCTTTTAAAATACCTTTATATTTCTCGTCACTAAAGCAATTTGGTTTGGCATGATCAACACGGGTATGGTTATCTACAAGATCTTTATTATCGGTAACATATAGACCATAAAGCAAGCTATTGCAATTTTCTCCATTCATATAAAAATGAAGGTTATTACGAACCAAAGTTCCATCAAGTGTAAGTGTTACATGGTTAATATTGGTGTCAGCCTCTTGAAAAAATTGGGTGAAGTTATTTTGATAACACGCACCTGCTTGTTGTTGAATTTTATAATGCTCAACATGCGCTCCCTTGCCCGCATAGGTTTCTGTAACAACATTTGTAAACGAAGCATTAGTGCCCGTTGCGTAGTATGTTTCTACAATTGTTAAGGTACTTTGCTCTTCCGCTACAATTAAGTTACGTGGTTGGGCCAATACATTTAAATCAGAAGCATCACTGATATTAAAAATAACAACAGGATGTTCTACAGTTTTACCTTTAGGTACAAAAACAAAAGCGCCATCACTTAATAAGGCTGTATTTAAAGCATTCATTGCCAAACCTTCTACCATGGCATATTTACCAAAATGATGGTTAAAAATGGCTTGATTATTTTTACGCGCGGTAGCTATACTTGAAATAACAATGCTGTTATCTTTCTCAATAATTTTTGATAGCTCGTTTACAAGTGAGCCGTTAACAAATACCAAAAAGTTAGCTGTTAGTTTAGATTCTATAGAAGCGTAAAACAAATCGTTAACCAAGCTTTTTATCTCGCAGGTTGACTGAAATGTATTGTCAGTTATAGATTTCAAACTGGTATACTTCCACTCCTCTTGCTTGGTGGTAGGGAAACCCAATTTTTCAAACTCAGCAAAAGCAGCTTCGCGTAAGGTTAAAAAATTACCTGGCTCAGCTTGTGCTTTGTATTGAATGAAATCTTTTTTTATGGTTTGTAATAACATGGTAAAATTATAAATTAAAAATCGAAATGCCATTGCTTAACATGGTTACTCATGCTAACATCCGAAAGGAAAAGTTTTATGATTTGGCTGAAAACAAAACTTATGTTCAATCATAATCAGATTAAGTGTTGGCTCCTTGCTCAACTTCTGCTTTAATCCAATCGTAACCTTTAGCTTCAAGTTCTTTGGCCAAAGAGGCATCACCACTTTTTACAATTCTGCCTTTGTACAACACATGAACAAAATCAGGTACGATATAATCTAATAAACGTTGGTAGTGGGTAATAACAACAAATGAACGTTCGCCATCTTTTAATTTATTAACGCCTGCAGATACCAATCTCAATGCATCAATATCTAAACCCGAATCGGTTTCATCCATGATGGTTAACTTAGGTTCTAACATGGCCATTTGAAAAACCTCATTACGTTTTTTCTCTCCACCACTAAAACCTTCGTTTAAACTACGGCTGGTTAATGCTTTATCCATTTCCATTAACTCCATTTTTTCGCGCATAAACTTTAAGAATGCAGTTGCTTCCATAGGCTCTAAACCTAAATATTTGCGTTTTTCGTTAATGGCTGTTTTTAAAAAATTAGTTGTGCTTACACCTGGTATTTCTACTGGGTATTGAAATGCTAAAAACACACCTTCGCGTGCCCTGTCCTCTGGAGACATTTCCAATAAATCTTTTCCATTAAAGCTAACTTCACCACCTGTTACTGTATAATCTGCTCTTCCAGCTAATACAGCAGATAGGGTACTTTTTCCGGCTCCATTAGGCCCCATTACAGCGTGAACTTCACCTGGTTTTACAACTAAATTTATTCCGTTTAGGATTATTTTTCCTTCAATTTCTGCTTTTAAATCTTTTATTTCTAACATATGCTGCTGTTGGCTGTTGGCTATTAGACGTTAGCTAATAGCGTTGGCTATTTGTCTATATCTTTTTAATTAATTATCTCTTTATTCTTTCTGCTATGTGCTAAAGCCTTCCTTTATCCTACTGATCCTTCTAATGAAACTGCTAATAATTTCTGTGCTTCAACAGCAAACTCCATTGGCAATTGATTTAATACCTCACGGCAAAAACCATTTACTATCAAACCAATGGCTTCTTCTGTACCGATACCGCGTTGGTTACAATAAAATATCTGATCTTCACCAATTTTACTGGTGCTAGCTTCATGCTCAACCATCGCACTTTTATTGTTTATTTCAATGTATGGAAATGTATGTGCACCACTTCTATCTCCTATTAGCATGCTATCACATTGGGTATGGTTACGTGCTTTATCGGCCTTTTTATTTACCTTAACCAATCCACGATACGTATTGTGAGATTTACCTGCTGATATTCCTTTTGAAACAATTCTGCTTTTGGTGTTTTTACCGATGTGAATCATTTTAGTTCCTGTATCAGCTTGTTGCATATTATTGGTAACTGCTACAGAGAAAAACTCACCCACCGAATGATCACCTTTTAGGATACAACTAGGGTACTTCCATGTAATGGCACTTCCAGTTTCTACTTGGGTCCAACTAATTTTAGCGTAATCACCTAAACATATACCGCGCTTGGTTACAAAATTGTAAATACCGCCTTTTCCGTTTTTATCGCCTGGGTACCAATTTTGAACGGTAGAATACTTTATTTCAGCATTTTCTAGGGCTACTAACTCTACAACAGCAGCGTGTAATTGGTTTTCATCACGCATTGGTGCAGTGCATCCTTCCAGGTAACTTACATAAGAACCCTCATCGGCAATAATTAATGTGCGCTCAAACTGACCAGTGTTTTCGGCATTGATTCGGAAATATGTAGATAATTCCATTGGGCAACGAACTCCTTTAGGAATGTATACAAATGACCCATCACTAAAAACGGCTGCATTTAATGCAGCAAAAAAATTATCAGTGTAAGGCACCACAGAACTCAGGTACTTTTTAACCAAATCAGGATGTTCGTGTACCGCTTCGCTCATGGAGCAAAAAATGATTCCTTTTTCTTTAAGCTGGTCTTTAAATGTAGTTGCAATAGATACTGAGTCGAATACAGCATCAACAGCCACTCCTGTTAAGCGCTTTTGTTCGCTTAATGATATGCCTAGTTTTTCGAAAGTCTTCAGTAATTCTGGATCTACTTGATCCAAACTATCTAAAGTTATCTTTTCTTTGGGAGCTGCATAATATATAATATCCTGATAATCAACAGCTGGATAACTAAAATTTTGCCAACTTGGCGAACTTAAACTTTGCCAATATCTAAATGCTTTTAAACGGTATTCGAGCATCCATTCTGGTTCAGTCTTTTTTGACGAGATAAAACGAATGGTATCCTCTGTTAAGCCCTTCGGGGCTGTTTCCATTTCAATATTGGTGGTGAATCCGTACTTATACTCTTGGCCTACCACCTGGTCTATAATATCTACTTCTTCTGCCATATGATTTTGTATTGCAAACGTAGTACAAATTTATCATTTATTTAAACTAAATCTAAACTAGATAAGATTAAAAATTTTAACAATTTATTACTTTAATTGTTCTTTATAATTATGTAAAATTATTGAACATCTGCTTATTTAGCTCAATTGTAATATTTCTCTTTTAATGAATAAAAAAAGAATATCAATTAACATTGTTGTGGCATAAACATTATAATAGTCTTATTGAAACTGATAAAAATAAAGAAGGTTATTTAATTTTAGTTTTCGAAAGATTAATATTAAAGGGGCATGATTGGAGCACTACAGATTTATATGTTTGCGCTTTTACTTATCTAAATTTTGTTTAACGTTAAAGGTATCTTACCCACTCTAAATTTTAAATGAACATGGATTTGGGGACATAACAGTGAACTTAATTAATCGTTATTTATTACCAATTTTTTTACCCTTGTTTTATGGCTTGATTTAATTCGTAAAGTGTACATGCCATTTTTAAATTGACTAATATTTATCTTAACATGAGGCATTTGGAATTTGTATGTTTCTTCAAATACCAATTGACCTTTGTTGTTATATAAGTAAACGGTTGATGGTTGATAAGGGTTGCCTAAAGCTATATTTAATTCCTTTTGCGCAGGATTAGGCCATATGTTTATTTCGTTTTCTGCAATTGCTTCAATATTTATACCCGTGTATTCCACTGCCATTAATTTATTTAGCTCATTCCATAAAATGGTATCAAAAGTTATTGGAACTAGTTCTCCTCCATTAGCTGCATTGCCCATTCTAATTACCACAATGTTTCTTTCAGGCCATACATATATTTTCTGGTCGTTTTTACCCAATGCCATTAACAAACCATCTGGAGCTGGAGGGCAAATTTTACCTTGAAATGTGAGTGTGGATGCGGGTAATTTAAAACTGCTTTTTCCGTTTAACCACCACAAATAACCATAAGCTTGGTTGTATGGCTGAGATGTATTGGTCATTTGGTTATAA
>CANHBJ010000006.1 GCA_947459075.1 Bacteroidota bacterium
ACGCCAAGTGACGAATCTTTTGAAACGATGGTTCTCCATGTAGCAGTTGTTGTTCTATTTATCCAAGCTTCAATAGTAATGGCATTTGTTGGATTTAGGTTTGGTGCATTTTTAACCTTTAGTGATGAGCTTCCACCAAACTGCACTGCGTTAACTGATGCAATACCTAAATTTAAGTTGGTTACATTAAAAGTATACACCAATGTATCGTTTGATCTGTCGCCATCTGTAGCTAAGGTTGTCCAAGCCCTTAGTGTGTATGTACCTGCAACACTTGGGTTAAATGTACTTAAAAAAGAAACAACACCACTGCTGTTAGACCCAACGGTGCCAGATGTAGATGTACTGTTGTAGGTTGATGGTCCAGTAATTGAAATACCAACAGGTATATTATTTTGCGAACCACTACCAAAGTTACGAATAGTTACCACCGGGTTAATTGCAGCACTGCCAGCTATTATTGAGCGACAAGGATTGCTAACTAAACTTACACCCACATCGTTTTGTCCATCAACTATACGTATGTTATCCATATCTACAATTACATCATTGGTAGTTCCAAACCAGTCGTAAACAATTTTAACAATAATATCATTACCAGTAAAGCTACCTAAAGATACATTGTAACGTTCTAGATTGGCAGAGCTAACATGATTGCTACCATTAATTAGAGCCACTTGGGTAAATGTATTTCCGCAATTTGTAGATACCATTATTTTAATACTATCTAAATTAATTAATGTTGCTGGAGTACCTCCAATATCATTTAGTATGCGGTAATCGAATCTTAATACGCTATTAGCAGTAATACCACCAACACGTGGAGATTGAACAAACGCGTTTGCTGCAAAAGGGCTCGAGTTATCAATACCTACTCTAATTGAATTGGTATTATTTATACCGTTTGTAGGACTAATAAAAAAGCGGTTGGTACTCCATGTTGTTGGGAATGTAGGGGCATTAAAGTCTTGCACAATAGGTGCATTGCTTATGGCAAAAACATTACGCACTAATGGTGGTAAGGTGTCGTTTATTGCATTTCCATCAGGCCCAAAACGTGTCCATGCAGTAAAGGTATATGCTCCGGCCGAGTCAAAATTAAATGAAGGAATAACAGTAACGTTTAATGTATTACCTGCAGTTAATGATCCACTAGTAACCAATATTGGTCCGAATGAAATGGTATTGCCCGAAGGTTTAATTACTCTTCCAAAAATACGCAGCGTATCAGTAGTAAAAGATTGGTTTAATAATCCTAAATTTTGTACTTGAACTGATACTGGTTGATTGCCAAGGTTAACACATCCTGTTCCGGGTGCAAATAAATCAACTACACCTAAATCATCATTAATAGTTAATCGAGGTTCAATCATAAACCTAAATTGGTTATTAGGGTTTACGGCAAAATCATTCCAAGCTAAACTTTGGAAACCCACACCTTGGCGGAAATAAAATGTTTGGTTACGGATAGGGTTTTCGTTTTGAAATGCAAAACCAATATTGTTTGCTGTGGTTTGACGAACTCCTATGTAAAAAGAACCGCTAACCGGCACAGAAGGTATAGATAAATTAAATATACCATTCACTGTATTTTGTGTAGCAGATACCCAAAATGGAACTCTCTTTGGTCCAAGTGTAGCTCCCGAATCTTCGTAAATTACAACTTGGAAAGGAAATGGTCCGTTAAAGAATGCATTGGTGAAATTAACATTTACCTGATTTACAAAATTTGGAACAGGTGTATAGAATTTAGCAACCATTTCTCCTTCGGGGTTAGTACCTAGGTTACCTGTTTGTGCCACAAATGGGCGGCTGTAACTTAAGGCATTTAATGTATTTTCTCTAACCCATAACGAGGTATCGTTGCTTGGTTTTTGATCTGGATTTGGATAGGCTCTTAATGTATCAAAACCTAAAAGAAATGGGGTATATGGCACCATGTTAATGATGGCTTCACCAGCTGGAGGTAAGCTCACATTTACTGCACCTAAATAACCATTTTTTGTACTGGTTAAGTTTATTGGTTGATTTGTTACAGCAGCAGTACCTTGGTTTCTTACTAAAACCCTAATTGTATCATCTGTTCCAATTGGTATTTTACCATAGGTATACAATATAACCGTTTGTATATCAAATGTGTCAATTTGGGTTAATGATTCAAATGCACCTCTATATGGTCTAACTGTACTTCTTGCTGTTCCATACATATCATTTGGTACAGAAACTATTGGTGTTCCCGATAGTTTTACACCTGATGTATTTGGTCCGTTTAGATTAACAATTGGATCAAAATTATTGTTAAAGTCGATTAAGCCAAAAGATGAGTTTTGTTCGTTGGGTAGGGAAGCAGCTCGGTATGCACCAATTGTTCCTTGGTAAAATCCATTGGCAATAGCGCTAAAAACAGGTCCATGAATGGTGTTGTAATCAGTTGTATTGATACCAGCGGTTGGTGAGCTGTTCCAATATCCAATGTGTGGGTTTGCAGCTCCAATTCTGGTATTAATACAAATGTTATTTGTAAACACAAAAGTAGTGGCTGTAGATGAATTACTTTTTGCAACAGCTATTGATGCAGGGTTTCCTGTTGTACCTGCACCACTTCCACCTAGGCGGAAAGTATTGTGGTAACAATTTACAACAGCAGGATTTGCTCCTTGAAATTGGAATGCACGAGCAAAGGTTAGACCCGCATTGGTGGCTAACAACGAAACATTGTTGTTAATTAAATTTACAACTGGAGCAACAGTTAAGCCTGCCGTTCCCGGACTAACAAGTATACCAGCCATTTGCGCTGCACTTCCAGTTTGTAAGTTATTAATGTTGTTTCTTGAAATTATATAATTGGCCCCACTTACATTTGGGTTGATGTTTAAACCAAATACATTCCAACCTGTAAATACAGCATTATGTGTTATAATATTTGAATCTATCGCTAATGTTTTAACAGCATTTACAATAACACTTGAGCCCTGGGCATTTAAAATGGTATTTTTTATAATGTAAATACTATCCATGAAATTGGCTAGTGTGCCTGTCATGTTAATGGCTTGAACACCTCCTGTTATGAGGCAATTATCAATAGCAATATTTCTGTTACCAGTTGTAGCTGCAGAGGTTGATAAACTGATGTTAATACTTGCTGTTGTGGCAGCGGTAGTTAAACAACTAGAATTTAAGTGTGAGATTTGAACAAATGATGCGCCATTAATCATTCTAATTACACCAGAAGTTGCACTGGCATTTGGGTTTGAATGACGGAATGTTAACAATTTGGCTGAGCCTTGGCTTAATGGCCTTCCGTCAATAAATACATTGTCGGCTCCGTTTAACTCTAGTAATACTGAACCCGATAAACCCAAGTCAATTGTTTTATTTACGGTTGCCGTATCAGCTGGACGGATTACCACCAATGAATAGGATGAACCCCCATTTCCGCTTTCAAATAAAACGCTACCTGCTGTTTCTGTGGTATTACCATGCACGGTAATTAAAATAACGCCAGTGTGCGTTCCATTATTAATGTTATCGATGGCAGCTTTAAGTGTAGTGTAGTTGCCTGATGTTGTTCCAGTAGTGGAATTCAATACTATTTGAGCCTGCACTGGCAATAGCCAAGAGAGCAGGGTAAAAAGCAGTAGTAGCGAACGTGCACTGCCTTTAAAAATGGGTGTAGTGTAATTGTGTTTCATCTTATGTAATTGTTTAAATTATGGTTCAAGATATAAAATATCTAATTATAAAAAATATTTTTTTTTGAATGTTAATACAATAATTTTATGTGGTAATTGTGTGTATAAAGAATAATTGATTGTTTATTGGCCTTTAACATGCTAACAAGATCCTCCACTTATAGGGGTTTAACTCATATTTTATTCCCTTGAGCCCCTATTATACTATTTAATTATACCGATAGATTGTTATGAAGTTACCAGGTTTTATATGCATTCAAAAAAAATACCTACACAACATGAATAGTTGTATAGGTATTTTGTAAAAAGTTGTAATAAATATTAGCGTTGCTGTTGTGCACCTTGTATTAATTGTTGTAGGTTTCTGCGTGCCATTACAAAATCAGGGAATATTTGAATGGCTTTTTGGTATGCCTCACCTGCTTGTTGATACTTTTGTGTTTGTATATACAGGTAGCCCTTCATGTTCCAGCAGGCAGCAATAATTGGCACCCTTTGGCTTTGGCCTTGGTCAATAAAAATATCCACACTGTCTTTCGTGTTTTTGTATTTTTCCATCATGTTACTAATGGTTTTATTGGCAGCGTCAAACTCTCCAGTAACCAATTGTACCGATGCAATTTTATATACATATTCCGCTTTGCCTGTTTTGTTGTATAGATTATTTGCTAGGGTAAATAATTCATCGGCTTTACCAACTTGTTCTAAACACAACATTTTATATTTGGCATATTCTTCACTTTCTGGGTAACGTTTTAAAGCATCTTCAGTTGTGGTTAAACATGCATCAATATTTTGTACAGCCAAGTACATGCTTGGCAACGAATCCCGCAAAGTGTTTGTACTATCGTTTATTAAAATTAATTGTACAGCAGTAATCGCTGTAGGTATGTCTTTTAAATTGTAGCTGGTTTTGTACAATTTTTCTAGATTTTTAATGGAATCATTGCTAGCCGAATTGTTGCTATTGTTGCAAGCTGTTAGTGTTAAAGTTGCCGCAGCAACTGTGGTTAAAAATAATCTCATGATGTTTTTTTTTGTTGTAATAAATGATTGCAGGTTTGTGCTATAGTTTGCTTAATTGGTATAAATTCAAACCCTATTTTATCTTTAATTTTTTGGTTGCTGTAATAATATTTATTAAGCGATGCGCGAGAGGTTTCTTTTGTTAAATTTGGCTTTTTCCCTGTTAAAAAAGCTGCAATTGCTGAACCTATCAACGCCATTTCTGCTAAGATTTTATTTACCTCAATACTTGGTTTCTTTTTGTTTAATTGGGTTGCTGTTTCATCCAAAAAATATTTAATACTGGTGTTTTCGCTCACTAAAATAAAACGCTCAGCAAAAATATTATTATCCATTAATTGAATGGTTGCATCTGCTACATCCAATACATCTACATAACCATTTACGCCATGGGTATAAAACGGCATTCCTTTGTAAGCCATATTAAACAATGCGCAAGAGCCTTTTTGCCAATTACCACTACCTAAAATAACCCCAGGATTGACAATAACCACGTTTAAACCTTCCATGGATGCTCGCCAAACTTCCATCTCAGCTTTGTATTTACTAACGGCATAGTTGCTGTTTAGTTTAGATTCAACCCATTTAGATTTTTCTGTAACATGCACACCACTTTTTTCTCGTCCAAGAGCTGCAATTGAACTGATGTGAGCAAACTTTTTAACCCCATGGATTAAACTTAAATTTACCATATTAGCAGTTCCCTGAACGTTAGCTTGCATCATTATATCCTTGTCTTTTTGGCTAAAAGATACCATGGCTGCGCAGTGGTAAACTTCATCAACACCATGAAGCGCAATTTCAAGAGCTGGGATGTCCAACACATCAGCTTCAAACCAAGTTAGGTTTTGCTTGGCATCATTATTTATAAATAATAATGAGTATATGTATTCAAACTCGGCCATATTACTGTCCGACCGTTTTAATGCCCTTACTTGCAAGCCCTTTTTCAAAAGCCTGCAAACCAGGTGTGCACCTAAAAATCCTGTTGCTCCGCTAACTGCTATCAAAGTGTGGAAATGTTTATTACCTGCGGACGAAAATAAGGTATTTTGCGACCATTAAATATACATCATGCAATTAAGCGACTTCTTACGTCCGATTCCGCAATCGGTATTTGCCAATATAACTGAAACTTCTCCTAAAAGTTTGGTTAATGTAATTGATATCTACACTAAAAAATTTCCTGATTTGGACGATGTTCGAATAGCCATAATTGGTGTAAAAGAAGAACGATTAAGGTCTTCACATGCTGGTTTAAGTTTAACTCCTGATGAGGTGAGGAAACAATTATATAAGTTGGTTCAACCTAAATATGAAATAAAAATTGCCGACTTAGGTAATATTGAACCAGGAAGTAGTGTAAGTGATACCATGTTTGCACTAAATGAGTGTTTAAAAGAGCTACACGAACGCAAAATTGTAACCATTATTTTAGGTGGCCCTAGCGATTTGGCTTATGCACAGTTTACCTCATACCAAGGGTTTAATCCTAATTTAAATGTTTTGGTTGCCGATGCTACAATAGATTTGAAGCAGAATGAATCTAATCCTGAATATGCTAATTATTTATATAAAACCATTACGCATCAACCTAACTTTTTATTCAACATCATTCACATAGGTAACCAAGCTTATTTTGTAGAGCAAGAAAGTTTAGATGCATTTGATAAAATGAATTTTGATGTGTTTAGGCTAGGCCAGGTGCGGGCCAAAATGCAAGACACAGAACCATTGGCACGTAATGCAGATATGATGATATTTAGTTTAAACAGTGTTAAGGCTGCTGATGTTGCTTCAAGTATTGATATGAATCCTAATGGATTTTATGGGGAAGAGGCTTGCCAGATTTCACGTTATGCAGGTATGGGTAACGATTTAACCAGCATTGGTTTCTATGATTTAAACGCATTTCACGATACCAATGCTTGTGGTAGTAAATTGGTTTCGCAAATGTTATGGTATTTTATTGATGGTTTTTATAACCGTAAGTATGATTACCCAACAATTGAGAGTAAAGATTACATGATTTACCGTACAACATTTAAAGCAGGTGATTACGAGATTGTATTCTATAAAAACATATACAACGAGCGTTGGTGGATGGAAGTGCCTTACCCGAAAGAACGCTCAAATCAAAAAGGAATATTTATGGTGCCATGCAGTTACAGCGATTATCAAGCTGCATTAAACGATGAAATACCTGATAGATGGATGCGCGCATACCAAAAGTTATTATAACTAATGTAGAAAAAGGAATTTAGCCGCTCTTTGCAAAACGGGCCTTTTTATAGCTATACTTTTTGTGCATATTTGCCCCATGGAAGCCTATTTTGAATTTGCTATAATTTGTGATGAAGATACAAGAGAATTGCTTGTTGCAGAATTGGCTGAATTGGAGTACGAAGGATTTATTGAAACTGACGAAGGTTTTTCAGCTTATATTCCTCAATCACTGCATAATCCTTTAATGTATAATGATTTGCTTTTAAAGTATGGCATCAACCCTAATGATGTTCCGCACAGCATAATCGAACCACAAAATTGGAATGCACAGTGGGAAGCTTCTTACGAGCCAATTGTTGTTGCCGATAAGATTTTAGTTCGTGCACCGTTTCACGATATAAAAATGGATTATGATCATACCATAACCATACAACCCAAAAATACTTTTGGTACTGGCCACCATGAAACCACTCAATTGGTTTTAGAGTTAATGCTTGAACAAGATTTTACCAATAAACAAATATTTGATTACGGCTGTGGTACAGGAGTGCTTGGTTTAATGGCATTAAAACTAGGTGCTGCCCAAATAGTTGGTAATGATATTGATGAATGGTGTATTGATAACATTACCGAGAACAAAAACTTAAACAACTTAATTAATTTTGAATTCAGACTAGGAACTTTATCGGTAATAAAAGAAACGGAAACCTTTGATGGTGTTTTAGCGAATATCAATAAAAACATATTGCTAAGTAGTTTTACTACCATCATAAAACACATGAAACCCGGAGCGTTTTTATTAATTAGTGGTTTTTATGAATCTGATTTAATTGATTTGAAAAATGCTACCGAACCACTTGGTTTACATTTTAAAAACCACTTGGTGAAAAATAATTGGTGTGCAGCTCAATTTGCCTATCAACCCAAATAAATATTACAATTAAAATAAAGAATAAAACCTATGTACGGTAAATTACAACAACACTTACAACAAGAATTAGCTGATATTAAAGCTGCTGGATTATACAAAAGCGAGCGCATTATTGTTTCGGAGCAAGGGGCAGAAATTACTTTAAATACGGGTCAAAGTGTATTAAATTTTTGCGCCAATAATTACTTGGGTTTATCATCGCATCCACGCGTTAAAGAAGCCGCAAAAAAAGCATTAGAAACACATGGTTTTGGTATGAGTAGCGTGCGTTTTATTTGTGGTACACAAGATATTCATAAAGAGTTAGAACATACCATTGCCGATTTTTATGGTACTGAAGATACCATTTTATATGCCGCAGCTTTTGATGCAAATGGTGGTGTTTTTGAACCATTGTTTCAGGAAGCTGATGCCATTATTAGTGATGAGTTAAACCATGCCAGTATTATAGATGGGGTTCGTTTGTGTAAAGCACAACGTTATCGCTACAAAAATAACGACATGGCTGATTTGGAAGCGCAATTAATTGCTGCTAACGAAAAAGGTGCAAGGTTTAAAATTATAGTTACCGATGGGGTATTTAGTATGGATGGTTACGTGGCACAAATGGATAAAATTTGTGATTTGGCCGACAAATACGATTCATTGGTAATGACAGATGAGTGCCACAGTGCAGGATTTATTGGTAAAACGGGAAGAGGCGTACCTGAGTTGTGCAATGTAATGGGTCGTGTTGATATTATAACTGGAACATTAGGTAAAGCTTTAGGTGGCGCTATGGGTGGTTATACAACAGGTAAAAAAGAAATTATTGAATTGTTACGTCAGCGCTCTCGCCCTTATTTATTTAGTAACTCATTAGCTCCCGCAATTGTTGGTGCAAGTATTGAGGTGTTTAAATTATTAAATGAAAGCACTGCATTGCGCGATAAGTTAGAGGCGAATGTTAATCAGTTTAAAACTGGCATGCAAGCTGCTGGATTTGATTTACGTGGTGGTGCAAGTGCTATTGTTCCTGTTATGTTATATGATGCAAAATTAGCTCAGGAAATGGCTACTAAATTATTAGATGAAGGTATTTATGTAACGGGTTTCTTTTACCCGGTTGTGCCAAAAAACTTAGCACGTATTCGTGTACAACTTTCTGCAGCACATGAGCCACTTCATATTGAAAAGGCAATAGCTGCATTTATCAAAGTGGGTAAAGAGTTAGGCGTTGTAAAATAATAACCTAACAAAAATTAGTTTTTACAGTAAACCCGCCAAGTGCGGGTTTTTCTGTATGTTAACGTTTACTTAACATACAATTGATACTACATTAACTCAAGGATAACTTTTGTTTAACGGGTTGAAACGAAACGTAGGGTACATTTGCTCACGATTTCACACACCTAAACAAATGAAAATCACTTTACAGAAATTAATTACAACTGTTTTAGCCTTAACTATCGGACTAACAGTTTTTGCGCAGACAGGAAAAATTACAGGAAAAGTAATCGATAAGAAAAATGGAGAAGAACTAATAGGCGTTTCAGTTAGTGTTGAAGGTACTTCTTTTGGTGCATCAACTGATCTCGAAGGGAAGTTTACCATTAATAATCTTAAACCTGGTACTTACAATATAAATGTAAGTTATGTAGGTTACATCAAAAAACAATTGGTTGGCATTGTGGTTAAAGGGAGCGAAACATCAACTATCAATGTAGGGTTAGATGGATCGTCTAAAGAATTGGGCGAGGTAGTAGTTCAAGCCGAATTGAAAAAAGAAAGTGCCAATGCATTATTAATTCAGCAAAAAAATTCGGTATCTGTATCAGATGGTATTTCTGCTGATGTAATTAAGAAATCACCAGACAACTCAACCAGCGATGTAATGAAACGTGTGAGTGGTGCAACGGTACAAGATAATAAGTTTGCTGTTATTCGTGGATTAAACGACAGATACAACTCAGCCTACATTAACGGTGCACCATTACCAAGTACAGAGGCCGATAAAAAAGCATTCTCTTTTGATATTTTTCCATCAAACATGTTGGCTAACATGACCATCACCAAAACTGCAACTCCTGATTTACCAGGTGATTTTGCAGGTGGTTTAATTACAATTAATACACGTGATATTCCTGATGAGAAGTTTATATCATTTGGTAGCAGTTTAGGCATACACTCGTTAACTACATTTAAAAATGGTTATACTTACCAAGGTGGTAAAACAGATTGGTTAGGTATTGATGATGGAACACGTGCTGTACCTTCAGGATTACCCGGACGCACGCAATACGAAGCTTCAAGCCCTGATGCTAAATTTGAAAACAGCCAAAAGTTTAACGATAACTGGAGTTTAAATAAAATTAATTCATTTGCACCTAACACCAATTTTCAATTGTCAGGTGGTAACAAATACAAGTTTGGTAAGAAAAACGAGTTTGGTTTTATTACTTCATTGTCTCATAGCAACAGTTTTCGTTTTACCCCTGCCGAAAGAAATTTTTATGATGTAAAAGCAGGAAACGATCAGTTGTATCATTACAATGACTCAACATACAAGCGCGAAGTAATGGTTGGATTAATGGTTAATTTAGCCATGAAAATCGGAACGCATAATAAGTTCTTCTTTAAAAATGCTTATAACATTAATTCAGAAGATCAGACGATACAGCGTTGGGGTCAAAACAACATGAATGATGCAGTAAACTATGAAAATAAAACTGCTTATCTTTTTCAACAAAATTTATTTTTAACCAACCAATTGGGTGGCGAGCATTTTATCACTGCATCAAAACTTAAAATAAAGTGGGTTTTAAATTACAACAACATAAAACGCGATATTCCTGATTTTAGACGTTTTACCCGCTCAACAACTATTAACGATAATACAGGAGAATTAAATCCTTATACTGCTCAATTACAATCAACCATTGATTTAACACAAAACGGAAGGTTATATACCAAATTAGGTGAGCAATTATATTCGGCAGGTGCCGATGTGCAAATGCCATTGGAATTTGCTAGTAGCAAAAAGATTAAAACAGAAGTAAAAGCAGGTGGATTTTACCAGTTGCGTGAGCGTAACTTTGAAGCCAATGTATACGGACACAAATTAAATTACAGCAATCCAGCCGCAGGCGATATTGCCTTACAAGACATTAATACCATTTTTAATAAAGAGAACTTAATCAAAAACGCATTCTATATTGACGAACGCGTTAATCCACAAGATAAGTATAATGCAAGTTCTAAGTTGGGTGCTGCATACTTTATGTTTACCAATAGAATTATGGCGCGCACTAGAGCAGTATATGGAGTGCGTATGGAAAGTTACAATCAAAAATTAGAAGCGTTGGGTGCTGCAGGTGATACCATTAACATGAATAATACGGTTGTTGATTTCTTGCCATCTATTAACTTAAGTTATGAGTTAACAGAAAAGACAAACATCCGTTTGGCTTACTTTAAATCGTTAGCACGTCCTGAGTTTAGAGAGTTAGCACCGTTTATTTTCTATGATTTTAATTTAAATGTAGACGTAACTGGTACGCCATCTTTACAACGTACAACAATTAATAACTACGATTTTAGAATTGAACATTTTCAGGGTGAAGGCCAATTGTTATCATTCTCGTTGTTTTATAAAACATTTGCCAATGCACTTGAACCAGTTTTTGAAATTACAGGTGGAGGAAGTTATCGTTTAGGATATACCAGTAATACCAATGCTGTTAATGCAGGTGCAGAGGTTGAAGTTAGAAAGAATTTATCTGTATTAGATAAATGGTTAGGAACCAAAAGCATGAAAAACTTTTTGTTTACCACCAACTTTGCATACATACACAGTGAAGTTGATTTAGGAAATATAGCTGCAGCAAAAAATAATATTGATGCAATGAAACGTCCGCTTCAAGGTCAATCCAACTACTTATTAAATATGGGCTTAAGCTACACCGATTTGAATACTAACTTAACAGCAAGTTTATTGTACAATAAAATTGGTCGTAGAATATTTGCAGTACAAGAAATTAGTGGTGCTATTCCAAATGTATGGGAAAATCCAAGAGATGTAATTGATTTTAGTTTATCGAAACGTTTCTTTAAAAAATTAGATGCTAAGTTAACCTTTGGTGATTTATTGGCACAAGACTTAGTGTTTTATCATGATAATAATAATAATGCTAAGTTTGAAGATGTGAGTGTTGAAAAACGTGCTGATGTAGTAAGCCGTAAAAGAAACGGAACTACTGCAGCAGAGGTTGATGCAGCCGCAAAAGAATTAACTACTTTAGATAATGTTATCTATCGTTTCAAAATGGGTAGAACCATTTCAGTAGGATTGAGTTATAAGTTTTAAACTATATTAAAATATAAATAGAAGGCTGTCATAAAAATGGCAGCCTTTTTTGTTTGCTTGCCCAAAGCGGGTTTCACCGCAAATACTTGAACGAGTTGAACCACAAAGTACACAAGGTTATTCACAAAGTGCACAAGGCATAGTCGCATACATATTTTAAAACTTAGTGAACCTTGTGGTTTCTTAGTGTGCCTTGTGGTTAATTCTAAAATTAGTTGGCTCACAGAAAACAGGGAAGAGCTCAGGAGTTTTAAACGCGGAATAAATCAAAACATCAACATTAGCTACGCGAACAACGTTTCTAATTTCCTCCCAAGACATCCATCTCTTATCTTCCTTCAAAGGAAGACGATAGATTTTCGTTCAATTGATGATTGATTTTCATATTCTAACTTCCTCTGTTACTTACCAAGTTAAAGTGAGGCTAATTGTTGAAATGCATCAAAACTTCGAAATTCATAATTCAACGTTCAATATTCATCATTCGTTATACTAAGTTATGTTTCGTGCTTCAAATTTCGGATTTATCTTCGATGAACTACGTTTCGAATTTCCTCCCAAGACATGCATCTCTTATCTTCCTTCAAAGGAAGACGCTAGATTCTAGTTCATGTGGTCATTAACCTTCAAATTCAAATTTTCTAACCTCTAATATTTAGCCTTTGAACCAATAAACTAATAACTAATCAACTATTCTCGTTCTTTACAATTTCACAACATTGCAGTAACAATACCGCAAAGTGGTAGGGTTAGTTTTGAATAAAATTATAGAATATAATAATCATGAAAAAATCAGCTTTACTCGCAGTAGTAGCAATTTTAACAGGAGCAATTGCATTTGCTCAAAAGGCAAGAACAATTTCTGCCGGTGAAATTACATCAAACACCACTTGGTTTAGCGACACGGTGTACACCTTAGATGGTTATGTGTATGTGAAAAATAACGCAACATTAACCATTCAACCAGGTACTTTAATTAAAGGAAATGCTGCCAACAAAGCGTCATTAATTATTACCCGTAATGGTATGATTAATGCAGCAGGTACTGCATCTGCCCCAATTGTATTCACATCCTCGAAACCAAAGGGCCAGCGTGCAACAGGCGATTGGGGTGGTATTGTTATTTTAGGTAAAGCTCCTATTAACCGCCCAGATTTAACTACTGGTCCTTCTGTTGCTATTGCAGCTGCTGAGCCAGGTGGACAAGTTGCTATTGAAGGTGATTTGGATAATGCAAACGGTGATGGTTTATATGGCGGTACTGATGTTAACCATAACTCAGGTATATTTAGATATGTACGTTTGGAGTATGGTGGTGTGGTAATTACGCCAGGCAACGAAATTAATGGTATTACCATGGGCGCTGTTGGTAAAGGAACACAAATGGACCACATACAAGTAACACAAGCCAACGATGATGGATTTGAGTGGTTTGGCGGTAATGTAAACGCTAAATACATCATCTCACACCGTAATATTGATGATGATTTGGACGTTGATTTTGGTTACCAAGGTAAAGTACAATTTGCATTAGTCATTCGCGATTCTGCTTTTTATGATAGAGGTTCAGGACCAACTACAAATGGTTTTGAATCAGATAACGATGGTGCAGGTTCAAACAACACACCCTTAACATGGCCAGTATTTTCTAACGTAACTGTTATGGGGCCTTTAGCTAATGGCACACCACTAACCGGATCATTAGCAGGCAACTCTTTTAATAATGGTGCACGTATCCGTAGAAATTCTGCCACATCAATATTTAACTCGGTATTTATGGGTTGGCCAAATGCATTATTTATTGATGGTTCAGGAACAGGAAATAAATTTGCAACCGATTCTATGGGCTATAAAAATAATGTATTAGCAGGTAACTTAAATGCAATAAATAATTCGTCATCAAATGCTGCAACTGTACGTCAAACCATTGTAACAAATGGAACAGATACAAGTGCTGCAATTAATAGTGTATACAATAATCCATTTAATTACACCAACCCTGATTTTGGTTTTAAAGCAGGTTCGGTTGCTGCAAGTGGTGCCTCATTTAGCGATAGTAAATTAAATGATGCGTTCTTTACTCAAACATCTTACAAAGGTGCTTTTGGTAACAACAACAATTGGACCAACGGTTGGGCAAATTTTAACCCTGATGCTGCCGATTATACTTCACCAATTGGTATAGTAACTTGGGCAGGTGCAGGTAACGATGCCACAATATGCTCAGGTGCTACATCTACCATTGGTACATTAGCTACAGGTGGTTCAGGTCGTTTTTCTTATACTTGGTTTCCAACAACTGGATTAAACAACGCAGGTGTTGCTCGTCCTGTTGCATCACCAATTACAACAACAACATATTTTGTTACTTTATTAGATAGTAATTCAGGTAATACTTGGGTTGATACCATTACAGTTAATGTAAATCCTACTCCTTCTGCTAACTTTACTTTTGTTGCTAATGCAGCTACTGTTAGTTTCACCAATGCATCAACAAACGCTACATCATACTTATGGAATTTTGGTGATGGCGATACTTCAATAGTTCAAAATCCAAGCCATACTTTCCGTGCAAACGGTGTATTTAATGTTCGTTTAAGAGCTATTAATGGTGCTTGTAACAATACGGCTACTAAATTGGTTCAAATCACAGGCATTAACTCACCAATTAAAAATATTGCAGCGGGTGATATCACTACAAACACAACTTGGTTCAGTGATACCATTTATGAATTAGGTGGATATGTGTATGTAAAAAATAATGCAACATTAACCATACAACCTGGTACTATTATTAAAGGTGGTGTATCAGCTAATAAAGGTTGTTTAATAATTACCCGTAATGGTATGATTAATGCAGCTGGTACAAAAAATCGTCCAATCATATTTACTTCATCAAAACCTAAAGGCCAGCGTGCAACAGGCGATTGGGGTGGTATTATCTTGTTAGGTAAAGCTCCAATTAATCGTCCTGATTTAACTACTGGTGCTTCTGTAGCTATAGCTGCAGCTGAGCCAGGTGGACAAGTTGCTATTGAAGGCGATTTGGATAACGCAAATGGTGATGGTTTATATGGTGGTACTGATGCCAACCACAACTCGGGTGTATTAAGTTATGTACGTTTAGAGTTTGGCGGTGTGGTAATTACACCTGGTAACGAAATTAATGGTATTACCATGGGTGGTGTGGGTAAAGCAACACAAATGGACCATATACAAGTAACACAAGCAAACGATGACGGATTTGAGTGGTTTGGCGGGAATGTAAATGCTAAATACATCATCTCTCACCGTAACATTGATGATGATTTAGATGTTGATTTTGGTTACCAAGGTAAAGTACAATTTGCATTAGTTATTCGCGATTCTGCTTTTTATGATAGAGGCGCAGGACCAACTACAAATGGTTTCGAATCAGATAACGATGGCGCAGGTTCAAACAATACCCCATTAACATGGCCAGTATTTTCTAACGTAACTGTTATGGGTCCTTTAGCAAATGGTAAACCATTAACAGGATCATTAGCAGGTAACTCATTTAACAACGGTGCACGTATCCGCAGAAACTCTGCCACATCAATTTTTAACTCGGTATTTATGGGTTGGCCAAATGCATTGTTTATTGATGGTTCAGGAACTGGAAATAAATTTGCAACCGATTCTATGGGCTTTAAAAATAATGTAATAGCAGGCAACTTAAATGCAGTAAATAATTCATCATCTAATGCAGCAATTGTACGTCAAACCATTGTTGCTAATGGTACAGATACTTCTGCAACAACAGATGCCGTTTACAACAATCCATTTAACTATACCAATCCTGATTTTGGTTTTAAAGCGGGTTCAGTAGCATCAAGCGGTGCTTCTTTCTCTGATTCCAAATTAAGTGATGCGTTCTTTACACAAACAACATACAAAGGTGCATTTGGTAACAACAACAAATGGGCTGATTGCTGGGCAAACTTCGATCCTGCAGCAGAAGATTACAACGCAGGTCCATATGTGCAAAATGCAGCAGTAGCAGCATTTAACTCTAGCGAGAACAACTTGGCTGTAACATTCAGTAACGGATCAATTGGTAAACAAATGCGTTTCGAATGGGATTTTGGTGTGGCTTCATCAACTGCCGATACATCAACTCAACAAAACCCAACTTATACTTATGCAGCAAAAGGCGATTATTTAGTTACTTTAAAAGTAATTTCTCCTTGCGGTGATAGCACCATTGCTAAAACAGTAAATGTTATAGGTAATGTAGGTGTTAATGAAGTTGAAAATGTAAACAACGTAACATTGTATCCAAATCCAACTTCAAACATTACTAACGTTTCGTTTGATTTAACTGAAAATACAAATGTTGCCATTAATTTATATGATATCAGCGGAAGACTTGTAAAAGCAATTCCAACTCAATACTTAATTAGCGGTAACAACAGTATAACTATTGAAACATCGGAAGTACATGCAGGTGTATACTTTGCAAACATTACCACCGATAAATTTAGCAAGACTTATCGTTTAGTGATTATTAAATAATAAGGTTTAGGTAAAACATAAATGAGCCTCGCAGCAATGCGGGGCTTTTTTATTTTTGGAATTTCTGGGGCGTTCCCCCGAGGTTACGCTGCGCTTCACTCGGGGTCGGGTGTTTCGCTTTACTACGCTGCGCTTCTGTGCCGCTGCACCCCCTAACGCGTGTTTATCGTGAAATCCAAAACGTAGTTCAGCGGAGCTAAATATTAAATTCGAAAATTGAAAATCGAAAACGAAATGAGATGCGCTGAACTTTGTTTTGAAACTTGGAGACCGAGGTCAGCACACTTAAAAGCGTCAGACCTTTGGGAGTTTTAACGCAGAGGTTCTTGAATAGACTTGCGAGGATTAGAGCACTGTCGCACACAAAATTGAGAGCACGCTGAGCAACGCCTTCGGCATTGAGGAGGGTTTAACTTATGGAGCGTAATCAACGTTTGAACGAAAAACTATCGTCTTCCTTTTAAGGAAGATAAGAGATGGATGTTTTGATAGAAATGATCTATGCTGAACTTTATTTCAAAATTTGAAGACCGAGGTCAGCACGCTTAAAAGCGTCAGACCTTTCGGAGTTTTAGTAAAATTATAATCAACCGTACTGACGCGAATTGCGTCTGACGGTTTTAAATTCAAACTCCATTCAAAAACCAACTTAGTAAAAAGCGTTTAATTGTTTTAATTAGTTGAACCAAATTTTAATCATTAACCATATAAAAACAACATCACCTTACGCTTACATTTTCTTCTATAAACTAGTTTTCCATTTCTTAAACAAACAGAAAAGCCCCACAATCATGTGAGGCTTTTCTGTTTTATGTATGTGCTAGTACTATGCGTTAACTATTTTAACCCTGGCACATATTTCATTAAAATATCTTTTTGTGCTTTGGTGTAATTCATGGTATTAAAGTAGCTCTGCATATCATTTAAGTTGGTGGTTTTGGTTGCCAAAAAATTAGTTAACTCAGCTGCCGGTCCGGCAAGGCGGCTGTTGGTATTTAACATGGCATCAAACAAATGTGTTATCAATGTTGCACTATAAACACCACTTGTTTTGATGGCTGCAAAAGCATTGTTACGTGTTCTAAATTCCCATTGGTTACTTGCATAATTAATTAGTGAATTCATGTGCTCATTAGCATCAATATTATTGATAATGCATAACTCATGGTATTTAATATTTACGCTGTTATTCATGCCATAAACATCTTTTACTATGGGTAAATATATTTTAATATTTACTGCATCAAGCTTGCAAATTTTTTCCATGGCAGCTTGCACTACATCGTAGCTGTTATCTGTTAATGCTTTGGTAATAGCGCTCAAACAAAAAGTATTGTTACCATTATAAGCCTTTATAAAGGTTAACTTAGCTTGAGGTTCTTTTTCATTAAACACACTTAATAATTGATAGTTGGTTACTTCATCATTTATTAATTGTGTAATCACTTCGCTTTTCATGGCATGGAATTTTTCGTTTCTGAAAACTTCCATCAATAGTTCACGTTTTTTCTCTACATCATACTCCTTTAAAGCTACTAATGCATCATATCTATCTAACATGTTTGGTGCACTAATTACTTGTGCTTTTAACTCGTTGTAGCTCTTTTTAAAGTTAGTCGTTTTCATCACCATGCTGTTTGGATCGAACAACACAAAAGCAATTTCTTTTTTGTTAGGATTCGGAACTTTTACTACTTCAAATTGTTCCTGAATCATCTCTACCACACGTTCGAAACTTCCATCAGCATAATGTACTTCAAAAGCAATTGGCATTTTAAATAAACCAACAACTTCATCTCGTTGGTGTGTTTGTTCTATTGCAATTTCGGTATGACGGCTACCATTTTTAGCTATTAAATCTTCAAAATGAACAGTGTATTGTGGTTCGCCACCACGCAACACCCATTGGTCGAAAAACCAACTCATATCTATACCCAATTTATCTTGAATAGCTTGCTGTAAATCGTTGGTTTCTACATTGCCGTATGCATGTGTTTTTAAATAATGATTTAATGCACGTTTCCACTGTTCATCGCCCAAAACATAGCTTAACATACTAATAACATTAGAACCTTTAGGGTAAACCCTTGCGGTGCCCGCCCCGGTGTAACGAATTGGGTATTTATCTTTTTTAGTAGCTTCAATTGCTGAGTTTTGCTCGCCCCTACGTTGCCAATTGTATGCATCATCACCAAATAGTTTTTTAGTTAACATTTTTGGATAATAGGTAGCCCAGCTTTCTTGCAACCAGGTATCACGCACATCACGGGCTGTTATATAATCGCCAAACCACTGGTGGGTTAATTCATGACAATTTACACCTACATAATTTCTATCTAGGTAAGCACGTTCATCCACATTAAAAAAATCGCCAAATATGGTTGCTGTGGTATTTTCCATAGCACCATATAAAAAGTCTTGCACCATAATTTGCGAGTAACTTTCCCATGGATAATTTACACCCGTTTCTTGCTCTAAAAAGTCAACCATCATTTCGCTATAACGGTATGTAGGTTCAGCTCTATCGGCATATTCAGGATAGTAATATAAATTCATAGGAACACCGCGTGCACTTTTGGTTTTTTTAATATTGTATTTACCAATACCAAGCATTAACAAATAACCTGCGTGTGGTTTAGTCATGCTATAATGCCAAGTAGTAGTATTATTTTTATTTGCAGTTTTTTTAAGTAGAGTACCATTTGATAATACCTCATAACCATTTTCAAATGTTACTACTGTTTCTGTAATAAATTTATCATTCATGTCATCATACATGGGTATCCAATAGCGGTTATCAATACCTTGTCCTTGGGTCCATATTTGTTTACGAATAGCAAAAGGGTTTTTTATTGGATTTTCCTGAATATTCCATCCTATAAAATATAAACCCTTACGAGGTGTTGCTTCGTATTCAAATGTAATGGTATTGGTTTGATCCCATTGTAATGGTTTGGTTGGTTTAACCCAAACACCTTTATCGGTTGTATTAAATGGTAGGTTTTGTATTCCCATTAAAGCCGATTTGATATTTATCCCAGGCGCATCAAAAAAAACTGAATCAACCTGTTTTTGTAACACAATAAAACTATGGGTAACTTTTCCTTTAACTAAGCTTTTTTGGGTATCAAAACTCACTTCCACTTTCATGCGAGTAATGTCAAGGGAATGCTCGCGGTAGGTTGTTTGGTCTTTAAAGTAGCTTCGGTAAGTATTTTGTGCCGAAGCCATTGTACTTAATGATAGAAAGGCAATAAGTAGTTTTTTCATCCTGTTTTATTAATAATGCTTTATTGCAATATAATAATTATGATGAAACAAGATAGTTGAATTAATTATTCTGAAGCTTTTTCTTCGTCAATAAAAGGAATGATTTCCTTTAAACCTGTGGCTACTTTTATTTCGCCTGTTAAGAAATATTGTAACATTGGCCCTGCCATTATACTTGTAACAACAGCCATAATAACTAAGGCAACAAATAGCGGTGCTGTAATTACACCTGCTTGTAAAGCCAATAATCCTAATACAATTTCCATAGCTCCTCGTGCATTCATACCAAAGCCAACTGCCATACTTTCTTTTGCAGTTAAACCGCCCCAATAAGCACCCAATCCGGCACCCAAAAGTTTGCAAACAATTGCAAGAATCAATACAATACTTACTAGTTGTAAATCAAAATTTTGTATAAAATCTATTTTAAAACCAATAGCAACAAAAAATAATGGCGCAAAAATATTGGTAACAAATTGGTGTATAATATCTCTTGCTTTCTCTGTGAAATGAACAGAATCACCTACTGCTATGCCAGCAATAAAAGCTCCGAAAATAGCGTGAATTCCTATTTTCTCTGTAAATGCAGCTCCCAAAAATGCCAAACCAAGTGAGAAAGCCAATACACCACCTGGCCAACTTAAATTGCGTTGAGCCCAAGGCAAAGTTTTGTTAATAATAATTCTTCCACCTGTTAACATCAATATTGCATATAGCAAAGTATATCCAAGGGTGTATAAAAAATGGAAAGGATCGGAACCTGTATTAATCATACCAAGAACAACACTAAATAAAATCCATCCAATTAAATCATCAAACATTGCCGCAGCTATAATAATCATACCTACTTTAGTTTTAAATAAATTTAAATCCATTAGTGTACGAGCTATAATTGGTAATGCTGAAATGGCCATTGCTGTGCCCATAAATAATGCAAATACTACAACGTCTTTTCCGGCTGTACCTCCCAATAAATCATGATAAAAGTACGCTGTTCCAAATCCTAAAATTAACGGTATAATTAACCCAACAAAGCTTGCTTTAAAAGCAGTTTTACCTTGCTGTCTGATAACAGATAACTCTACTTCCATACCGGCAACAAACAAAAGCATAACAACAGAAATAGATCCTATTCCATTGATAACCATACCTAGGTTACCATTGGTGGTAAAAACCAATTGGTTGGCTACTGGCAAAAATTTACCGAGAAGGCTTGGTCCAAGAATTATACCTGCAACTAATTCACCAACTACCAGAGGCATTTTTAATTTTCTAAAAAACTCACCAATAATCCTCCCCAAAAGCAACATGATGCCTAAAGCGAGAAATAAATTTATGATTTCAGAGTGTGTCATTTATTTTGGCTAGCAGGTTTTTATTCTATTTCAGGTTTTGTAGAATGTACAATTAATAAATCGCATGGTAAATCAGCAAGCGCAAATTCTATATCATGAGGAAATACACGATCAATTATATTCAATTTTGTATCTGGTGAATTTAGTACCAACAAATCGGCATGGTGTTCTCGAGCAAATTTGGTTATCACATATCCAGGTTTTCCCTCTAGGCGTTCGGTGGTAACTTGTAAAGTACCACAATCTGTAAATGCTAATATTTCATTTAGTCGGGTTACCTCTTCACTCACAACTTGTTCTTTGCGCGTCTCACTCTCATTGCTGTTAATTGATTCGCTCCTGATTAATGCCATTTTACCTGCATCTTCTTCTTGTATCACATACACATGTTCGGCATGGGTTGCTTTGGCAACATTTATAGCTGTTTCTATGGTGGTTTCAGTTTTGGGGTGATCGCTACCTTCAACCACTATGTGTTTAATAGGTTTAGATATAATATCAGGTTCACGCAACATCAGTACGCTACATTTGGCCTTACGACAAAGGTTACGTGCTATTCCACCTAATATATATTTTAATACGCTTTCTTTTACCAACGCACCTGCAACTAACAAATCAACTTGTTCAATTTCGCAGATACTAATTATTTGGTCAACCGGATCGCCTTGTTCCCAAATTAATTTATTGTTGGGCCCGTCTAATTCAAACCTATGTAATAAGTGTTTTAGGTATTGTTCTTGTTGTAAGCTTTTTTCTCCTATATGAATGAATATTAAATCGCCTCCAAATAGTTGTTGTAATCTGTACGATTCGGCTAAAACCGCTTCAATCCTAGGCGTAAAACCAATTGCTACTGCAATTTTTTTAAATGGAAATGGGGATTTTTTTTCCTGTATCATGTTAGCGAATATAGTTAAAGTGTAACATTACCCTTATAAATGTAGACGATTACCATTTTTAAAATAGTATAAATTGGTGATTGGCTTTTAAATGGGATTTATTTTTTAATTAACATGCACTATAATAGTAAGTTATCTTTTTTAATATATTTTTTGGTTGTTTTCTCACACTTTTTTATCACCCCAAATCAATTAGTATTTTTATGCCTTAATGTGTAAACTTGCGATTCAATCATGGTAAAAAAAGACATACTTTTAGAAGCCTACATGCACATGTGCGAAGCACGTGCTATGGCCGATATATATGACGTTAACAGGCCTATTTGCAAATATGTACACTCTACCTCACGCGGTCATGAAGCCATTCAGTTAGCGGTGGGTATGCAATTACAACCTTACGATTACTGCTCTCCATACTACCGTGACGAATCAATGCTTTTGGGCATGGGTTTAAGTCCGTACGAGTTGATGTTGCAATTATTGGGTAAGGCCGAAGATCCTTTTTCGGGAGGAAGAACCTATTACGCACATCCAAGTTTAAATCGTGATGACTTTCCGAAAATACCACATCAAAGTAGTGCTACCGGTATGCAAGCTATTCCTGCTACAGGTATGGCGCATGGTATTGCTTACAAAGAAAGTCAGCGACTAAATAAAAAAGGCGAATACCCAGTGGTGGTGTGCAGTTTTGGAGATGGTTCTATTACCGAAGGTGAAGTTGCAGAGGCATTTCAAATGGCTGTGCTTAAACAATTACCTATTATTTATTTGGTACAGGATAACGATTGGGGAATTAGTGCCAGTGGTGATGAGATGCGTGCCATGGATGCTTATGAATATGCTGCAGGTTTTAAAGGTCTGAAACGTATGCGTGTAAATGGCAGCGATTTTGTTGAAAGTTACAAAGGTTTTGCCGAGGCAATAGATTATGTGCGCAATAACCGTAAGCCAATATTAGTGCATGCAAAAGTGCCATTGTTGGGTCATCATACCAGTGGTGTGCGTAAAGAATGGTACAGAACGGATGATGATTTGGCCACACATAGTAAAGACGATCCTCAACCTAAATTAAAGCAGTTATTGCTCGAAATTGGGGTGCCGGAAGCAGAATTAACCGAGATAGAAAAAGACGCTACGTATAAAGTTGAACAACAATTTAAGCAAGCAGTAGAAAGTGAAGACCCGGATCCTGCAACTGTTGAAGACCATATTTACGCTCCAAGTGGAGCTAACGAAGAAGTGGGTAACCGCTCGCCTGAAGGTAAAGAACCAAGTGTTATGGTTGATGCTGCTTTACATGCAGTAGATGAGTTAATGACCAAACATCCTGAATGTATGTTTTACGGACAAGATGTGGGTGCAAGATTAGGTGGTGTGTTTAGAGAGGCTGCAACTTTAGCAGGTAAATATGGTAACGATCGTGTGTTTAATACACCCATTCAAGAAGCCTATATTGTAGGTTCAACAGTTGGTATGAGTGCAGTTGGTGTTAAACCTATTGTAGAAATTCAGTTTGCCGATTATGTGTGGACGGGCGTTAATCAATTGGTTTGTGAAATCACCAAATCATCATACCTAACCATGGGTAAGTATCCAGTAAGTGCAATTATTCGTATTCCAATTGGAGCATACGGTGGGGGAGGTCCATACCACAGTGGCAGCATTGAATCAACCTTACTTACCCTTAAAGGAATAAAAATTGCTTACCCAAGTAATGCTGCCGATATGAAAGGTTTGATGAAAGCGGCTTATTACGATGGCAACCCAGTAATTATGTTGGAGCATAAAGGTTTGTATTGGAGTAAAAATCCAGGTACAGAATTAGCACGTTGCATAGAGCCTGATGAAGAATATATTTTACCATTAGGTAAAGCCAATACCGTTTTGCATGCAAGTGATGAAGCTATGGAAAATGGCGAAAGTTGCTGCATCATAACCTGGGGTATGGGGGTATATTGGAGTTTAGCTGCTGCAAAACGTTTTGAAGGAAGGGTAGAGGTAGTTGATTTGCGCACGCTTCAACCATTAGATGAAGAATACATACAAGCCGCAGTTAAACGTCATGGAAAATGTTTAATTGTTACCGAAGAAGCATTGTTAAACTCGTTTGCCGAAAGTTTGGCTGGACGAATTTCGCAAGTTTGTTTTAAATATTTAGATGCACCTGTGCATACCATTGGTGCTAAAAACATTCCGGCAGTGCCATTAAACATGGGACTTGAAGCAGAAATGTTACCTAATGCAGATAAGGTTGCTGTTAAACTAGAAGCTTTGTTGAACTATTAATTGAAATCACTAAATAAATGAAATCCCCGAATGAATTTTTTCAGTCGGGGATTTTTTATGATTTGATAAGTTAATGCTGTTGGATGAATTGAACAGAAGCTTCAATATCCAAATACAAAGCCCTATCAACTGTATTGTATGTTACTACTTTTCTGTAATCCGCTACAAGTTGTTCTACTGCATTTGATGATTTTAGAGGTCTGCGGAATTCTAGTGCTTGTGCTGCATTTAGTAATTCAATGGCCAGCACACGTTGTGTATTCTCAATCACTTTAAAACACTTCGTTGCAGCGTTTGCTCCCATGCTTACGTGGTCTTCTTGTCCGTTACTACTTACAATGCTATCAACACTTGCAGGTGTACACAATTGTTTGCTTTGGCTTACAATACTTGCAGCGGTGTATTGCGGAATCATCATTCCTGAATTTAACCCCGGATTAGCGGTTAAAAAGGCTGGTAAATTACGCAAGCCCGAAATTAATTGATAAGTTCTTCGCTCGCTGATGCTACCTAGCTCTGCAACGGCTATGGCTAAAAAATCCAATACCAATGCTAAGGGTTGTCCATGGAAATTCCCACCCGATAAAATCAAATCATCATCAACAAAAATGTTTGGATTGTCTGTAACCGAATTCATTTCTGTTTCAACTACAGATGTCACGTATTGAAAGGTATCGAAACTGGCACCATGCACTTGTGGTATACAACGAAAAGCATAAGGATCTTGCACCTGTACTTTTGGTTGTTTTATAATTTCACTTTCTGCTAACAGTTCTCTAATTTGTTTGGCTGTTTCAATCTGACCTTTGTGTGCACGTACATCATGCAATTGGTGCGAAAACGGTTCCAATTTAGCATCAAACGCATCAATAGAAATAGCGGCTATTTTATTGGCATTGGTGTAAAGTTGTTGGGCACTTATAATATTATGCACTGCATAAGCCAACATAAATTGTGTACCATTAATAAGAGCCAAACCTTCTTTAGACTGTAATTCAATTGGCGTAATTTGGTGATGGTTTAACACATCAATACTGGCAACCGCTTTCCAGTTTCCATCTGTATTTTTCCATACTTCACCTTTACCTAAAAGTGGTAAACATAAATGCGCTAATGGTGCTAAATCGCCACTTGCACCCAAAGAACCTTGTTGGTAAACTACCGGTAAAATATCATGGTTAAAAAATTCAATTAAGCGCTCAACAGTTTGCAGTTGCACACCACTGTGTCCGTAACTTAACGATTGCACTTTTAACAACAACATTAACTTTACTATATCTCTTGGCACTACATCACCGGTTCCGCAGGCATGAGACAACAACAAGTTTTCTTGTAATTGTGTTAATTCATCATGCGAAATTTGTGTGTTGCACAAAGAGCCAAAACCAGTATTGATGCCATAAAAAACAGCATCTTTTTTACTCATTTTTTCATCCAAATAAGCCCTGCATTTTTTTATGCGATTGGATGCTTCCTGAGATAATGCAAGCTTTTTATTTTCTTTAAGAATACTTTGTATATCGGCTAATGTAAGTTGCTCGGTAATGTAATGATGCATGTTGCTGAGTTAATTATGCTAAAGCTAAAATTGTTTTTTCAATAATATCACAAGCCTCGTTTAGTTGCTTTTCGTTAATGGTTAATGGTGGCGCAAATCTTATAATATCACCATGGGTTTGTTTGGCCAATAATCCATTTTCTTTCATGGCTAAGCATACATCATAAGCTGTTTTTCCATCACCAAAAGGTTTAATTACAATGGCATTCAACAATCCTTTTCCCCTTACCAATTCAACTAAGTTGGTTTTGGTTTGAAGTTGTTTCATGCGGTTACGGAAAATTTCGCCCATGTTAAATGCATTCTCGGCTAGTTTTTCATCAACCAATACTTGTAAAGCTTCCGTGGCTACAGCACAAGCCAGTGGATTACCACCGTATGTACTTCCATGTTCTCCCGGTTTAATGGTAAGCATTACCTCGTTATTGGCCAATACTGCCGATACAGGCAATACACCTCCCGAAAGGGCTTTTCCTAAAATAACTAAATCGGGTTTAACACCTGCATAATCGCAAGCCAACATTTTACCTGTGCGGCATAACCCGGTTTGTACTTCATCGGCAATCATCAATACTTTGTATTTGTCGCACAGCGTTCTTACACCTTGTATGTAATTTTCATCAGGTACCACAACACCTGCTTCACCTTGTATGGGCTCAAACATAAATGCAGCAATATTGGGGTTTGCTTTAAATGCATTTTCTAAAGCAGTTAAATCATTATATGGAATCAAACTAAAGCCCGGCATAAACGGACCAAAATTTAGGTAGCTACTCGGGTCGTTGCTTGATGAAATGGCAGCCATGGTACGTCCCCAAAAGTTGCCTTCTACAAATAAAATATGTGCTTGATTTTCGGCAATACCTTTTACTGTATAGCCCCATCGTCTGGCTAATTTTATAGCTGTTTCACCACCTTCAACACCGGTATTCATTGGCAATACTTTGTCGTAGCCAAAATAATTGGTGATGTATTTTTCGTACTCGCCTAATAAGTTGTTATGAAAAGCACGACTGGTTAAAGTGAGTTTTTGTGCTTGTTCTGTTAAAGCTTTGATAATGCGTGGATGGCAATGACCTTGGTTTACTGCACTATATGCAGAAAGGAAGTCGAAGTATTGTTTACCATTTACATCATACATATATATTCCTTCACCACGTTCTATCACTACCGGAAGTGGGTGATAGTTGTGTGCTCCAAATTGATCTTCTAAATCAATATAATACTGTGCTTTATTAATCTTTTCATTAACCGTATTCATGCATCAAAAATAGGCCAATTAAGCCGCATTTAAAAACCTTGTATTGGGCTTACTTAATTGGTTATTGTAAGAAATAAAAAAGACCTGATAAACCATGGTTCATCAAGTCTTTTTTGTTGGGTTGAGAAAAGAGAAGTAAATTATCTTCTGTTTTTCTCAATTAATTTATACAATTCATCCAATTTTGGAGAAAGGATAATTTCTGTTCTACGGTTTTTTGCACGGCCTTCAACTGTTTCGTTGCTTGCCTTAGGATAAAACTCTGCTCTTCCGGCTGCTTCTAATCGCTTAGGATTAACACCGTGTTCGTTGCTTAATAAACGTACAATACTTAAAGCCCTGTCGGCACTTAAAGCCCAATTGTCTTCGTATTTAGCTGTTTTAATTGGAATGTTATCGGTATGACCTTCAATCAATACATCTATATCTGCATTTTTGTTCAATACATCAGCCAAGGTTTTAATCGCATCTAAACCTTTTTCTTCAATGGCGGCACTTCCCGATTTAAATAATAATTTATCACTTAACGAAACATAAACTTTACCATTCTTCATTTCAACACTAATCTCATCAGATTTAAAGGCCAATAATGCACGCTTAACCGTGTTATTTAGCGCATTTAATAACGAATCTTGCTTATTTATAATCGCTTGTAATTCTGCTAAACGTTTTTCTCTAGCTTCTAGTTCTTCGGCTTTAATTTTAAGTGCGTTATTAAAGCGTTCAGCATCATTCAGGCTCTTTTTCATTAAATCGTTGTACTTGGCATTAAGCTCTGCATACTGTGCTTTAAGGTCGTTGTTTTTTGCAGTACAATCATTATACTTAGCTGTTAAAGCTTTGTATAATGAATCCAAGTAACGATACTCTATACCACGTTGTGTGGTGTCCTTATTAAATGCTACAGTTAAGTCGTTCAACGAATCGCGTTGGTTTAACGATTTTTTTAAGCGTTTAGATGTAAAGAAATTATATGATTTTTCTTTAAACGTTTTTGGCTCTTTGTAAATAGATTTAGGCTCATCTAATTGGCCGAAAACATTTTTGCTAAACAGGATAGCCGATAAGGCTAAGGTTATTATAATTATTTTTTTCATGCTTGCACTTTAAGTTTAAAATGCAAAACTCAACTAAATTTTGGGTTTAACATACGTGAGTTATTCGCAAATAAGTGCTGTTGTATAGCATAGTGAACAAAAACAAAAAGCCCCGCAATTTGCGGGGCTTTTAAATGAATTTATAATTGAGCTAAGTATTATTCAGCCCTATTTTTTTTATCGAAATCGATTACAATAGGTGTAGCAATTGCAATAGAAGAGTATGTACCAAATACGATACCTACTAATAAAGCAAAGGTAAATCCTTTAATTACTTCACCACCAAATATAAATAACACAACCGCTACCATAAACACGGTTAATGATGTAATAATTGTACGGCTTAAAGTAATATTAAGCGCCTTATTAATTACAATACCTTGTTTTTCGGTTTTGTTTTCTGCCAAGTTTTCGCGAATACGATCGAATACAACCACAGTATCATTAATAGAGAAACCAATAATGGTTAATATGGCTGCAATAAAGTTTTGATCTACTTCCATTGGGAAAGGCATAATGCCATCAAAAATCGAGTATAAACCTAACATCATTAATACGTCATGTGTTAAAGCTATAATTGCTCCTAATGCATATTGCCATTTGCGGAAACGAATTAAAATGTACAAACCAATTCCTAACAAGGCAATAATTGCTGCCCAGAATGAAGCTACCTTAATATCGTTTGCAATGGTTGGCCCAACTTTGGCAGAACTTAATATTTTATTTGTTCCGCCTAATGCTGTCAACCCTTCGTTTAATTTTGATTCAACAAGTTCACTTGTGTTTGCACCTGTTTCGTTTATTAAGTAGGTAGTAGTAATTTTATATTTTGTATCGCTGCCATAAGTTTTAACTTCTGGTGCATTTCCAAAAGGAGCTGTTAACTTTTCACGAATTTCGTTTTGTCCAACAGATTTATCAAACTCCACTACATAGGTCCAACCACCTTTAAAATCTACCCCAAGGGTAAATCCTTTGGTGAAAATAGAAATCAAACCTGCTAAAATTAATACACTAGATAATAAGTAGAACTTAGAGCGGTTGCCAACAAAGTTGTAATTTAAGTTTTGGAATAAACCTTTTGAGAATCCAGTAACATAATTTATTATTTTACCTTTTTCTAATTGCCACTCTGTAATAACACGAGATAACAATACAGCGGTAAACATAGAAGATAAAATACCAATAATTAAAGTAATAGCAAATCCTTGAACAGGGCCAGTACCAAAACTATATAATACAAAACCTGCCAATAGGGTTGTTAAGTTAGCATCTATAATAGATGCGGCTGCATGAGCATACCCATCAGAAACTGCATTTTTTAAACTACGTGAATTATGTGCTAATTCTTCTTTTATACGTTCGTTAATTAACACGTTAGCATCCACGGCCATACCAATGGTTAACACGATACCAGCAATACCAGGTAATGTTAATGCAGCACCTAAGCTTGCCAATACGCCTATGATAAAAAATACGTTGGCTAAAACTGCAATATCGGCAATGTATCCGCTATTGCCATAATATACCACCATGAATATTAATATTACAATGGTTGCTATTACCATACTCCACAAACCTTGGTTGATACTTTCAGCACCTAAAGTTGGGCCTACTACTGCTTCTTCAACAATTCGAGTAGGGGCAGGTAATTTACCTGCTTTTAAAATATTTGCTAAGTCGCCTGCTTCTTCGCTGGTAAAGTTACCGTTTATAGAAGAACGGCCATTTGGAATTTCATTTTGTACGTTTGGCGATGAATAAACTAAATCGTCTAACACAATTGCAATAGAACGACCGATGTTTGCTTTGGTTAAGTTTTTCCAAATGCGCGCACCATCAGCGTTCATGCTCATGCTTACTTCTATTTCTCCGTTTTGTCCAATGTCTCTGCGAGCATCAATTACTTTATCCCCTTCTAATTGTGCGCCACCATTCATTGAAGTTTTCACTGCATGTAACATTACTACATCACCATTGTCGCCAATCGCTTTACTTTCCCATAAAAATTTAATGTTATTAGGTAATGAATTACGAACTTCAGCACGCTCTAATAATGCATTTACTTTTGCAGTATCTCTAATTGAAGACATACCGCATATAGAACCGCGTTCAGCTAACATTCCTTTTTCGTCAGCGTTAGGACGAAGCACAGCAAATAATGGGTTTTCTTTAGTAAAGTTTTCAATTTTCTTTTGGGTTGAATCAGCACCTGCGCTTGCAGTGGTATCTGTTGCTTTCTTAGAGCTAGATAATCCAGCTAATGCACTGCTTTTTTGTGTTGTATCTGTACTATTGCTATCAACCTCTGTTGAAGAAGCGCCTGATCCATTTGCTTTTGCAAGAATGGTATTTGCATCAGATAAGTATTTAAATGCTTCAGGATTAGTAAACGTTTCGTAGAACTCTAATTTAGCAGATCCTTGTAATAATTTACGCACGCGAGCTGGATTATCAACACCAGGTAGCTCAACCAAAATACGGCCACTACCTTCTAATTTTTGAATATTAGGTTGCGTAACACCAAATTTATCGATACGTGCACGTAAAATTTGGAACGAACGATCTATTGCTTGATTTGCTTCCTCTCTGATATAAGAAATAACTTCAGCATTTGTTGATGAAGGTTTTACTTTTTCTTTGTTGGTTTGATTTGCAAATACAGCAGCTAATTTGCCCTCAGGAGCTAATTCAGCATATGTTTCACCAAATAAGGTAACGTAATCTTTTTGACTGGTTTTGATTTTTTCGTTAGTTACTTCAATAGCTTTGTTAAATGTAGCATCAGTATTGTTGTTTGATAATGATTTAATCAAATCTCCTATCGAAACCTCTAACGTTACGTTCATACCGCCTTGTAAGTCTAAGCCTAAGTTTAACTCACGCTCTTTACACTCTAAGTAGGTAAATTTTTTAAAGCCCAAGTTTACTAATGGCTCGCGAGCAATAGAATCTAAATATGCTCTTTCTTTAACAACATCGCCATTGGCAAACTCTTTTGCCGCTTGTTCTGCACGGTAGGTAAACCAGGTAAATGATAACTGGAATAAACATACCACTGTAAGTGCGATTGCGAATAACTTAATTGCGCCTTTACTTTTCATCTTTCTATGTTAGTGTTATAATTTAATTTGCTCGTATTTGAAATATTGCGAAGTGGGCAAATATAACCGCTCAGTCATATTTTTACAACCTTTATTAAAAAACAATTTAAGTATTGATTAACAGTTGGTTTAAGGGTTTATGATACTTGATTGGTTATTTAATTTCCACCTGAAATGGTCTTCAACAACTTTTAAACTGTTTTTAAAATGCGCATTGTTGATAATGATAATATCTGCTTCCTCTTTATAAGGCTCAAGGTATTTCCTAAAAGCGGGCATAACATGGTTATTCCATTGGTATTGAACAAAATCAGCCGGAATATTCCTTTCTAAAGTATCTCGCTTTAGCCTTCGCTGCAATTGTAAATCCTCATTTGCTTCTATAAAAAGTTTTAGGTTAAAGTGAGACGATATATCCTCTCTATAAAATATAAATAACCCCTCTATTATTACTATTGGGGCTGATTCAAATTCAAGCCAATCGCCCATTTGCTCCTCGTGTTGAAAACGGTATTCTCTTCTTCTAACGGTTTTACCTAGAGATAATTTAATAATATCATCTTTGAATGCGTCCAAATCAATACAATCTGGAAGATCATAGTTTATATGACCGTTCTCATCTTTTGCTTGCTCTTTAGCTGGCCTATAATAGTTGTCCTGTGAAAGAATACATACTTCATTTGGGCCAAATAAATTACCGATCTCACGCAAAAAACTTGTTTTACCACTAGCGCTACCTCCTGTAATACCTACTAAATAAGGTTTGTTCATGTTTTAAGTCTATTAACCTTTAAATACAGCTTGCAATTAGCCACTTTGATTGAAATATAACAAGTATTATATATAATTATTGGTTTTTTATCAATAAAATTTATACCCCAGAAACATTTTAAGTTTTAGAAACTTTTAATGTAAAAATAGTTTCCTAAGTAAGAAATTAAATTATCTTCGCATCCGATTTTTTTTAAAATGACTGAAATTAAAGATAAAATTTTAACAGAAGCTGAGCAGCTATTTATGCGTTATGGTTTTAAAAGCATAACCATGGATGACGTTGCGCGAGAACTGGGTGTATCTAAGAAAACACTTTATCAGTTTTTTACAGATAAAAATGATTTGGTTAACCAATGCGTGGCGCATTATTTGGCTAACATGAACAAGCTTTGTAGTAATGTGGTTGATAACAAGGAATTGGATGCGATAAGTGTATTGCTACAAATTTCTGATCAAATTAATTCCGCCATCAGGTATATTAACCCCAGCAGCATGTTCGATTTAAAAAAGTATTTTAAAAGTGCTTGGGATAAACTGGAGGCCGACAGGATAAGCTTTATAAGAAAATTGATATATGATAACATTCTGTTTGGAATTAAAAAAGGACTATACCGAAAGGATTTGGATGCAGAGGTAGTGAGTAGGATTTATATTTATTTGGTTAGTTTTTTAATCAATCCAGATAATTATGATAAAGAGGAAATGGACATTAAGGTGATGCATTTAGAAATTGTAAAATACCATTTACGCAGTATTTGTACTGCCCAAGGTATTGAGTTATTAGATGAAAAATTATCAGCTACAAAAAATTAATAAGACAATGAACATATTTAAGACAATGAAATACACTAATTTATTTATGCTGTTTTTTTGGACTGCATTTAACACAAGTGCACAACAACAAAGCGAGACTAAAAAGTTTTCTTTACAAGACGCAGTGGCACACGCTAAAAAGTATAACGGTACACTAAAAAATAGTGCACTTGATGTTATTGCAGCTGAGAAAAAAGTAAAAGAGGTTTTAGCATTGGGTTTACCAAATGTGAATGCAAGTGGTGGTTTCAATAATTACATCGTAGTGCCATCTAGTGTAATAGAATTTGGTGGACAGCGTCAAATTATTCGTTTTGGAATTCCATTTTCGGCTACAGGAAGTATTGCAGCAACCCAGTTACTTTTCGATGGTGGATTTTTAATGGGAGTTAAAGCATCAAAGGAATATGTTCAATTGGCTAAAATTAACCTTAAACGCACTGAAGCAGAAACAGAAGTTGCAGTTAGTAAAACCTATTACGGAATCTTGCTTGCACAAACCTCATTAACCATGCTAAATGCCAACATGGATGCTTTGGGTAAAACTAAGTTCGATTTAGAAAAGTTAGTTCAAAATGGTTTTTTAGATAGGGTTGATTTTGATAAGGTTAACTTACAATACTCTTCACTAGAAATACAACGTGATAAATTAATCGATCAACAAAAATCATTGATGATGGTTCTTAAAATTCAATTGGGTTTAGATTTTAACGAAAATATAGAGTTAACCGATGATTTGACTAAGATGTATGAATCATCAAAAACAACTGTTTTATCTTCAAAAGTAGATTACAATAACAGGTTAGAGTATCAACTAGTAAATCAATCTATTGCTTTAAATACATTAGATAAAAGAAGATACCAATTTGGCTATGCACCAAGTTTAGTTGGTCTGTTTTCAACCCAACAAAACTCCTTCGGTCAAAACTTTAACGAATTAGGTAAAGAATGGTTTGGAGGTACATTATGGGGTTTAAATCTTAATATTCCGATTTTTGATGGATTTAAGAAATCGGCTCAAATTCAACAAGCATCCATAAGCATTAAAAAAGCCGAGAACGATAAAAAGTTACTGAGTAATTTAATAGAGCAGGAAGTATTTATTGCTAGAACTGCTTTCGACCGTTCTGCAAAACAATTAGTAGTGCAAAAAAAGAACCTAGATCTTGCTCAAGACATTTATAACAGAACTGAATTAAAGTTTAAAAACGGTTTAACATCAAGTTTAGAACTAACAAATGCTCAAAAAGATTTAGAAAATGCTCGTGCATCATACTTAAATACCTTGTACGATTATTTTGTTGCACAACTTGATTTACGTAAAGCCTTAGGAGATTTAAATAAATAATAACAACTGATATGAATAACATAAAAACAATTTTATTAGCAACTGGTGTTGTTGCTTTATTGGCATCTTGCGGTGGTGGAAATAGTCTTGAATCCAAGAAAGCAGAACTTGAAAAATTAAAAACGCAACAAACAGAAATTGCCGCCCAAATTGCTTCGTTACAAGAAGAAATAGCAACAATGGGAGATACTACAAATGCAGAGAATAGCCGTATAAAAATTGTGGCAGTAGCTGCAGTAACCAAACAAGTATTTTTGCATGCAGTTGATGTGCAGGGCCGTGTTGATGGTGACGAAAATATTACTTATAGTGCCAAGCTACCAGCTGTAGTTAAACGTGTTAATGTAAAAGCTGGCGAAAGAGTTTCTGCTGGTCAAGTGTTGGTTGAGTTGGATGCAGATGTGGTAAAAGCTCAAATTGAAACATTAAGAAAAGGATTAGAATTGGCTAACACAGTTTACGAAAAACGTAAGGCATTGTGGGAGCAAAAAGTAGGTAGCGAAATTGAGTTTTTGCAAGCTAAAAATCAAAAAGAAAGTATCGAAAAACAAATTGCTTCTGCAAAAGAAAATTTGGTAATGTATTTAATAAAGTCAGAATACAGTGGTACGGTTGATTTAGTGAGTATTAAAGTTGGCCAAGGTGTTGCCCCTGGATTACCTGCAGTTAGTGTGGTTAATCCTGCTGCTTTAAAAATTAAAGCTGATTTATCTGAGTCGTATGCAAATATTGTGAAGCAAGGAAACCCAGTATTAATCAATTTCCCTGATATTAATAAATCAGTTAAAGCAACTGTAACTTATTCATCAAAATCTATTAATGCATTAACACGTACATTTAATGTAGAAGTAGACTTACCAAATGATAATGATTTACATCCCAATATGGTTGCAGAATTAAAAATTGTTGACTATGAAAATAAAACCGCATTGGTTGTTCCAATTAATACGATTCAAGAAATTGATGGAGAGAAATTAGTTTACATATCAACCAAAAACCAGAAGAATGAAACCATTGCCAAAAAAGTTACAATAACAGTGGGTAAAACTTATGGTACAAGTGCCGAAATTTTAAGCGGATTAAATGAAGGAGACCAGTTAATTACTACAGGTTTCCAAGATTTAACAGATGGACAAGCAATTAAATTTTAGTGTTTTACCAAAGTAAATAAGCAATAAAAGTTAGTATTATGCATGATACAAATAAAGAGTTTAAACCATCTAGCTGGAGTATTGATAATAAAACAAGTATTTATATTATTACTATTATCATCACACTTGCTGGATTGTTTTCCTATAATAAACTTCCTAAGGAACAGTTTCCTGAGGTTAAGTTTCCAAGTATTCTAATCACTACCATCTATCCTGGTACATCACCTACGGATATGGAGCAGTTGGTAACCAAACAAATCGAAAAACAGATTAAAACCATTGTTGGTGTTAAGAAAGTTAAAAGTAATTCTGTTCAAGATTTTTCGGTAATTAATGTTGAATTTAATACCGATCAAAATGTTGATTTGGCTTTGCAGCGGGTAAAAGATGCGGTAGATAAAGCGAAGAATGATTTACCTAACAACTTACCTGAAGATCCACAGGTGCGTGATATAGATGTATCACAAATGCCAATTATGCAAGTACACGTTAGTGGTGATTATCCGCTTGATAAATTAAAACGTTATGCAGAAGATTTACAAGATGAGATAGAAGGCTTAAAGGAAATTACTGAAGCCAAACTTGTTGGTGCACTAGAGCGTGAAATTCAAATTAATGTTGACATGTACAAAGCGCAAGTTGCCAATATCACGTTTATGGATATTGAAAATGCGGTTAAATATGAAAACATGACCATTAGTAGCGGTTTGATTGACATGGATGGTTTGAAGCGGGCTATTAGTGTAAAAGGTGAATATAAAGATCCGAGTAAAATTGGTGATATTGTTGTGCGAGGCTCAACAGGTGCTGTGGTTTATTTAAAAGATATTGCAGAGATTAAAGATGCTTACGAAGAAAAAGCAAGCTACGCGCGATTAGAAGGTAAAAACGTAATTAGTTTAAACGTAATTAAGCGTAGTGGTGAAAACTTGATTTCTGCATCTGATAAAATTAGAGACATATCAGACAAACTGAGCAAAGAGAAATTTCCGCCCGATTTAAAAGTTACAATCACTGGTGATCAATCAGAAAAAACACGCGTTACCTTACACGATTTGATTAATACCATCATAATTGGTTTTATATTGGTAACGGTAATTCTAATGTTCTTTATGGGAACAACAAATGCCATTTTCGTAGCCATGTCGGTTCCATTATCATGTGCGGTTGCCTTTATGGTTTTTCCTGCTATAGGATTTAAGTTAAACTTTATCGTACTATTCTCTTTCTTATTAGCTTTAGGTATTGTTGTTGATGATGCTATTGTGGTAGTTGAAAATACACACCGTATTTTTGCAAATGGAAAAATGCCTATTAAAAAGGCTGCTAAACTTGCAGCAGGGGAAGTGTTTTTGCCAGTATTATCTGGAACAATGACAACCCTTGCACCATTTATACCGCTTGCATTTTGGCAAGGTGTAATAGGTAAATTTATGTTCTATTTACCTATTACTTTAATTGTTACTTTGTTGGCCTCTTTAGTTGTGGCTTATATCATCAATCCAGTTTTTGCAGTTGATTTTATGAAAACACATGAGGAAGAGCAAAAGAACCGCGAGAATAAAAAAGGTTATAAAATTACTGCGATAGTGTTTGGTGTTATTGTCTTGTTATCATACCTATCAGGTAATATTGGCTTAGGTAATTTTTCTATCATCATGTTTGGTTTATACTCTTTAAACCGATTTGTATTATGGAAATGGATTCAAAAATTCCAAGAAAATATTTGGCCTCGTTTCCAGGATTTTTACAAAGCATTTATTGATTGGTGTTTACAAAAACGCAGACCAATTTGGTTGTTGGTAGGTACTTTTGGGTTATTTATTTTTACATTTTTGTTGGTTGCTATCGTAAAACCTAAAGTCGTATTTTTTCCTAAAGCCGATCCAAACTTTATTTATACTTACATTACTTTACCTACAGGTACATCTGCTGCATACACTGATTCTATCACACAAATCATAGAAGAGCGAGTTACTAAGGTTGTGGGTAACGATAATCAAATTGTAGAGTCTATCATATCAAACGTAGCTGTTGGTGCAAATGATCCTTCGCAGTTCGAATATAATTTTAGTCCTACACCACACTTAGGTAAAGTAACAGTAGCTTTTGTAGAGTTTGGTAAACGTAATGGAGAATCAACAGCTAAATATTTAGATTTAGTGCGTGAGGCAACCAAAGGTATTCCTGGTGCAGAGGTAATTGTTGACCAAGAAAGTAGTGGACCACCAACAGGTAAACCTATTGCTATTGAAATTAAAGGCGATGATATTTACCAGCTAACGCAAGTTAGTGCCGACATAAAACGATATCTTGATTCGCTTGCTTTTCCGGGGGTAGAGGAGTTAAAATCAGATGTGCAAAGTAATAAGCCTGAATTAATGGTGGTAATTGACAGAGAGCGTGCAAATCGCGAGGGTATTAGCACAGCGCAAATTGGAGGCGAATTACGTACGGCAATATTTGGTAAAGAGGTTAGTAAATTTAAAGATGCAAATGATGAGTACCCTATTCAGGTGCGATACAAAGACAATCAAAGAAATAGCATAGACGCCATCATGAATTTAAAGATTACTTATCGTGATATGAATATGGGCGGTCAAATTCGTCAAATACCATTATCTTCTGTAGCATCTGTAAAATATGGTAATACTTTTGGTGGTATTAAGCGTCTTGATGACCAACCTATAGTTACACTTTCATCAAATGTATTAAGCGGATATAATGCAAATGATATTGTTGGTAAGATGGCGAAGGCAATTAAAAGATACGACTTCCCAACAGGCGTTACTGCAAAAATGGGAGGCGAGCAAGAAGAGCAGGCAGAAACAGGTGCTTTCTTAGGTGCCGCACTTTTAATTTCATTTGGTTTAATCTTCTTGATTTTGGTAACTCAGTTCAACTCAATATCAAAACCAATAATCATTTTAAGTGAAATCCTCCTAAGTTTGATTGGTGTGTTTTTAGGCTTTACCATTTTCAATATGGAAATTTCTGTAATGATGACCGGTGTAGGTATTATTGCATTGGCTGGTATTGTAGTGCGAAATGGTATTTTATTGGTTGAGTTTACTGAGATTTTGATAAAAGACGGTGTACCTTTAAGAGAGGCTATAATTGATGCTGGTCGCACACGTATGACTCCAGTTTTACTTACAGCAACTGCAACCATGTTAGGCTTGGTGCCTTTGGCGGTAGGTTTAAACATCGACTTTGCTTCATTAATTTCAACTGGTAATCCTAAAATATTTTTTGGTGGTGACAGTGTTGCATTTTGGGGTCCATTATCATGGACCATGATATTTGGATTGGCATTTGCAACATTCTTAACACTAATTTTAGTACCAGTTATGTTGTACTTATCAGAAGGTTTAAAGTTAAAGCTAAAAGCTAAACGAGATATGAAATAATGTTGTAAAATTTAATGAAGTATTGTTGAATTACAATTGTATTTTTCAGGTCAAAAAATCATTAATAATTATTAACGATTGTTTGAAAGACTGATTATTAATTATATCTTTGTTGACCGTTTTTATTCATATAAGCGCAAATAAATTGATTTAAAATATTGCATCTTTGAGTAGAGGTGCAATTTGTTTCATAGGCTAGGGTGAGCCCCGGAGAAATCCGGGGTTTCGCTTTTTATAAGGGGCAGTTTATTTCTTATATTTCTATTATGAACAGCTTAATTTTATACCAAATGAAAACTGTAATATTTCATAACCCTAGATGTGGTAAAAGTAGAGAGGCTTTGATTTTGTTAAAAGAACAAAATCAAGATGTTAAAATAGTTGAATACCTTAAAGATATCCCAACAGAAAAAGACATCAAAAATTTACTAACCATTCTTAAGCTAAAACCCATACAAATAATAAGGGTGAAGGAAGAAGTTTTTAAGGAATTTAAAAATAAAGAATTATCAGATGCACAATGTATTAATTTAATGGTTAAGTATCCAATTCTTATCGAACGCCCAATTGTAGTTAAAGGTAATAAGGCAGTTATTGGTAGGCCGCCTCAACTTATTCTCGACATTTTATAATGGAATTAAACCTTTTATGTAATCGTATTCTTGTTACATGAACCTTAAATTTATATTTGATTAAATTATTATAATTGAAATTATTAAAGATATGAAAAAAATCATCATAATACTAACCCTTGCAGCCCAAACCATTTTGGTTTATGGACAAAATGCTGCCCCAGCAAATTGGTTTAATCTCGACCCTAAAACAAACAAAGTAAATGGCGTAAGTACCGAAAGAACTTACA
>CANHBJ010000007.1 GCA_947459075.1 Bacteroidota bacterium
TGTATCGTTTAAAAATGTTTTAAAGTTATCTCAGGTGAACGTGCATTATAATACAATATGCAAGCAAAGGGAGCGTATCCATCACTAAATATATCCTGAGCACTTTGCTAAGAAACTATCATTTATATAAATACTTACACTACTGTTGGGATTAATATCATTCCACACTAATATCTCAATGTTCCCTTTATTTTTAAAAACTTCCTTACGCACACTTCTTACTTTAAAATATTTGTAAGTACCACGACAATTACTCAAGATCAAAAGCATTGAAAGCAGTAAAAAAAATACTTTTAAATTAGTTTTCATAAACATCGTAGGCTATAAATTGGAGAACTTCACGTGCCGTGCGTGTTCTTATGCTTTCTAACATAGTTAAACGTTTCATTGGCTCATTATTATCTCAACCAAAATAACTTTAATTTTAAAACTGAACAAACATTTTGCCCCCCAAATTAAAACCCATAAAAAAGTCGGGCAAGCCCGACTTTTTTTTATCTTACTATTGTTTGTTCCCTGTCAGGCCCAATAGATATCACACTCATTTTTAATCCTACTTGTTCTTCTACATATTCCATGTAGGCTTTAAAGTTTGCAGGCAATTCTTCAAACTTTCTTAATCCTGTTAAGTCTTCACTCCAACCTTTAAATTCTTTAAACAATGGCTTTATAGGGGCATCATTAAAGTTGTAAGGAATTTCTGTTACACGCGAGCCTTCAATATCGTAAGCATCACAAACAGGTACTACTTCAAACCCACTTAACACATCACTTTTGGTACAAATTAAATCGGTTACACCGTTTAGCATAATGGCGTATTTAAGTGTTGGTAAATCTAACCAACCTGTTCTACGTGGGCGGCCTGTTGTTGCACCAAACTCAAAACCTTGTTTGCGCAATTGTTCTCCGGTATCATCGTGTAACTCGGTAGGAAAAGGTCCGCTACCTACACGTGTGCAGTATGCTTTAAATATACCGTATACTTTATTTATTTTTTGAGGAGCCACACCTAAACCACTGCACACACCACCTGTAATGGTGTTTGATGAAGTTACAAACGGATAAGTACCAAAATCAATATCCAACAATGTACCTTGTGCACCTTCGGCCAATACTTTTTTACCTTCGTTAATTAACTTATTAATAAAATACTCAGAGCTGATGATTTGAAACTGTTTTAAGAACTCCACGGCTTCAAAAAACGCAGGCTCCTGCTCGGCAAGGTTATAACTAAAATCAAATCTATCTAACAACAACTTGTGGTTTGCCACTGCTGTTTGGTATTTCTCTTTAAAATTTGGTGTTAAAATATCTCCAATACGTAAACCACTTCTGCCAATTTTATCTTGGTAGGTTGGGCTGATACCTCTTAAAGTAGAACCAATTTTGTGTTCCCCTTTTTGTGCTTCGCTAGCTGCATCAACCAAACGGTGTGTGGGTATAATTAAGTGTGCTTTCTCTGATATGTATAAGTTTTTGCGTGGATCAACACCACTGGCCATTACTTTTTCTATTTCCTTTTTTAATGTAATTGGATCTATTACCACACCGTTACCTATTATGTTTATGGTATGTTGGTGGAATATACCCGATGGGATGGTATTTAACACATGCTTTTGGCCATTAAACTCAAGCGAGTGCCCGGCATTGGGACCCCCTTGAAATCTTGCCACTACATCGTATTGTGGTGTTAACACATCTACAATTTTACCTTTTCCTTCATCGCCCCATTGGAGGCCTAAAACTACATCTATCATTATATTTTGGGTTACTACTACTAACCTAAGTTAGCCATATAAGTATTTAATTAATTAGCTCTTTAAGTTTTTATTACAATTGTTCTGCTAGAACCTTACTGCAAGTATTGCATTTGCCATCTTTAGTTTTAGGGTTACCAAATAAATGCAGCGAATGATCTGTTACTGTAAAATCCAATAACTCTCCCATCATGCTTTTAATTTGTTGAATACGTGGATCGCAAAACTCTAAAATTTTATTGCAATGGTTACAAATCATGTGATCGTGTTGTTTATGGCCATAAGCACCTTCATATCGGGCAAGGTTTTTACCAAATTGGTGTTTGGTTACCAAACCAGCATCAAGCAATAAATCTAGGGTATTGTAAACGGTAGCGCGGCTTACACGGTAGTTGCGGTTTTTCATGTGAACGTATAACGTTTCTACATCAAAATGCTCTTTACTACTATATATTTCGTCTAAGATTGCAAAACGCTCAGGAGTTTTACGCTGTTGTTTTTGCTCCAAAAAAGAGATAAACAACTTCTTAACTTCATCTTTTATATTTTCGGTCGATTGATTTGCCTGCATATCTTGCTTGAACAATGATGCAAAATAACACACATTTTGGTATTAACCCAAATTCAGTCTTATAAATACATAATCGACCAACTATATATCATAATTTTCTCACAACACTTCATTAAACCATATCTTCCCTACTTACCTTAATGAGTGGGCTTGCAGCTTTAATCTTATTCATCAGCTCTTCTAATTGTGCTGTATCATAAACTTCCAATTCAATATTCCCTTCAAACATGCCAGCCTTTGAACCTATTTGGATTGCATGCATGTTTATTTGTAATTGCTTACTAATAATATCTGTAATGATGCTAACAATACCAACACTATCAATGCCTTGAACCTTGATATGTGTACTAAACGCCTTCGATTTCTCAAATATCTGATTAGCCCATTTAGCCTTTATAACACGGTAACCATAATTACTCATTAAACTAATGGCATTACTACAATTGGTACGGTGTATTTTCACCCCCTCACCAACGGTAATAAATCCAAAAATTTCATCGCCAGGAATTGGGTTGCAACATTTACTAAAGCTATAAGGAAGATCACTTTCGTCTCCAATTATTACGCCATCTTTAGGCGTAACTTTTATAGAATCCTTTTGCGCAGCCTTGGCTTCCTTTAGTTGTTTAACTTCTTGTAAGTGTTCTAGTTTTTGTTGTTTAATATACTCAAGAATTTCGGCAATATGTATTTTGGTTTTATCAATTTTCTCATCGGCAACTTGCGCATATAATTCGGTAACTGTAGGCAATTTATAATAGGCTATCATATCCTGTAATGCTTCACTGGTAAATGCTAGTTTTTCCTGATTAAACTTGCGTTCTAGAATTTCTTTCCCCATGGCTGCTGCGCGCATTTTAACCTGCTTATGCCAATCGCGTATTTTACTTTTGGCCTTTGCCGTAACAACGTAATTTATCCACTCTTCTTTAGGCGACTGTTTTGTTGATGTCAAAATTTCAACCTGATCACCATTTGTTAGCACATGGTTTAATGGCACTAATTTATTATTAACCTTACCACCAATACAACGTTCACCTACTTGAGAATGCACATCAAAAGCAAAATCTAAAATGGTGGCATTTGCCGGAAGCTTGCGTAACTCACCTTTGGGGGTAAACACAAATATTTCCTCGGCAAAAAAATTCATTTTAAAGTCATCCAAAAAGTCAAGTGCATTTTGACCTGTATCCTCTAAAATCTCGCGTACCCTTCCCAACCATTCTTCAAGGCCTTCATCTTGTTTTGTATTGCTACCCTTGTATTTCCAATGGGCTGCATATCCCTTTTCTGCAATTTCATCCATCCTACGGGTACGTACCTGCACCTCAACCCACTTGCCTTTAGGCCCCATTACAGTGGTGTGCAAGCTTTCGTAACCATTGGCTTTGGGTGAACTTACCCAATCGCGCAACCGATCTGGATTTGGACGATAGTTATTTGTAACTACTGAATAAACCTTCCAGCAATCAGATTTTTCATCTTCAAAATCAGTATCAATAATTATTCTAATAGCAAACAAATCATACACTTCCTCAAAAGGTATATTTTGTTTCTTCATTTTATTTAAAATGGAATGAATAGATTTGGGTCGTCCTTTCATTTCATATTTAAATCCTTCCTTATCCAAGTCTTCAATTAATGGTTCAATAAACTGCTTAATGTAACGATTACGTTGTAATTTGGTTTCTTGTAATTTATTTTTAACGAAATTATACTTATCGGGTTCAAGGTATTTAGTTGCTAAATCTTCGAGCTCGGTTTTAATAGAATATAACCCTAAACGGTGAGCCAAAGGGGCATACACATATTGCGTTTCGCTAGCAATTTTAAGTTGCGATTTAGCGCTCATAGAATCAAGGGTACGCATATTGTGTAACCTATCAGCTAGTTTAATTAATATAACCCTAACATCATCACTTAATGTTAGAAGTAACTTCTTAAAATTCTCCGCTTGAATTGATTTGTCTTGCTGCTCGAAAACACCCGAAATTTTGGTTAATCCATCAATAATACTTGAAACCTTTTTACCAAAATTAAGTTCAATTGTATCAAGCGTTATTTCAGTATCCTCCACCACATCATGCAACAAAGCACAAATAATTGATGTAGCTCCAAGCCCAATCTCTTCACCACAAATTTGAGCTACTGCCAAAGGATGAAAAATATAAGGCTCACCAGATTTTCTACGCATCGTTTTGTGCGAATCCAAAGCCATCTCAAATGCTTTTCTGATTTGCTTCCTATCGTTGTTATCTAAATTACGCTTACATGCCTTAATAACATTACGGTATGCCTTTACTATTTCCTTATTTTCTTTTTCTGTATCAACTACGGGCTGCATAAGCTTTCTACTGTGGTTAAAAATCAAATACAAATGTAGGCAATTACATTTATTCAAATCCCCACATATTAACACTAAAAGTATGAGGTGTAATTTAAAACAATACAGTTATAACTATTTTAATTAAAGAAGCACCAAATAAAGTGCTTATCATCAATATTAACATGAGCTTAAATGAGTATTAATTGTTTTTACACTTAGCTAAAGTTCAGTTTAGAAAATGATATTTGATATGAGGTTTTGAACGAACCAAAAGGTTTGATTTTACATTTGATTTTCCTTTTTTAAAATAATAAGATTAATGAAGGTTAAAAAAAATTTGCATAAACCATTTTTCGCCTTACATTTGCTGTCCTTTTTAGGCGCATGTGGCGTAATTGGTAGCCGTGCCAGACTTAGGATCTGGTGCCGAGAGGCGTGGGGGTTCGAGTCCCTCCATGCGCACAACTAGAAACGAAAAAGACTGACCTAAAATCAGTCTTTTTTTTCTTAATACACTATTTTAATATGAACGTTACTTTCGATAAAAAAGACGCCTTAAACGGCACAATCTCAGTAAACATTAATGGCGCTGATTACGCCAAAGAGATTGACACCAAATTAAAAGAATACCAAAAACGCGCCAACATTCCTGGTTTTCGTCCGGGTATGGCACCAAAAGGTATGATTGAAAAAATGTATGGAACTACAGTTTTACTTGAAGCCATTAATAGCGCTGCTAGCCGTGGTTTGTTTGATTACATTGAGGAAAGCAAACTAAACATACTTGGCCAACCGGTATTAACCGAAGATACCAAAGTAGATGAGTTAGTTAAAGGCAATGATTACACATTTAAATTTGATGTGGGCTTAGCTCCTGAGTTTACATTAGATATATCTGAAAAAGATGTATTTACCAAATTAAAAGTAGCGATTGACGAAAAACAAATTGACGAAGAAGTAGATCGTTTGCAAAAGCGTTCGGGTAATTTGATAGATGTTGATACCGCTAGTGAAAATGACATTGTGTACACTACAATGGCTGAACTAGATGAGAACAGCAATACTTTTGAAGGCGGTGTTTATTCAGATTCAACCCCAATACTGATTCAATCAATAAAAAATGAAGCCATTAAAAATGAATTCTTAGGTTCAACTAAAGGAAAATCATTTGATGTAAATGTTTTTGATTTGTTTGATAACGACCAAACAGAAATGTCTCACGCATTAAACATCAATAAACTTGCTGTTGCAGATATCAATAAAAATTTCCGTGTAACGGTTAAAGACATTAAGAGCAACGAAAAGGCAGACTTAAACCAAGAGTTATTTGATAAGGTTTATGGTGAAGGCGTTGTAAACTCTATTGATGAATTGCGTTTACGTATTAAGGGTGAGCTAGAAAACTACTTTAATGGCCAAGCAAATCATTTAATTGAACATGAAATGCTAGATACTTTAGTAGCTAAACAAAAAATTGAATTACCTGATGCATTCTTAAAACGTTGGTTAATTGATCGCCATGCGGATAAATTTACAACCGAAAACGTTGACGAAAACTATAGTAAAGAAGCAAATTACCTTCGTAATCATATATTTGAAGAGAAAGTGTTGGGCGAAGCTGGTGTAAAAGTAGAAGAGGCCGACATTAAAGAGGCCGCTTTAAATTACACCCGTAGTATGTTTGGTGCATATGGAACCGCAGGAATAAGTGATGAAATGCTAGAGGGTATTATAGAACCAAGCATGAAAAAAGAAGATTACCGCAGCCGTATGATTAATTTAGCTGTATCGCAAAAAGTACGCGATGTTATTAAAAGCAAAGTGAAAATCGAAGAAAAAGAAGTAAGCAGCGAGGCATTTTTCAAAATAGTTGCCGAACACAATGACCAACATCACCATTAATCCTAAATATAAATTTTAAAGGATAAGGTATATTTATCAGAAAAAGACGCGACTAGTTCGCGTCTTTTTTTGCATTACCAGTGTCAGTTTTAATAATAAGTTTACTATTCAATGACGTTCAATAAAACTTCTTAGACACTGTCAGTGTATTATGTCAGTAAAATCAATTGGCACAACTCTTGAAACTTAGAATCAACTTTATATATTGCAAACAAATAATAATAATTTATGATGGACCACGGAAAAGAATTTAGAAAATATGCTGTTAAACATAAAGGAATTAGCAGTTTGGCAGTAGATGCATACTTAGAAAGTTCTGTAGAAGGAATGACACGCACAGTTATTGAGGAACGCCCAATGAACTTCCGCGAAATTGACGTATTTTCTCGTTTAATGGCTGACAGAATTATATTTCTTGGCATGCCAATAGATGATTATGTTGCTAATATTGTTCAGGCGCAATTATTATTTTTAGATTCTATGGACGCACGCAGGGATGTTCAAATGTACATCAACTCACCAGGAGGTAGTGTATATGCTGGCTTAGGAATTTATGACACCATGCAATGGATAAACCCTGATGTAGCAACTATTTGTACAGGCTTAGCAGCTAGTATGGGTGCAGTATTGCAGTGTGCTGGTGCTAAAGGTAAACGTACTGCTTTACCTCATGCACGTATCATGATTCACCAACCACTAGGTGGGGCACAAGGCCAAGCCAGTGATATTGAAATTACAGCTCGCGAAATTCAAAAACTAAAAAAAGAATTGTATGATATTATAGCTGAACATAGCAATCAACCGTTTGAAAAAGTACAGCAAGATAGCGACCGCGATTATTGGATGACAGCCCAAGAAGCTAAAGATTACGGGATGATTGACGATGTATTGAACAAAACGAAGAAAGAACATAAATAATTAAATAAAAACTTCATTTAACAAGCCAACCAAATAATAATAGTTGGCTTGTTTTTTTTATAGATATTTGTAGCCCATGAGTAAGAAAAAAGAAGACATATGTTCATTTTGCGGACGTCCAAAAAGTCAAACCCAATATTTGATATCTGGACTTGATGCATTGATTTGCGAAAACTGTATAGACCAAGCGTACCGAATTATAAACGAAGACCAAACTGCTGATGCAGGTAAAAATACAACTTTTGATTTTGTAGGTAAATTATACAAACCAGCAGAAATAAAAAAACACCTTGATCAATATGTAATTGGACAAGACGAGGCTAAAAAAGTATTAAGTGTTGCAGTTTACAATCACTTTAAACGCTTAATGCATAAAAACAAAACCAATGATGTTGAGCTAGAAAAATCAAATATTTTATTAGTTGGTGAAACAGGAACCGGAAAAACATTATTAGCTAAAACATTAGCAAAATTATTAAATGTTCCATTTTGCATAGCAGATGCCACTGTTTTAACAGAGGCTGGTTATGTTGGTGAAGATGTAGAGAGCGTATTAACACGTTTGTTACAGGCAGCAAACTATGATGTAAGTGCTGCGGAGCGTGGCATTGTATACATTGATGAAATTGACAAAATTAGCCGTAAAAGTGATAACCCTAGTATAACTCGCGATGTTAGTGGTGAAGGTGTTCAACAGGCTTTATTAAAAATATTAGAAGGTACAACTGCTAATGTTCCTCCTCAAGGTGGGCGTAAACATCCAGACCAAAAAATGATTGCCATAAATACCGAAAATATCTTATTTATTTGTGGTGGTGCGTTTGAGGGTATTGACAAACAAATTGCAAGAAGAATGCAAACTCAAGCCATAGGATTTAAAAACCAAGTAGGTAATAAAGCTGATGAAACTAATTATTTACAATACATATCACCTGCCGACCTGCGTAACTTTGGTTTGATACCCGAGATTATTGGCCGTTTACCAGTATTGTGTCATTTAAATCCTTTAGACCGCGATACACTTCATCGTATTTTGGTTGAACCTAAAAATGCATTGATAAAACAATACATTAAAATGTTTGAATTGGAAGGTATTAAACTAACTATAAGTAACGATATAATTAACCTGATTGTAGATACAGCATTTGAGCTAAAACTTGGAGCGCGTGGTCTGCGCAGTATTTGCGAAAACATTATGACAGATTACATGTATGATGCACCTTCGAACAAGGAAAAGGAATTAAGCATTTCATTAGAAGTAGCCAATGCCAAACTGGAAAGTATAAAATTTAAAAGTATAAAAGCGGCATAGCATGATTTACTTCAAATCAATGTCGACTTGAGTAATGCCGATGTTTTTATTTTATTTTCAATTAAACTTGGCATAAAATAATTTGTATAATAATATTTATAACTTTAAATTGTGATATTAATTTACATATGAAACAATATTTTATTTTGGGATTTTTTAGCATACTTACTCAACTTGTATCAGCACAAGTGGGTCCCAACCAGAATAATGAAGAAGAGCATAACAGTATAATTAAGTTTAATTTATTGAGCCCTGTTATAGGAACAGTAACTTTAAGCTACGAAAAAAGCCTGAATAATGATGCCTCTTTCATTACAACCGCTAGCTATTTCACAGGGGAATTATTTAACCAATCTGTGCCTGTAAAAGGATTTTCTGCAGCGCTTGAGTACAGGTTTTATATTGGAGAAACACCTATTAGGGGATATTACATTCAACCCTATGCGCGTTACCAATATTTTAAAGATATTCAAACCAAAGAAGATGAACTTTCGGTTCCTGGAGTTGGATTATTAATGGGCTACCAGTGGGTATTTTTGAAGCGCATTGCTTTTGATATGAACTTGGGCCCTTCTTATAATTTTAGCAATTTAACATCACCCGGAAAGAATTATTCTGCATCGGATTTCAAACCTTTTATTAGTGGTTATTGGATACGCGGAGGTTTAAGTGTTGGACTATTATTTTAATTTAAGAATATGAAATATTTAATAATCCTATTATTATTAGGAACAAGCTTTATTGGATTAGCCCAAAATAGCGCAGAAGTTAAACGTAATTATGCAATAAGAACAAATTTGTTAAGCGCAATTTACAACACACTTAACGTAAGTTACCAAAAATTAAAACCCAACGGTAACTCTGTTGTATTAGGTGCATCATATATGGATTTCAATGATTTTAATGAAAGCTCCAATAATTACAATGGAAATAATAATTACACTAATGTTGGAGGTGTTGCATTAACAGGAGAGTATAGGTTACATTTCTCTGGAAATGGTTTTAATGGTGGTTATGTGGGTGGATTTGGCCGCGCCATGTTTTATGAACGTATTGCAAGATATCAAAACAATATAAATAGTTCTTCCCAAATGCCAATTGAAATGATAGATGTAAAAGAAAAGTTCAATTTTGCTAGCGTTGGAGTTGGCTTTGTTGTTGGATACCAAATTGCAATACAAAATAGAGTTACTGTTGATTTTTTTGGTGGACCCGTTTTTCAAGCATTGGTTTATGAAGATAAAGTTACACGAAACGCTTCAACTGGTGCACGATTGGAATCAAGAAAAATAAATGAATTGGCTAGTAATATTCCTGATAGGTATATAAGTGGGTATGGATTGCGTGGAGGAATTACTTTAGGTATTTTATTCTAATAATAATTTTACGGATGAAAAAACTAACTTTATTTCTTGCATTAATTATTACAGTAATATTTGTTGTGCAAGCTAAGCCTAAGTTTCCGCCTATAAAAAAGAATGCGGCCAAAATCAACTTGCTTAGTCCTTTATATAGCAACCTCAGTCTTTCATATCAGTACTTAATAACTCCTTTCCGTTCATTACAACTTACGGCATCTTACATGGATTTTAACGACTTTGTAACCTATGGTAATGCAGATGATTTGCGTGTTACAGGATTTAGCATTACCCCTGAATACCGCATTAATTTTAGTGGATATGGATTAAATGGTTTTTATGTTGGTCCGTTTTTAAGATACATGGATTACAAAAAAACAGTTGATTATAACGAATTATATACTACGGTAATAGAAAACTCATCTTTTAAAAGTGCAGGTATTGGTTTTAATATAGGTAAACAGTTTATTATTAAAAATACGGTTTTGGTTGATTTATTTGCTGGCCCTGTATACCAGGTTTTGGTACAAGAGAAAATCAACCAATCCATTACCAGACAAATGCAACCATTTTATTATAATGATGAAGATTTTTCTAACTATTTAGCACCAAGCATACCGAACAGATATTTAAAAGGATACGGAATTAGAGCTGGTATTACAATAGGAATAGCATTTTAGAAAAGTAATAAAGCATACAGGAAATTAAATTAAAAAGGCATCATGTAAATAAACATGATGCCTTTTTTGTAGTTTATAATAGGGTCTATTTGGCCATTGTCATTTCATTAATTACATGATTTGCTTTAGCTACTTTTTGTAACACCCATAATACATAACGTATGTCCACACCAACACTTCGGCTGTAAGTTTCATTCCAAGCATAATCGTTGATGGTTGCCGTAAATGCGCGATCGAAATTGATAGCAATTAATTGTCCTTTAGCATTCATAACCGGACTGCCACTATTACCACCGGTTGTATCTAAATTGTATAAAATATTTACAGGTAAATCACCCAAAGCAGGATGAATAAAATCGCCTAAATCACCTGCTGCATATAATTCTCTTATAGCATCTAGCAACTGATATTCTGCTGTATCACTTTTTTCAATAACCCCTTTTAAAGTAGTATACGGCTTTGCATATAAGCCATCATTAGGCGAGTACCCTTTTACATAACCATATGTAAAACGTAGTGTAGAATTGGCATCAGGAATAAAAGAGCGTTGCTTCCATTGTTGTTTCACTTCAACTAAACTAGCCATTAGTTGACTAAGCTCTCCATCACGTTTCTGATCCTCGATGTCAAACTTCATCATTTCTTCATTTAACTCTCCAGCAAAACTCACCAACTCATCATTATATGATAGCAGGGAAGCCAAATCATTTTCAATCCAATCATTAACTTCTTTATTGTTGTTGAGTTTAGATTTGCTATATAGCCCTTCAACTAAACTTTCAATTTCACTCAAAGAAGTGCGACCATTAATAAGTTTATTTACTGAAGGCAACATGTTATTTGAATTAAATGAAACGGCATCACTAAACATTTTTACCATGGCGAGTTTATCCAAATTGACATCATATCGCCCTAGAGATTTACTCAAATCCTTTTTTATATTTGCTTTTTGAGATATGAGAAATTCTTTTTTGGCTGTTTCATTCGGTAACTTTTGATAAATTAACTTGTAATTTGACAATGTTGCAGAGGCTTGTATCAATGGTGAAACACTGTAAATTTGATCAAGCCACATATTACGATTTGCGTATTTCATTAAATCAGTATAAAGCTCGTTAACTCGAGGAATAACGTTTCCATATTTAGATTTAAGTGCGCTATTTGCATCTATATATTGTTGCAATTGTTTTTCTTCCTCACGCTTTTTAGCACTTAATTCAGCACGTTTAAATCCTTGTAATTTACCCTTAAAATTTTTAGCCGTATTAGCTAAACTTTTAATGCGCGCTGCATATTTAATGCTAAGTGCATAATCTTTTTTTCCAAGTTGTTCCATCTGGTTTATTTGCCAATCAAACAAATTACTTATGTATCCTAAAAAGTAATTTTCATGGTACTCATAAAATCCTGCAGGCTGATGGCGATATGTACGCCCTGGGTAACCCAATACAAAAATAAAATCGTTTTCATTGGCACCTTTGGGATTTACATTTAGATATTTGATAGGTTTATAAGGCACATTTTTATCACTGTATTCAGCTGCGCTTCCGTCAGGTGCAACATAAGCACGTAAAAATGCAAAGTCTCCACTGTGGCGAGGCCAAACCCAATTATCTAGCTCACCACCGTAAGCACCAATGCTAACTGGTGGCACATAAACCAAACGTACATCTTTAAGTAATTTGTAACGAAAAAGCACATACGTTTTACCCGTAAACATCTCGGATATTTCGCATTGCAAACCAGGGTTGGATTCGTTCTCTTTTAGGGTAACGACTTTAATATTATCTGCAATTTTCTTTAATCGGCTAACTGCATCCAAATCTTGTGTACCATTCAATACATCAACAGATACATCTTTATATGATGCTGTAATTTTACATACTAACCCCTTGGCAGGTACTTCTTGCTCGCGGTTTTGGGCTAAGAAACCCAACTTAATGTAATCGTTTTTTACATCACTTATGGCTTGCACATAACTAAAAGCACAGTGGTGATTAGTTACAATCAATCCTTCGCTACTTAAAAATGATCCTGTACAACCACCAACCCTAACGATGGCATCAATTAAACTAGTTCCACTTGGGTTGTATAATTCTTGTGGAGTAATTTTTAAGCCTGCTTTTTTAACATCAATGTTTTTAAGTTCCGATAATGGAAACATACCCTCTTCTTGCTTTTTTGTGGTATGCGAGGTAAGTATTGCTCCAGCAGAAAAGAGAGAAATCAATAACAATAATTTTTTCATGTAACAAATATAGTTGAACAGCGAAAATAGTATAAGTTTTCAGAATGAATCAATTCTATTGAAGTTTGATTACTAAGTTGTAATTGCAATCGTTTTTGTTAATACAAAAAGCCTTATCAATGTGCTATATTTGCCTTAAATGAATAATGCCGAACGTAATACCCAACTCATAAAAATTAAAGCTAAAGAACTAGGATTTTTTGATGTGGGATTTAGTAAAGCAGCATTTTTAGAAACAGAAGCGCCTAGGTTAGAAAAGTGGTTATCGAACAACATGCACGGCAAAATGGCCTACATGGAAAATCATTTCGATAAAAGATTAGACCCTAGGTTATTGGTTGATGGAGCAAAAACAGTGGTATCACTTTTATTTAATTACTACTCAACCCAAAAACAAAACGATACCACAGCACCCAAAATTAGTAAGTACGCATATGGCAACGATTACCATGATGTGTTAAAAGCAAAACTGCACGAACTTTTAATTTGGATACGTGAAAATATTGGTGAAATAAACGGGCGAGCTTTTGTGGATTCTGCTCCGATTTTAGAGCGTGCATGGGCTGTTAAAAGCGGATTAGGTTGGATTGGTAAAAATGGAAATTTGATTAATAAAGGAAGTGGCTCTTATTATTTTTTATGTGAATTAGTTTTAGATTTAGAATTAATACCTGACAACTTATTAGCAACAAACCATTGTGGAACTTGTACAAAATGTATTGATGCCTGTCCGACACAAGCTATTGTAAGCCCAACTGTTGTTGATGGAAGTAAATGCATTTCTTATTACACCATAGAACTAAAAGATGCCTTACCAATGGAAGCAAAAGGCAAATTAGATAATTGGATGTTTGGTTGCGATGTTTGTCAAGATGTATGCCCCTGGAATAGGTTTGCAAATCAAAATACAGAACCAACATTTGCCCCAAGTAAAGAACTATTAAACTATACAAAACAAGATTGGATGGAAATTACAGAAGATGTTTTTAAAACGGTTTTTAAAAAATCTCCTATGAGAAGAACAAAATACAACGGTTTAAAACGAAATATTGACTTTATAATAAACTAAGCACATGGGATTTTATAAAATTAAAATACGATTCATATTTATATTATCTTTTTTAGCCATAACAGTTAAAGCGCAATCAAATTATGAGTATGGAATAAGGGGTTCATTAAACTTGAGCACAATAGGCACACAATACGGAAAATACAATGGAAGCGGCTATTACAATATTGGTGTATTCGGGTCTAAAAAAATAACTGACCAAATCCTTCTTGCGTTTGAACCCACTTATTCTATATCTGGTTTCAAAGAAAAACAAAATGATAGCCGCTATACTCTTCAACATTTAGACCTTAACTTAAACGCATACTTTTCAATGTTTGGTGATGATGCTTTGTGGCTATATCTTGGTTTACGTCCTGGTTATTTATTAGGCTCTAGAAGTGAGACAATAAAAGATGGAAATTATGTGAAATTAGATGCTGTAAATAATACTAACAAAATTGGCAAAATTGATATCGGTTTAAATGCTGGCTTTTCGGTAAAATTATCTCCAGTAGTTAATTTTGAGCTTGGTTACCATTATAGCGCCACAAATAATAATGATAATGTGCAAATACAAGGAAGAACATCAACTATAGAAATGACCTTAAAATTGAATGCAGTTGATTTAAAAAGACTCATAGACAACAAAGAAATGACCTTAAAAGAGCAAATTCAGGAATACCAAAAAGGAATTTTATTTGTTATGCTTCCTACACTATCAGAAAAAGATTTGGCGCGTTTGTCAGATGAAGGAGATCGAAATTATACCATAAATGAACTTAGGGTACGTAATTTAAAGGTAGTAGCTGAATTTATTCGTAATTATTCATTCACACCAGTATACTTTTTTGCAGATAGCAATATAAACCAAATCATATCGGGTAACTATTCATCTATTTTCTTAAATAAAAACCTAGAAATAGACACAACAATTAAAGTTCCCCCCAAAATGAATTTTATGGTTGCTAGTTTTTGTAACGACCTTTATAATTACAGTGACAGGATTAGCTATGGATTATTTATATATGATAATAAGATGAATCAAATGGGAAAACCATACACTATTCCGGGCCAAATGTTTGGTCTTTATACTGATGGTGACCCACAAAACTACTTCAAAACAAAACGAATCAACTACACAAATATGCCTTTTGATAGAATGATTCGTAAGTTTAATAGCCGAATGATTAGATATGCAGAATTTTAATTAATCTTCATTTAAGGCATCAGCAATTCCCTCTAATTCGTTATACCAACTTACACCATAAGCGCGAATAAGCGGAGCTTTTAAAAACTTATAGATTGGCATTTGATGTTTTTCTCCTAATGCACAAGCTGGTTTACAGATATCCCATTTGTTATAATTCAACGCATCATAATCTCCAACTTTATTAATCCTAATGGGGTATAAGTGACAAGAAATGGGTTTTTGAAAATCTATTTTACCTGATTTCCAAGCCTTCTCTATACCACATGACAAAATACCGTCTGTTCTTACAGAAAAAACACATTCACCTGTTGGTATGCAAGTAGTTACTAAATCACCGTCTTTATCTAGCTCACTTATCCCTTTTAATTTTATAACAGATATACCTTCATCAGATAAAAAAGGAGTTATTAAAGGTAAATAATTATTAATGGTGTTAATTTCAGTCTCACTAACAGGCGCACCAAAATCACCTTCAACACAACAAGCCCCCTTACAAGAATTTAAATCACAGATAAAATGTTTTTCAAAAATATCTTCAGAAATAAGGGTATTTTCATATATGATCATAAAATTTAAAAATAAAAAAACGGCTAAGTATAAACTTAGCCGTTTTAGATATTGTTAGTATAATACTAATTTTCTTCAGTTAAGGGAGCATCTGTATTTTCTACAGCTGGTTTAGCAGCAGGCTTACGGCCTCTACGAGTTGTTTTCTTAGCAGTAGATTTACTTGATTTTTCAGCAAGCATTGCCTCATTAAAGTCAACCAATTCAATGATACTCATTTCAGCGTTATCACCTTTACGGTTTGCAAGTTTTAATATCCTTGTATATCCACCTGGACGATCGCCTACCTTTGGTGCAACTGCTGCAAATAGTTCTTTAACTACTTCTTTACTTTTTAAGTAGCTAAAGATAGTTCTACGAGAATGTGTATTATCTTCTTTAGATTTACTGATAATTGGCTCAACGTATTTTCTCAATTCTTTAGCTTTGGCCAAAGTAGTTGAAATACGTTTATGCAATATTAACGAACCTGCCATGTTAGAAAGCATTGACTTACGATGCGAAGCTGTTCTTCCTAAGTGATTAAATGTTTTACCGTGTCTCATCTCTTTTATAATTTGTCATAAACACAATCAAGGTTTATGTTCTATCATCTAATTTTTATTCTTCGTTACCCAAATATTTAGCAACATCCATACCAAATACTAGTCCTTTTTCTCTAGCTAATTCTTCTAATTCTGAAAGAGATTTTTTACCGAAGTTACGGAACTTCAATAAATCACCAATCTCGTAACTAACTAAATCACCTAAAGTTTTGATATCAGCTGCTTTTAAGCAATTGTATGCACGAACGGATAAATCTAAGTCTGATAATGGAGTCTTTAAAATCTTACGAATGTGCAATACATTCTCATCAACTTCTTGAGGAGCTTCTTTTACCTGGGTATCCATTGTAATTAACTCATCCGAAAACAACATAAAATGTTGAATAAGGATTTTTGCAGCCTCTTTCAATGCATCTTCTGGATGAATAGATCCATCAGTAGCTATCTCAATTAATAACTTCTCATAATCTGTCTTTTGTTCAACACGGAAGTCTTCAACACTATACTTAACATTTTTGATAGGAGTAAAAATAGCATCCATTGGAATTAAACCAATCGGAGCATCTTTAGGTTTGTTTTCCTCTGCAGGTACGTAACCTCTTCCTTTATCAACTGTAATCTCAAGTTCTAAATGAACAGAAGGATCCATATTACAGATAACTAACTCTGGGTTTAAAACCTGGAACGTATTGGTATGTTTACCTATTTCTCCAGCATTAAATGCATCTTGGCCCTTAATGTTAATAAAGATTTTTTCGTTATCAACCCCATCTATAATACGCTTAAAACGAACTTGTTTTAAGTTTAATACGATTTCTACAACATCTTGAATTACTCCTTTTAGCGTAGAGAATTCATGATCAACACCTGTTATTTTAACAGATGTTATTGCAAAACCTTCTAAAGATGAAAGTAGAATTCTCCTGAGAGCATTACCAATGGTAACACCATATCCTTTTTCTAACGGACGGAATTCAAACTGACCAAAAAAGTCAGTCTCTTTATGCATAATAACTTTATCCGGTTTTTGAAAAGCGAGAATTGCCATTTTGTATTATTATTAATTATTTTGAGTATAATTCAACGATTAACTGTTCCTTGATGTTTTCAGGAATTTGATCTCTTTCAGGCAAAGCTAAGAAAGTACCTTTCATTGCCTTACCATCCCAGTTAACCCAATTAAATTTAGTAGCATTACCATGAGCTAATGAGTCAGCTATTACTTCTAAAGTTTTAGATTTCTCACGAACCTCAATTACGTCACCAGGACGAAGTGTGTAAGAAGGAATATTAACTACGTTACCATTTACAGTAATATGGCAATGACTAACTAACTGACGTGCAGCAGAACGAGTTTTTGCAATACCTAAACGATAAACAGTGTTATCTAAGCGCGCTTCAAGATATTTTAACAAGTTTTCACCTGTAATACCTTTTTTACGAGCTGCAGTTTCAAATGTTTTATAAAACTGACGTTCTAAAACACCATAAGTGTATTTTGCTTTTTGCTTTTCAAATAACTGAATAGCATACTCAGTTAATTTAGCTCTCTTACGAGATTGACCGTGCTGACCCGGAGGAGTCCCTCTTTTTTCGAAATTTTTATCCGGTCCGTAAATTGCCTCTTTAAATCTGCGGGCAATTTTAGTTTTTGGTCCAATATATCTAGCCATTTTTCTTTTTTCTTAAAAGTAACAATAATTACACTCTTCTCTTTTTAGGAGGGCGGCAGCCGTTGTGAGGCATTGGTGTTATATCACGTATTGATAATACATCTAAGCCAGATGCCTGCAAAGTACGAATAGCAGACTCACGTCCAGATCCTGGTCCTTTAACAAACACTTCAACTTTTTTCATACCGGCATCAACAGCAACCTTAGCGCAATCTTGTGCGGCCATCTGCGCTGCATATGGTGTGTTCTTTTTAGAACCACGGAATCCCATCTTACCAGCAGAAGCCCAAGATACTACCTGACCTGTAGAGTTGGTAATTGAGATAATAATATTGTTAAAGGTAGCTTTTATATGCGCTTGACCATTCGTGTCAATCGCTACTACTCTTTTTTTGCTTACTTTTTTATTATTTGTAGCCATTGTTAATGTTATTACTTACCTCTTACTTGGTTACTTTTTTCTTACCTGCAACGGTTTTGCGTTTACCTTTTCTGGTACGAGCATTAGTACGAGTACGTTGACCACGTAAAGGTAAGCCTTTACGATGACGTAAACCACGATAGCAACCAATATCCATCAAACGCTTGATGTTCAATTGTTTCTCTGAGCGCAGTTCACCCTCAACAGTTAAACCTTCGGTTATGAATTTACGAATTTTGCTTAACTCATCGTCATTCCATTCGCTAACCTTTTTACTTAAATCAATTCCGCACTCAGTTAAAATGTGCTGAGCGGTTGATCTTCCGATGCCATAAATGTAGGTAAGTCCAATCTCACCCCTTTTGTTTTTAGGCAAATCTATACCTGATATACGAGCCATAGTTCTTATTTATCCTTGACGTTGTTTAAACTTTGGATTCTTTTTGTTAATCACGTAGATTCTTCCTTTACGCTTAACTAAAACGCAGTCTTCACTACGTTTTTTAACAGATGTTCTAACTTTCATCTTTCGTTTACTTATATCTGTAAATAATTCTACCTTTTGATAAATCATACGGTGACATTTCCACCGAAATTTTATCTCCTGGTAATATTTTTATGTAGTGCATCCTCATTTTTCCCGATATGTGGGCAATGATCTCATGACCATTTTCGAGGCGTACTCTAAACATTGCGTTACTCAATGCTTCTGTTATTACTCCGTCCTGTTTTATCAGTGACTGTTTTGACATACTTGCTTTTATAAGGGCTGCAAAAATAGCAGATTGTTTTTAAATTGCCAATTTTTATTTTAAGCCGCACCCACTGCACTACGTCCTTTCATCTTCCCTGACTTCATCAAACCATCATAATGTCTCATCAATAAATGACTTTCAATTTGTTGTAAAGTGTCTAAAACAACACCTACTAATATCAATAGAGATGTTCCTCCATAAAACTGTGCAAATTGACTGTTAATATTCAAAACACCTGCTAATGATGGCATTATAGCCACAGCTGCTAAAAATATAGAGCCTGGCAATGTGATACGAGACATGATATTATCAATGAAACTAGCAGTAGCTTGACCGGGCTTGACACCAGGAACAAATCCTCCATTACGTTTTAACTCATCAGAAATTTGTGTTGAATTAACTGATATTGCTGTGTAAAAATAAGTAAATAAAATTATAAGTACCGCAAAAGTTAAGTTGTAAGCAAATGATGTAGGATCTACTAAGGCCATTATAAATCGCATGCTTTCGTAGTTAGGAAAAAATTGAGCTACGGTCGAAGGAATAAACATTAAAGCTTGCGCAAAAATAATTGGCATTACACCTGCAGTATTTACCTTTAAGGGGAGATATTGACGAGCCCCACCAGTTTGTCGGCTACCAACAATACGTTTAGCATATTGAACAGGAATCTTTCGAGTTCCCTGAACTAACATAATAACTCCCATGATAATAGCAAACAATGCGGCTAATTCTACCAAAAATATTACTAGCCCACCACCAGATTCTGTGAATTTAAATACAAATTCATCCTTGATTGCAAATGGCAAACGAGCTATTATTCCAATCATGATTATTAATGATACACCATTACCAATACCTTTATCTGTAATTCTTTCACCTAACCATAGAACAAACATTGTACTAGCGGTTAAGACTACTACGGAGGTAAGCATAAACATGAAATCAGATACACCACTACCTTCCATGGTTGAGATGATTGCACCTGGGTTTTCAGATTTTAAGTTTACAAGAAAACCTATTGATTGAACTGCCGTTATAGCTATAGTTAAATAGCGGGTAATTTGGTTGATCTTTCTTCGTCCATCTTCACCTTCTTTTTGCATTTTTTGAAAAGTAGGCACAGCCATTGTAAGTAACTGTACTACAATTGATGCAGAAATGTATGGCATAATACCTAGCGCAAAGATTGAACCCCTTGCGAAAGCACCGCCAGCAAACATATTGATCAAACCAAAAATACCATCTGCGGCTTGGTTTTTCGAGCCTTCTAACATATTAGGATCAACACCAGGTAAGGTTACATATGTACCTACGCGATAAATGACTAACATCCAAAAGGTGAACGCAAGTTTGAAGCGTAAATCTTCAATGCGATAAATATTTTTGATGGTTTCGATCAGTTTCTTCATTGGTTAGATTGTTTCTGCTTTACCACCTGCAGCCTCGATAGCTTTAATTGCTGAATCTGAGAATGCATGTGCTTTAACCTGAATAGCTGATGTTAACTCGCCACGACCCAACACCTTGATAACACCTTTTTTAGAAACAAAACCATTATCTAAAAAAGTTTGGAAATCAATTGTTGTTAGACCTTTTTCTTCTGCAAGTTTTTGTAAACGATCTAAGTTTACAGGAACAAACTCTGTACGGTTTAAATTTTTAAATCCAAACTTAGGTACACGTCTGTAAAGTGGCATTTGACCACCCTCAAAACCGCGTTTGGTAGAAGTACCTGAACGAGATCCAGCACCTTTGTGACCACGTGTAGATGTTCCGCCTTTTCCAGAACCTTCACCGCGACCAACGCGTTTTCCTTGTTTATGTGTTGCGCCTTTTGCAGGCCTTAATGTATGTAATTTCATTGTGTTGTAGACTGGCTAATTAAATATTTTCAATTTTAAGCAAGTGAGCAACTTTTTTAATCATTCCCATGATTTGCGGTGTTGCTTCTTTTTCAACTGTTTGATTTAATTTGGTAATACCCAAAGCCCTAACAGTTCTTTTTTGCCCCTCAACTCTGTCGATGGTACTTTTTACTAGTGTAACTTTTACTTTAGACATTGTATTAACCATTAAAAACTTTCTTTAAACTAATACCTCTTGTTTGAGCAATGGTAAATGCATCACGCATTTTAAGTAATGCATCAATAGTTGCTTTTACCACGTTATGTGGATTAGACGAACCCTTTGATTTAGCTAATACATCGGTAATACCAGCACTTTCCAACACAGCACGCATAGCACCACCGGCAATTACACCAGTACCATGTGAAGCAGGTTGTAAATATACTCTTCCACCTCCATATTTACCAAGTTGATCATGAGGTACAGTACCTTTTAAAACAGGCACCTTAACCAAATTTTTCTTAGCGTCATCAATACCTTTAGATATAGCATCAGTAACCTCGTTAGCTTTACCTAAACCATAACCTACTACACCATTTCCATCGCCCACTACTATAAGGGCTGAAAAGCTAAAAGTACGTCCACCTTTTGTTACTTTCGCAACACGATTGATAGACACAACCTTTTCTTTTAATTCTATATCACTAGATTTTACTCTTTTTACGTTTGCTGTTGACATAACTTTTGATAGGTTATAATTAGAATTTTATACCACCTTCTCTTGCACTTTCGGCTAAACTTTTTACTCTGCCGTGGTACAAGTAACCATTACGATCAAAAACCACAGTTGTAACTCCAGCTGTAGCAGCTTTTTCTGCTATAGCTTTCCCAACAAGTGCCGATTTCTCAATATTGGTCATTTTGTCTTTAACTGATTTTGATGAAGCTGAAGCTAAAGTTTTACCATGCACATCATCGATAATTTGCACGTAAATATCTTTATTACTTCTAAATACCGATAAGCGTGGCTTTTCAGGAGTACCAAAAACACGGCTGCGTATTCCTTTTTTAATTTTAAGTCTTCTTTCAACTTTTTTTCTAAGTACTGACATAGCTTTATCTTATTATTTAGATGCCGTTTTACCAGCTTTTCTTCTAAGTTGTTCACCAACAAATTTAATACCTTTACCTTTGTATGGCTCAGGTTTGCGTAGGCTGCGTAATTTAGCAGCAACCTGTCCGATAAGTTGTTTATCAGAACCTTCAAGGGTAATAATCGGGTTTTTACCTTTCTCTGTTTCGGTCTTAACTTTTAATTCCATAGGAACTTGGAAGTAAATATGATGAGAGAAACCTAAGGTAAGATCGAGAATATTTCCATCATTAGTAGCTTTGTAACCTACACCTACTAATTCTTGTTTAACAGTATAGCCTTCTGTAACACCAAAAACCATGTTATTAATTAATGCGCGGTATAAACCATGCATTGCACGATGTCTTTTTTGTTCAGTAGGACGTGTAACTACTAATACGCCATTTTCAATTGTTATACTCAACTCGGGATCTACTTGTTGAGTTAATGTTCCTTTAGGACCTTTAACAGTAACTAAGTTACCGTTTGATATGTTAATATCAACTCCTTTAGGTAATGTAATCGGTGCTTTTCCAATACGTGACATTTTACTACCTCCTTGTGATTAATAAACGTAACATAATACCTCACCACCAACATTGTTAGCACGAGCCTCTTTATCGGTCATTACACCTTTAGAGGTAGTTAAAATTGCTATACCTAATCCGTTAATTACACGGGGTATATTTGTTGTACCAGCATATTGACGTAAACCTGGAGTACTTATACGCTCAAGTTTTCTGATAGCTGGGGATTTGGTAACCGGATGATACTTCAAAGCAATTTTGATTGTACCTTGGTGAGTAGTTGAATCTTCGAATTTGTAATTAAGGATGTAACCTTTGTCGAAGAGTACTTTAGTCATTTCTTTCTTCAAACGTGAAGAAGGAATCTCAACAATGCGATGGTTTGCCTTGATCGCATTGCGTAACCTAGTCAAGTAATCTGCAATTGGATCTGTCATAATTTTTGTTTTTCTAGCCGATAGTTAGCCAAGGCTTTTACTCTTATCGGCTTAGTTTATATTATTTTATAGTTAAATGAGGCGCGAAAATAAAGGAATAATTTAAAACTCCTAAACTTTAGCGCCTTAATTTTTAAAATCTCACGAAATTACCAACTGGCTTTCGTTACTCCTGGGATTTTCCCCATCAATGCCATTTCACGGAATTGATTACGGCAAATACCGAAATCACGCATGTAACCTTTAGGGCGACCTGTTAATTTACAACGATTCTTTAAACGAACAGGAGAAGAATTACGTGGCAATTTTTGTATTGCATCGAAATCACCTGCAGCTTTTAATGCCGCTCTTTTTACTGCGTAACGAGCTACTAATTTCTCGCGTTTAACCTGACGAGCTTTTATTGATTCTTTAGCCATTGTTATTATTTTTTAAATGGTAAGCCAAATTCTTTTAACAAAGCGTGGCACTCTTCATCAGTGGCAGCGGTAGTAACAAAAGTTATGTCCATACCATTAATTCTGCTTACTTTGTCTATTACAATCTCAGGAAAAATTATTTGCTCGGTAACACCCATTGTGTAATTACCACGGCCATCAAAACCTTTTACATTTAAACCTGCGAAATCACGAACACGTGGTAACGATACAGAAATTAAACGGTCTAAAAACTCATACATTTTTACTCCACGTAAAGTTACGCGAGCTCCAATTGGCATGTTCTCTCTTAATTTGAAATTAGAGATAGCTTTCTTCGATTTAGTTGGCACAGCTTTTTGACCCGCAATGATAGACATTTCTTCCACTGCTTGATCTACTATCTTTTTATCAGCTACAGCTGCTCCCAAACCCTGATTTAAACAGATTTTGGTTAATCGAGGCACTTGCATTGCATTTTTGTAAGCAAACTTTTCTTGTAGAACAGGTGCTACTGTTTTGCTGTATGTTTCTTTTAATCTTGGAGTATACATATCTAATTTATTCTATTACCTCACCTGATTTTTTTGATACGCGAACAATTTTACCTTCTGGGGTAACCTTGCGGCCTATACGGGTAGCATTACCCGATTTATCAACAACTTTTAAGTTTGAAATATTAATACGTGCTTCTTTCTTAATAATTCCACCTTGTTGATTTTGTGCGTTTGGTTTTGTATGACGGCTGACAATATTAATGCCCTCAACTAAAGCGCGTTTTTCAGTATTAAAAACTTCAATAACGCGACCTTTTTTACCTTTATCATCACCGGTAATAACCAATACCATATCTCCTTTTTTAATGTGGAGTTTAGTTTGTTTGTTGTATTTTCTTTGCATAATTACAATACCTCCGGTGCTAATGAAACGATTTTCATAAATTGTTTTTCACGTAGTTCACGAGCTACAGGGCCGAAAATACGCGTAGCTCTTGGTTCATCTTGTGCGTTTAATAACACACACGAGTTATCATCAAATCTGATATATGAACCGTCTGCTCTTCTTACTTCTTTTTTAGTGCGAACGACAACCGCTTTTGAAACGGAACCCTTTTTTACAGTACCAGAAGGTATTGCACTTTTTACCGACACTACGATTTTATCGCCTACAGATGCATAACGTCTAGCTGTACCGCCTAATACTCTTATGCAAAGTACTTCTTTGGCACCACTATTGTCAGCAACTTTAAGTCTTGATTCTTGTTGTATCATGATTACTTAGCTTTTTCGATAATTTCTACTAATCTCCAACGTTTATCTTTGCTCAGCGGACGAGTCTCCATTAGCTTAACGATATCGTTAATACCACATTCGTTTTTCTCGTCATGGGCTTTAAATGTTGAGGTCATTTTGATGAACTTCCCGTACTTTGGGTGCATCACTTTACGCTCAACGGCTACAACTATGGTTTTTTGCATTTTATTGCTTACCACTTTACCGATGATAACCTTGCGTGAATTTCTTACTTCTGGTGCTGTTGTTTCCATCTTAATTATTATTGAGCATTTTGGCCTGCTAGTTGCCTGCTTTTTTGCTCTGTTAACAAACGAGCAATTAATTTTTTGCTGTCCTTTATGGCATTAGTATTCTCTAAAGGAGTAACTGCATGATTAAACATCGTTTTGGTCATTTGCAATTTTTCTGCTTTAATACGAGCTCCCAATTCCTTGTTGGATAATTCTCTGATCTCTGTATTTTTCATCTTATGCTACGTAATCAGGTTTAACAATAAATTTGGTTGTTACAGGAAGTTTTTGAGCTGCTAAACGCATTGCTTCTTTTGCAACATCCATTGGCACGCCATCAATTTCAAACATGATAACACCTGGTTTTATTGGTGCAACCCAATACTCAGGAGCACCCTTACCTTTACCCATACGAACCTCAGCAGGTTTTTTGGTAATTGGTTTATCTGGAAAAATACGAATCCACACCTGACCTTCACGTTTCATGTGACGCGTTAGTGCAATACGAGCTGCTTCAAGTTGCTTTGCTGTAATATACTTTGTTTCAATCGATTTTAAACCGAATGATCCGAAAGCTAAAACTGCTCCACGAGTAGCATTACCTCTTACACGGCCTTTTTGTTGCTTTCTATACTTTGTTCTTTTAGGTTGTAACATTTCGATACTTATTTATTCGTACTACCCTTAATTAATTCTTTGGTTTTCTATCTCCGGTACCTCTTCTATCACCAGCAGGTTTTCTATCACCACGTGGTCTGTCGCCTCCACTCCTTCTATCACCTCTTGGTCTATCGCCTGCACTCCTTCTTTCATTTCCGCCACGGTTACCACCACGTGAACCTTCGGTACTGGCAACACCTGCATTTGGAGATAAATCACGTTTACCGTAAATTTCACCCTTACAGATCCATACCTTAATACCTATTTTACCGTAAACGGTAGAAGCTTCAACGATTGCATAATCAATATCAGCGCGTAAGGTATGCAAAGGTGTTCTTCCCTCTTTGTAAGATTCAGAACGTGCCATTTCAGCACCACCTAAACGACCAGATACCATTATTTTTATACCCTCTGCACCCATTCTCATAGTGGAAGCAATTGAAGTTTTAAGAGCACGCTTGTATGAAACACGTGCTTCTAATTGACTAGCTATGGTCTCACCAACTAAGGTAGCATCAAGTTCTGGACGTTTAATCTCAAAAATATTGATTTGAACATCTTTTTTTGTGAGCTTTTTGATCTCTTCCTTAATCTTATCTACTTCAGATCCTGCTTTACCAATTACGATACCAGGACGAGATGTATGAATAGTAATAATGATGCGCTTAATTGTTCTTTCAATTACAATACGAGCAATACCACCTTTTGCGATACGAGCTTTTAGGTATTTTCTGATTTTCTCATCTTCAATAAGTTTATCAGCAAAATTATTGCCACCGTACCAGTTAGATTCCCAACCTCTGATGATACCTAATCTTAAACCTATCGGGTTAACTTTTTGTCCCATTCTGATTTAAATTTATGCGTTATTATTATTTACTGTTTCAACAGTTGCAGCAATTTTGCTATCAACTACAAGCGTAACGTGATTAGAACGTTTTCTAACACGATATGCTCTACCTTGTGGAGCGGGTCTAACACGCTTCATCATTGCACCACCGTCTACAAAAATCGTTTTCACGTATAACTGTGCGCTTTCAACATCAGCGCCTTCGTTTTTTTGTTCCCAGTTGGCTATTGCCGAACGTAACAATTTGTCTAAACGATGTGAGCTTTCTTTTTTGTTATTGAAACGAAGGATATTCATCGCTTCACCTACACGCTTACCACGAACTAAGTCGGCAAGTAGCCTCATCTTACGAGGCGAAGTAGGACAGTTATTTAATTTCGCTATTGCTTCCATTATTCCTTAGTCTTTTTTAGTCGGGTGACTCTTGAATGTTCTGGTAGGTGCAAATTCACCAAGTTTGTGTCCTACCATGTTTTCAGTTACATAAACCGGAATGAACTTGTTTCCGTTGTGCACTCCGAATGTATGACCTACGAAATCAGGTGTAATCATAGTTCTACGTGACCAAGTTTTAATCACCGATTTCTTTTTTGATTCGTTCATGGCTTGTACTTTTTTGTCAAGCTTGATATCAACGAATGGTCCTTTTTTTAGCGAACGAGCCATATTCTGTTACTTCTTACGTCTTTCGATAATAAATTTATTTGAATGCTTTTTAGGCGTACGGGTTTTATAACCCTTTGCTATCAAGCCTTTGCGTGAGCGTGGGTGTCCACCTGAAGCTCTACCTTCACCACCACCCATAGGATGATCAACAGGATTCATAGCTACTGGTCTTGTACGAGGACGAACGCCTCTCCAGCGGTTTGCACCAGCTTTACCTTTACGCTCTAAACTATGGTCAGGATTCGAAACTGAACCTATTGTTGCTAAACATGCAGCTACAATCATACGGGTTTCACCTGATGCTAATTTAACAATAGCATATTTACCATCTCTATTTAATAATTGAGCAAATGAACCAGCAGAACGAACTAACTTTCCACCTTGGCCAGGTTGTAATTCAACATTGTAAATTACAGTACCTAAAGGTATTTCACTAAGTGGTAGTGCATTTCCTATTTCAGGAGCAGCACCAGTGCCACTCAAAACAGTTTGACCAACTTTTAATCCATGTGGTGCAAGAATATATCTTTTCTCCCCATCAGCATAATGCAATAATGCAATACGACCACTACGATTTGGATCATACTCGATGGTTGCAACAACAGCAGGAACTGCATGTTTGTTACGCTTAAAGTCAATGATACGGTATTTTTGCTTATGACCGCCACCAATGTAACGCATCGTCATTTTACCAGAACCATTACGACCGCCACTTTTGCTTTGTTTTGCAATCAACGATTTTTCGGGTGTTGATGTCGTGATCTCCTCAAAAGTATTCACTGATTTAAAGCGAGTACCGGGAGTCATTGGTCTAAATTTTCTAATTCCCATAATTACTTAAATATTCTTCAATTATATGTTTGCGAAGAAGTCAATTGTTTGACCTTCTTTAACAGTGATAATAGCTTTTTTAACTGATGGTCTTCTACCACTGAATTGTCCTCTCTTAGTGAAACGAGATTTAGCTTTACCTGCATAAATAGCAGTGCTAACACTTGTTACAGTAACATCATACATTTTTTCAATAGCTACCTTAATTTCAGGTTTATTAGCTGTTTTTTCTACTAAAAAACTATACTGATTAAGATTTTCGCTTAAATGTGTAGATTTTTCAGTGATTAAAGGCTTTTTTAAAACGCTCATCTTAATTAATTTAATGTTTCCACAATAATAGGTAACGAATTCTCAAGCAGAATAACTTTGTTAGCATGCAAGATTTCGTATGTATTAACATCCTTAGCTGCTACAACCTTTGCTTTAGGCAAGTTACGGCTAGAACGATAAATGCTATCATTATACTCAGGTATAATCATCAACACTTTTTCATTTGCTAACTTCAAGTTGTTTAATAGAGATATATATTGTTTTGTTTTAGGAGCATCAAAACTGAAACTTTCTAATACTGTAATATTGTTCTCTTTTACTTTGTATGCAAATGCCGATTTACGTGCAAGTTGTTTCAATTTTTTATTTAGCTTGAAACTGTAATCGCGAGGGCGAGGACCGTGAATACGAGCACCACCAACGAAAGTACCACTTTTGATACTTCCTTTACGAGATCCACCTGTACCTTTTTGGCGATGTAACTTTTTAGTTGAACCGCTTACTTCACTCTTTTCTTTAGCTTTGTGAGTACCTTGACGTTGGTTTGCCAAGTATTGCTTCACATCTAAATAAATAGCATGGTTATTTGGTTCTATACCGAAAGTATCTGCAGAAAGAGTTACTTTCTTACCGGTTTCTGTACCGTTTATGTTCAATACTGCTAATTCCATGTTATTTCTCGATAAATACGATTGAACCTTTAGAACCTGGTATGCTACCTTTAATAACTAGCAAATTTTGGTCCTTCACAATTTTTAAAATTTCTAGGTTGGTCTTTTTCACACGGTCTCCACCAGTTCTTCCAGCCATACGCATACCTTTAAATACACGAGATGGGTCAGATGAAGCACCTAATGAACCTGGAGCTCTTAGACGGTTATGTTGACCATGCGTTTGCATTCCAACACCGCTAAATCCATGACGTTTAACAACACCTTGAAAACCTTTACCTTTAGAAGTGCCAACAACGTCAACAAATTCTCCTTCAGCAAACAGGTCAACAGAGATTGTTTGTCCTAGTTCAAGTGTTTGTAAAAAGCCTTTAAATTCTACCAACTTACGTTTAGGTGTAGTATTAGCCTTTTTAAATATACCTATTTGCGCAGCGGGAGTGTTTTTTTCCTTACGATCTCCATACGCTAGCTGAACAGCAGTGTAGCCATCCTTTTCGGTGGTTTTAACTTGCGTTACCACACAAGGGCCCGCTTCGATAATCGTGCAAGCAACATTCTTACCGTTTTTATCGTAAATGCTGGTCATCCCAACTTTTTTTCCTATCAGTCCTGACATAATTTTCTATGATCAAACTTTAATTTCAACATCAACACCGCTTGGTAATTCTAATTTCATTAATGCATCAACAGTTTTTGCGGTTGAACTGTAAATGTCCAGAATTCTTTTATAAGAGCATAACTGGAATTGTTCTCTGGCTTTCTTATTAACATGCGGAGAACGAAGAACTGTGTAAATTTTCTTTTTAGTAGGAAGTGGTATTGGACCACTAACTACAGCTCCGGTAGATTTTACCGTCTTTACAATCTTCTCTGCCGACTTGTCAACCAGATTGTAGTCAAATGACTTAAGCTTGATTCTTATTCTTTGGTTAACCATGATATTAGGCTTTTGCTTTACCGTTTACTTTTGCTAAAACTTCTTCTTGTACATTACGAGGTGCTTCAGCGTAATGATCAAACTCCATTGTAGAAGTTGCACGACCTGAAGACAACGTACGTAGTTGAGTCACGTATCCAAACATCTCTGCCAATGGCACTTTTGCTTTAATAACTTGTGAACCAGCGCGAGTATCCATACCTTCAAGTTGGCCTCTGCGTTTGTTTAAGTCACCGATAACGTCACCCATATTTTCTTCCGGTGTAAGAACCTCAATTTTCATAATTGGTTCAAGCAACACAGGACTTGATTTGCGAGCTGCTTCCTTAAAGCCCATTTTAGCTGCTAATTCAAAAGACAATGCATCCGAATCTACCGCATGAAATGAACCGTCAAATAAGCGAACCTTTAAACTTTCAATAGCATAACCGGCTAATACACCATTTACCATTGCAGCTTTGAAACCTTTTTCAACTGAAGGAATAAATTCTTTTGGAATTGCACCACCAACAATTTCGTTTACAAATTCTAAGCCCGGCTTATCAGCTGAACCAGGAATTAATTCAAACTGGATATCAGCAAATTTACCTCTACCACCCGACTGTTTCTTATATACCTCGCGGTGAATAGTAGCTTTTTGAATATTTTCTTTGTATGAAACCTGAGGTGCACCTTGATTACATTCAACCTTGAACTCACGTTTCAATCTATCAACTATAATTTCTAAGTGTAATTCACCCATACCAGATATAACAGTTTGACCTGTATCCTCGTCAGTGTGAACACGGAAAGTAGGATCTTCTTCAGCTAATTTAGCTAAACTCATACCCAACTTATCAACGTCTGCCTGTGTTTTTGGCTCAATTGCTAAACCAATAACCGGTTCAGGGAAGTTCATTGCTTCTAAAACAATAGGATTTTTCTCATCACAAAGTGTATCACCAGTTTTGATATCTTTAAAACCTACTGCAGCACCAATATCACCAGCACCTAAACTTTCAATCGGATTTTGTTTGTTAGCATGCATTTGGAATATACGTGAGATACGCTCTTTGTTTCCACTACGTGTATTTAAAACATATGAACCTGCATCTAATTTACCTGAGTAAGCACGCATAAAAGCCAAACGACCTACAAATGGATCTGTTGCAATTTTAAATGCTAAAGCAGCAAATGGCTCGGTATAAGATGGTTTACGGCTTACTTCAGCACCCGTATCAGGATTTGTTCCAGTGATACTTTGCTTATCCATTGGGCTAGGTAACAATTCCATAACTAAATCTAGCATGGTTTGTACACCTTTGTTTTTGAATGATGAACCGCACAACATTGGAACGATCTTCATATCAACAACTGCTTTACGTAATGCATCTAATATTTCGCGTTCCGTAATTGATTTTGGATCTTCGAAGAATTTCTCCATCAAAGAGTCATCATATTCTGAAACTGCTTCCAATAATTTCTCTCTCCATTCCAAAGACTCTTCCATCATATCAGCTGGAATGTCAATCTCTTGGAAAGTCATACCTTTATCGTGCTCGTTCCAAACCATTCCACGGAAGTTGATTAAATCAACAACACCTTTGAATCCATCTTCAGCACCTATAGGTAATTGAAGAGGAACAGCATGGCTGCCTAACATTTCTCTTACTTGCTTTACAACATTTAAGAAATCTGCACCAGAGCGATCCATTTTGTTAACGAAGCCTAAACGAGCAACATTATAATTATTAGCTAAACGCCAATTAGTTTCTGATTGAGGCTCTACGCCATCAACCGCAGAAAACAAAAACACTAATCCATCTAATACACGCAAAGAACGGTTTACCTCAACGGTAAAATCAACGTGACCAGGAGTATCAATAATATTGATGTGATAATTTTTTCCACGGTATTTCCAAGGAACAGTAGTTGCTGCTGAGGTAATTGTTATACCACGCTCGGCCTCTTGTACCATCCAGTCCATTGTAGAAGCACCATCGTGAACTTCACCAATTTTGTGGTTTACACCAGAATAGTATAATATACGCTCAGTTGTAGTGGTTTTACCCGCATCAATATGAGCTGCTATTCCAATGTTTCTTGTTAATGATAAGTCTCTTGACATTTTGTATGTACTCTAAACTTTTATTAATTAGCTAACTTTAAAGTGAGAGAATGCTTTGTTAGCTTCGGCCATTCTGTGTGTATCTTCACGTTTTTTAACTGCAGCACCTTCACCTTTAGAAGCAGCAATAATCTCACCTGCCAATTTATCTGACATTGATTTTTCGTTGCGTCTGCGAGAGTAGTCTATCATCCATTTCATTCCAACTGCAACTTTTCTATCCGCAGGAACCTCCATTGGAATTTGGAAAGTAGCACCACCAACACGTCTTGCTTTAACCTCTACTGCTGGCATGATATTGTTTAGTGCCTTTTTCCAAACGTCAATACCACGTTCTTGAATTTTAGCCTCTACTTTATCGAGTGCAGTGTAGAATACATCATACGCTGTACTTTTTTTACCATCCCACATTAGGTTATTTACAAATCTTGTTACCAAGATATCGTTGAATTTCGGATCTGGCAATAAAATGCGTTTTTTAGGTTTTGATTTTCTCATTGTATACTATCCCTAAATCTTAATTATTTCTTTTTAGCTTTTGGATCAACCGCTGCTTGACCTGGCTTTGGTTTTTTTGTACCATATTTAGATCTGCGTTGGTTACGTCCAGCAACACCTGCGGTATCTAATGCACCACGAACAATGTGATAACGAACACCTGGTAAATCTTTAACACGTCCACCGCGAACTAACACGATAGAATGCTCTTGCAAATTGTGACCTTCACCTGGAATGTACGCATTAACCTCGTTTCCGTTTGTTAAACGAACACGAGCTACTTTACGCATTGCCGAGTTAGGCTTCTTAGGTGTTGTTGTGTACACACGGGTACAAACGCCTCTGCGTTGAGGGCATGAATCTAAGGCTGGTGACTTACTTTTGGTAGTAATTTCGGTACGACCTTTTCTTACAAGCTGTTGTATAGTTGGCATATTTTGCTTTAAAAAACAGTTTTTCTTAATTTCTAAGGGGAGGCAAAAGTAGATGTAATTATTGTGCTATGCAAGTGCCTGACAAAAAATATTTTAATTTTATTAAAATATTGCTTGCTGAGCGGGTTACAAAATAATTTAAACCATCAGACTTTAACATCCAAACCACTAATGTGGCTCTTAAAAGGGAGGGCAAAGATAAGCAACTTATTTATATCAGCAAGTTTTTAAACAAAAAAAGTCATAAAAAAAGCCTGACTCCCATTTGGAACAAGTCAGGCTTTACTATTAATTTATTTGATTAAGCGTTCATATCAAAGGTATTCATGAAGGATGTAGTAAAATTTCCTTTTTTAAAATCTTCGTTTTGCATCAATTTAATATGAAGTGGAATTGTGGTTTTTATGCCAGGCCCTTCAATAATAAATTCTCCTAATGCCCTTTCCATTTTAATAATGGCCTCTTCACGGGTTTGAGCACTAACTATTAATTTAGCAATCATACTATCATAATTAGAAGGTATTGTATAACCTGCATAAATATGTGTGTCAACGCGCGTACCGTGTCCACCTGGCTTATGCAAATATTCGATTTTACCTGGAGTAGGCCTGAAGTTATTCTGTGGATCTTCGGCATTAATACGACATTCTATGGCGTGTTTTGTAGGTAGATAATTTCTACCACTAATAGGAACACCAGCAGCTATTAATATTTGTTCTTTTACTAAATCGTAGTTAATTACTTCTTCGGTAACTGGATGTTCAACTTGAATACGGGTATTCATTTCCATGAAATAAAAATTACGGTGTTTATCAACCAAAAATTCAATGGTTCCTAAACCTTCGTAGTTAATTGACTTGGCACCTTTTATTGCTGCATCACCCATTATTTCGCGCAACTCGGGAGTAATAAAAGGAGATGGCGCTTCTTCAACTAGTTTCTGATGTCTGCGTTGAATTGAGCAATCACGCTCACTTAAATGGCAAACGTTACCGTATTGATCACCCGCTAACTGAATTTCAATATGACGAGGGTCCTCTACATATTTTTCCATGTAAATTCCATCGTTTCCAAATGCTGCAGATGATTCTTGACGAGCACTATCCCAATTGCGTTCAAACTCTTCATCATTCCATATTATGCGCATGCCCCTTCCTCCGCCTCCAGCAGTAGCTTTTATGATTACCGGATAACCAATAACTTTGGCTAACTCACGGCCTTCGTCTGAGCTTACAAGTAAACCATCACTACCAGGAATTACAGGAACACCAGCTTTTTTCATGGTATCTTTTGCACTAGCCTTATCCCCCATGGCATTAATCATTTCTGGTGATGCACCTATAAATTTAATTCCATGATCGCGGCATATCCCTGAAAACTTTGCATTCTCTGATAAAAACCCATATCCCGGATGTATTGCATCAGCGTTGGTTATTTCTGCCGCAGCTATTATATTGGGTATATTAAGGTATGATTGTGGAGATGGCGGAGGGCCAATGCAAACAGCTTCATCGGCAAATCTTACATGTAAACTATCTTTATCTGCTGTTGAATATACAGCAACTGTTTTAATCCCCATTTCGCGAGCAGTACGAATAATTCTTAATGCTATTTCGCCACGGTTGGCAATTAATATCTTTTTAAACATGCGTTGTTTTAAATGTTGATATGATTTGTAAAAACAAAGTCGACAAGCTACAAAAAGAACTTATCGACTTTAGTATTCTTTTGCTTTAAAAATTTTACATTGGTTCAACTAAAAATAAAGGCTGATCGTACTCAACAGGTGAAGCATTTTCAACAAGCACCTTAACAATACGGCCTGATATTTCTGATTCGATTTCATTAAACAATTTCATTGCTTCTATTATGCAAAGAACTTTCCCTGAAACTATTTCATCGCCAACGCTAATAAATGCAGGCTTATCAGGAGATGATGATTTGTAAAATGTACCAATCATTGGTGATTTAATGGTAATTAAATTGTTTGTACGCTCAGTAGCAGGTGTTGCTGGAGTTGATGCTACAACTGGTGGCGCAATAACCATTTGTGGTTGAATGGCTGGCGCTGTATTTTGCACAAACACTTTTTCTTCAATTTTTTTAATGGCAAGTTTAAAATCACCACGTTCAATTTCAACCTCAGAAACTCCCGTTTCCGAAACCAATTTAATCAGTTCTTTAATTTCTTTTAATTCCATGTTGGAGTTATTTGAATACTATCAAAAGTAATTTATTTTTAGAATTGTTTACTACTTAAATATAAAATTAAACATTACTGCCATTGTATGCCCACTTTAAGTAAATAGAGCCCCAAGTGAATCCGCCACCAAATGCGGATAATACAAGGTTGTCACCTTTTTTTAATTTATCTTCCCACTCCCATAGCAGTAAAGGTAAAGTGCCATTCGTGGTATTACCAAAGTGATCAATATTTATCATCACTTTATTTTTGTCCAATCCCATGCGTTCAGCAGTAGCATCAATAATTCTTAGGTTGGCTTGATGCGGAACAAGGTATGTAACATCTTCAGCAGTTAAGTTGTTTCGTTCCATTATTTGAGCAGAAACATCAGCCATACCTGTTACTGCGAATTTAAACACGGCCTTTCCATCTTGATACACGAAATGTTCGCGTGAATCTATTGTTTCGTGAGTTGGTGGTCTTAATGACCCGCCTGCTTTTTGATGTAAATAATGACGGCCTTGACCATCTATTTTCAACACACTGTCTATTATTCCATTACCCTCATCGTTTGGTTCAAGCAGAACACATCCTAAACCATCACCAAAAATAATGCAGGTGTTTCTGTCTGTATAATCAATTATTGAGGACATTTTATCTCCTCCAACTACCAACACATTTTTGTGTTTACCAGATTCTATGAATGAAGCTGCAGTTTGTAATGCGAACAAAAAACCTGAACATGCTGCGGCCAAATCAAACCCCCATGCATTTTTGGCGCCAATTTTATCGGCCAAAATACAAGCGGTTGATGGAAATACCATATCGGGCGTAACTGTAGCAAATATGATTAGTTCGATTTCGTTTGCAGTTATTCCACGCTTTTTAAGCAAACCATTAACTGCTTCAACTCCCATATCGGAGGTTGCTAAGCCAGGAGTATTAAGTAGTCTTCTTTCTTTGATGCCTGTACGAGAAGTAATCCACTCGTCTGAGGTATCTACTAATTTCTCCAATTCAGCATTGGTAAGCTTATAATCAGGAACGTATCCTTGAACACATGTAATTGCTGCTGTAATTTTACTCATGCTAATTTACAGGTAATACTAGATTTTTAAATTCTTCCCTTATTATGCTGCACAAACCAGAATCTGAAACTTCTTTGGCTGTAAAAATCATGTTTTTAAAAGCCTTAGCGTTTGAAATACCATGTCCAATAATTACAGGGGCATTTACTCCAAGAATAGGAGTTCCTCCATAATTTTCGTAATTAAAGCGATCAAGATACTCATCAGTACTTCCACGTTTCTTCACAACATAATAAAACGCTTCATATGCTTTTAGTATAATATTACCTACAAACCCTTCACATACTATCACATCACTTTTATCAGTTAATAAATCTCGACCTTCCACGTTACCTATAAAATTAAACGGACCTCCGGTATCTAATAACTGATGGGCTGCGATAGTAACTAAATTACCTTTTTCTTTCTCTTCACCAATGCTCATTAAACCAACACGAGGAGATTCAACCTTTAGCACATGTTTCATCATTAAAGAGCCTAAAACGGCAAACTGATATAGAACATCTGGTTTACAATCTGCATTTACACCCACATCCAAAAGCAATCCGGTTTTGCCGTTAGGCTTAGGCACTGTAGCAGTAATACAAGGTCGGATAACTCCTTCTATGGGTTTAACTGAGAACATAGCACCTACCAACATGGCTCCTGTGTTACCTGCACTCACAAAAGAATCAATTTGTTTGGCAGCTAATTGACTGAAACCAACTGCAATGCTTGAGTTACGCTTTTGGGATATTGCTTTTGTGGGATGCTCTCCCATTTCAATAACTTCTGTGGTATGAACAAAATCAAAATCTGATTCATTGGCACCATTTTCTGTTAGTAATTGTCTTGCTGTTGATTCATCACCAAACAACACAATTCTAATATCAGAAGTTAATTCTTTTTGGGCAAGGATAGCTCCTTTAATAGCCTCAAGGGGGGCAAAATCACCTCCCATAATATCAAAGCCTATTCTCATCAATTGGTATGGGTTTGGGTTAATATTAAACGTCTTTTCTCATATCTGGAAACACTAACTTACCTTTGTAAAAGCCATCAGCAGTTACTCTGTGACGTAAGTGTGTTTCGCCAGAAGTTGCATCAACAGAAAGGGTTGGATTAACGCCTTTGTAATGAGTTCTTCTTTTGTCTCTGCGAGTGTTAGAAATTTTTCGCTTTGGATTTGGCATAATTGTATGTTTTAGTTGTTATTAAAAAATTCCTTTTAGTTTATCCCACATTGGGTTTGATTGGTTACCATCTTTGTCATCGCTTTCAAAGTTGTTGATTTTTCTCACCAACTCTGGGTCACATTTTTTTCCGGCCATCTCACAAACCTTCCGAGGAGGTATACTCAATATAAACGATTCATACAGATATTGAGTTAAA